>CAXTMW010000011.1:0-9326 GCA_964245455.1 uncultured Acidobacteriaceae bacterium
CATACTATTTACCAAGGGCAGGTCCGCCCGCAGCATGGCCGCCTGCGCGTCCGCGCTGAAGCGTTCGTGGGACGCGAGTTCGCTGCCTTTCGAAAGCTTGACGCCCGCGGCAATGTTCTGGTCTCCGAAATGAAGCACGCTGTAGAAAAGCCGTTCCCGCTCCCAGGTAAGCGTCGAGCGGATCTCGGCCTCACCCGCCAGCAGGCGTCCTCGCCCCGAGTTTTGCACCTCGTGTGCCAGCGTGTGGATGTCGAAGGCGAACACCCTTGCGTGCTCGGGATAATTTCGGAACACGGATGAAATGGCGAAGTGCGCGGCGACCTGCTCGAGACCAACTCGCAGAGCGGCCGCATGATTGCGGTAGATATCGGCGCCGGTGCCTTCGCTGTCCACGTTGCTGCGCGCCTCGGCCAAGATCGCTACGAAGGCGGGCTCCAGCGCCGCGCCCTCGGCGCCGAACAGTGCTCCCGCAAGCTCGAGTGCGCGTGCGGCGTAGGCGATGATCTGCAGCGTTTCAATGCCCGAGATGTCGTCGAAAAACCAGCCGCAGCTCGTATACATCAGCTGCGTTTCGCGCACCAGCTCCAGCAGTTGCAACGCCTGCACCTGCTCGCTCTCGCTGAGCGTGCGCGCCTGCTCGGCGGCCAGAAAAGCACCGGCCCGCTCGCGGTCGAGAATCACATCGATGTACCGGTCGCACGCGCCGTCCCAGTCTTTAAACAACTGCGCGCCGAGCTTCGCGGCCCGGGGTGCGACCGCATCGCGCAGCCCATCGAGTGCGGCTCGCAGCGGAGCACGCCAGCGCTGGTTCCAGCCGGCGCGGCCGCCATTGCAGCCGCAGTCTGAGCGCCAGCGCTCCACGCCGTGCGCGCAGCTCCAGCTGGTTGCTTCCACGATGCGCGCCTCGAAGGTGGGAGGGAAGTGCGCAAGATATTCACCGTAGTTCGTAACGGTCGCGAGCTGCTGCGCTTCGGTGTACTGGAAGGCATAGCTCAGAGCCATTTCGCCGAAGCGGTGGTGGTGCCCGTAGCTTTCGCCGTCGGTCGCGACGTGGACCAGCTCCGGCTCTACGGGCGCCGGCCCGCTGAAACCCGAGGCCATGCGCTGCGCAAAGCCTTCGCCCGAGTCGAGCAGGCGCTCGAAAGCGATGGCGCGGGAGCGCGCGCCGTCGTAGAAAAAGACAGTGAGCGCGCGGCCGCTGGGCAAGTGGACGCGGTACGGCCGGCGCGAGTCTACGGAATCGTTCGGAGTCGGCTGCCAGGGGGTTTCGGGCGGCATCGCCGAGGCCGCCTGGGGCGTACCGAGCGGCCGCACCGCCGCGCACTGGTTTGGCGCGAGCACGGTAAACAGGATTCCATGCTCCGCCAGAACCTCCAGCGTTTCCGTGTCCGCCGCGGTTTCCGCAAGCCACATGCCTTCGGGCTTGCGGCTGAACCGATGCCGGAAGTCGGCGATGCCCCAACGCACCTGCAGCTCTTTGTCGCGGCGGCTCGCCAGCGGCATGATGATGTGGTTGTAGACCTGCGCCATGGCCGAGCCGTGGCCCGAAAAGCGTTGGGCGCTGAGTTGGTCCGCGTCCAGGATCGTCCGGTACGTGAGCGGAGCGTGTTCTGCAAGCCAGGAAAGCAGCGTCGGCCCGAAGTTGAAGCTCATTTGCGCATAGTTGTTGACGATGCGCAAAATCTCGTTGCGCGTGTTGACGATACGCGAGGCTCCGTTGCGGGCGTAGCACTCGGAAGTGATGCGGCTGTTCCAGTCATGGAAGGGTGCGGCGGAGTCCTGCGTTTCCACGCTTTCAAGCCATGGGTTCTCGCGCGGCGGCTGGTAGAAGTGGCCATGCACCAGGAGGTATCGATTGCCGGTCTTCGTCATGGTCTTGCCTTTCTGTCTTGATTGTGCGCCCGTCAGGCCGCGGGCGGCACATCCATGGGCTTGCCGTGCAAGTCGCACGCGCGCCACAGATACCAGCTTGCCACCGAGCGCCACGGCCGCCAGCGCTCGCCGCGCCGCGCCATCATCTTTGGGTCGCCAAGCAGCGCGGTATCAAAGGTACGTGCGCGGAGCACGCGCGCCGGCAGCCGGGAAAACGTCAGCGCGAAACCCTTGCGCACACCGTAGTCGCTTAGCGGCAGCACATCGGGCCGGCCCAGTCGGAACATCAGCAGCATCTCCGCCGTCCAGCGGCCCACGCCGCGCACCTCGGTCAGCCGGGCTACGATTTCGTCATCGGGCAGTCGGCGGATCGTCGCGAGCCCAGGCACGGTGCCGTCGAGCGTTTTACGGGCGAGATCCTGGAGGGCGAGCATTTTGTTTTTCGACAGACCGGCGGCTCTCAGAGCTTCGTCAGGCTGCGCCAGCAGCAGCTCCGGGGTGGGATGGATGTCGCCGAACAGCTTGAGCAGCTTGTGCAGGATGGCGCGGGCGGCCGCGCCGTGCAGCTGCTGCGACAGGATCGCCTCCAGCAGGGCTTCAAACGGTGAGTGCTGGCTTTTGAGCCGAAGCGTGTAGGGGCCGGCACGCTCCATCAGCGCGGCAAGTTTAGGGTCGGCGGCAGCGAGCGCGCTGCGGGCAGCCGCAACGTCGTAACCGGGCGCTCGTCGGCCGTCTACCATCGATCCAGTGTAGCGACAGCCGGCCTTCGGTCCGGTAAACAAGCGGCGCTTGCGGCCCAGGCTGCGGGCAGCATCGCACAGCATGGGGGGACTCATGACGGAAGGTTCGGAAAAGAAAACCGCTGGAGCGGCAAACGGCGGTGCGGCGAGCGCGGCCGCGCAGACAGCCGCAGGTAAGAGCAAAGGTCCTAAAGCCGAGGCGGCGAAGAAAGCAGCGCCCTCTGCGAAGGTGGAGGCCCGCGGCCCGGTGCGCACGCAAGTACACGACGCACCGGTAACCGGGCCCATGCCGGAGGCGCTCAACCGCATCGCGACCAACGCGCGGGTGACCGTGAGGCGCGGCGGGGAGCCGCCCCGCGATGCGAAGTGCGTCATCTACTGGATGCAGCGGGCCGAGCGAGGCATCGATAACCCGGCACTCGACATCGCGATTGAGCTTGGCAATGAGCTGGGGCTGCCGGTGGTCGCGTTCTTTTCCGCGATCAACAACTTTCCGCACGCGAACTGGCGGCACTACCACTTTCTGAGCCAAGGTCTGGTCGACGCCGAACACGACCTCCACGAGCGCAATGTGGAGTTCATCGTACGGCGGCCGCCCGACAATGCGCTGGAAAAACTGGTCGTCGAACTCGGCGCGGCCGCCGTGATCGCCGACGAGAACCCGATGCGCGAGCCGGAACGCTGGCGGCAGGTGTTTGCGCATCGCGTGGATGTGCCGTACTGGACGGTAGACGCGGACAGCATTGTGCCCGCCAACACTTTCGATAAGCACTACTATGCCGCGGTGCACTTTCGCCCGAAGTTCTTTCGGGAGCTGCCGAAGTTTTTAACCTGGCAGGCGCCGGAGAAGGCGAAGCACAGCTGGGAGCGCCCACAGGGCTTCCTAAGCTTTCGCGTCGGCAACGACATTACGGAAGGCTGGGGCGAGCCGTTTGACCGCTCCGTGGGCCCAGTGGAAAGCTTTACCGGCGGCACCCGCGCCGGGGAAAAGCTGCTGGCGGCATTTGTCACCGAGAAGATGACAGATTATGACTCGGTGCGGAATCACCCGGAGCGCGACGGCACCAGCCGCATCTCGCCTTACCTGCACTTTGGCCACCTCGGCACACTGACCATTTGCCGCGCGATTGAGGATGCCGTAAAAGCCGGCAACTGCACCCCCGAAGCGCGCGACGCGTACTACGCCGAGGTGCTGGCCTGGCGCGAGTTGTGCGTCAACTTTGTCCGCTTTGTGCCGGAGTACGACAACATCGGCTGTGCGCCCGAGTGGGCGCGCGAAACGATCAGGAAGCATGCCCGCGATCCGCGGCCGCAACTGTACACACGCGAGCAAATGGCGCGGCAGGAAACGCACGATGATATGTGGAACGCCGCGCAGAAAAGCATGGTCGACTTCGGCTGGATGCACAATGTACTGCGCATGTACTGGGCCAAAAAGATTCTGGAGTGGAGCCCAACTGCTGCCGAGGCGTTTGATACCTGCGTGTACCTGAACGACCGCTACTTCCTCGACGGGCGCGACCCGAATGGCTACGCGAATATCGCCTGGGCCATTTGCGGCGTGCATGACCGGCCCTGGGGCGAGCGGCCGATCTTCGGCAAGGTGCGCTACATGTCGGGCGCCTCAACCGGCAGGAAATTCAATTCAAAGCGCTATATAGAGAATGTGCGCGAAGGGCGCGCCTTCGGCGACTGAACGCGTACATCGCCTGAGAGGTCAGCAGCGTGAGTGGATCGACGAAGGGTCTGCCTTCTTCGCGCTTGGATGGAGCAAAAAGCAGATCCTTCGCTGCGCTCAGGATGACCCATCTTAGAGAGAGTGCGCAATCCACAGAGAGGGAGAGTGCCCTTTTCTGGGAGAGCGCTCTATTTGTACAAGTTCACGAACAGTCTCTGGATGACGCCGAAGCACTCGCACGCCGCGTCCTCAAGGCCTTGCTGGTCGAGGATGCGCACCTGGCCTCGCGAGTGCTCGATCAGACCGCTGCGCTGCAGCACTCCGGCGACCAGCGTCACGGTAGAACGGCGGGTGCCGAGCATATCCCCGAGAAACTCGTGCGTGATGTGGATGACTCGCTCGTTGATCCGGGCTTCCACCATCACGAGCCAGCGCGCCAGCCGCTCTTCCACCTCGTGGAGCCGGTTGCAGGCAGCTAATTGTGACAACACCAGTGTCTGATACTGCACGTGGCGCAGCAGCAGCTTATGCAGGTCCGCATACTGGACAAAGTCCTGCTGAAGAGCGCGAAAGTTGATGCGCAAAGCCGTGCCGCTCACCTGCATCATGCACCGCGTCTGTGCCCGCTCAGGGCCAAGCAGGTGCAGGCTTTCCGGCAGGCCTTCGCGCCCCGCGATCCCTACCTCGACCTGGCCGCCGCTTTCCATCATGGTGACGATGGACGCGATCCCACTGGTGATGAAGTGGGCGTATTGGGGGTCGTCCTCGGGCTCGAACAGCACCGTGCCGTGGGGAAGCGTGACTGCCTGCATGCGAGGCAGTAAGGCACTTCTGGTCGCGGGAGAAAGGGAGTCGAGAATGGAGTTTGTGTTTGGAAAACCCAACGTGCTCTGCCTCCGAAAGTCAATCGCAGGCCTGTTGCAGTGCAACGAGACCCGCGTGGAGCAGATTGCAATCCGCTACCGGCAGTGAACAGTTTCGCCCAAACAGGCAAACGCGGATGTTCCCTTGCGAACGTAGGCAATCGCTCGCATAAACAAGGATTACAAAGCAGTGGATCGACTCAGGCGAAGGTGCGGACCGGCGAGGACGGAGTGTTAAGGAGCCGCAGCGATCTGGGCGGCGCTTCCCTGCCCTTGACGTACAGCGAACCGGCTACGGATTTCGGTTGTTAGACGAGGATTGCTGTCAATGGCGGTTACAGATGCTCGGGCGCGCACCTTTTCCAGCGGCGAAAGCAGCAGGCCCGCGACAAGATCAAGGAGGGCCGCGGGGCTCCCCTGACGCTGGAAATAGGCCACTAGCCTTCCTGGCCCAGGGGGCATGTCAGTTTCGGCTGCGATACGAACTACGGCGGTTACAGGCCAGAAACGATCTACGTAGCGCTTGATCTGCTCCGCGTTGACGTGAGCCACGGTGTGGCACAGAAGAATAACGTCGAAGTAGCTGTCGAGGAAGTCTTTTGCCTGTGGAGGATGGCAGCTGGTGACCGCCAGGCTCGTTCGCTGCAGAACAAAGCCCCGACTTGCCATGAGGTGACGGTCATCGCCGATCTGTAACAACGTGTGCACTTGCCTGCTCCATGCCACGCCCATGCTTGAACAGCTCATGGGCGCGCAGAAAGAATTTCAGCGAGTCAAGTTCTGCTCCGTCTTAAGGCGTACAGAGCAGCTGGAGTAGATTTCACAAGATGGAACGTCTTTCGGCGGCAAGCCGCCTTCACGGTTTAAGAACAACCTTGATGTAGCCGTCTTCGCGGGCGGCGAACTTGTGAAAAGCCTCCGGCGCTTCCTCGAGAGACAGCCGGTGGCTCACGATCCGGCTCGGCTTGGCGGCCCCGGTGAGGATCATGTCGCGCAGCTTGCTGTTCCAGCGCTCGTCGTCATCGCGGCCCATGGTGATGCGCACGTTCTTCCCAAAGAGCTTGTCCCACGGCACCAGTAACTTGCCTTCGCGAAGTGAGCTTTCGGGCCCGCTCGGGTCTTTGGGCGGCCATAAACCTACCACGGCGATACGGCCGGCCGGGTTGATCAACTCGGCGATCGCCTCGGTGACCCAGTGCGGCTCTTCCCTGCTGAAGTCCTCTCGGGATCGCGCCTGAAACCCGATCGCATCAATCGCACAGGTCACGCCGGATAAAGGCTTCTCGTTGCGGAACGCGCCGCCCGCACGCCACTTTCCCTGCTGTTCCTTGATCAGCTCTACCGGATCGCCCTCAAGGAAGTTTATGGGCGTCGCTCCGAACTCGCCTGCCTTCTCCAGCCGCTTTTTCACAGCGTCCAACACATACACGCGCGCGGCCCCGCGCAGCTTGGCCGAGTAGGCGGCCAGTAACCCGACCGCGCCTGCGCCGAAGATCGCGACCGTGTCACCGGGGCCGACCTCGGCAATCGCGGCCGCATGGTAGCCGGTCGTCCAGGCATCGGCCAGCAGCACAAAGTCGTCCTCCCACTGATCGCCCGGCTCACCCGGCAGCTTCAGACAGTTCGCGTCAGCCAGGGGGACTCGCAGCAGCTCTGCTTGTGCGCCCTGGTAGCCGCCCTTGTTGGGGTAGCCGTAGGCGCCGCCGGCCGCGCCGGGGTTGGTGGTCAGGCAGGCCGAGCTGTTGCCTGCGACGCACATGGCGCAGAAGCCGCAGCAGATGTGGGTCGGCACAGTGACGCGATCACCCTTTCGCACGTTTTTGACCGCCGAGCCGACCTCCTCGACCACGCCGAGCGGCTCATGCCCGATGATGCCGCCCTCGATGCCGCGCATGCGGCCCTCGTAGAAGTGCAGATCCGTACCGCAAATGGCGCTGGAGGTAACGCGCAGCAGCACGTCTGTTGTTTCCGCCATCTCGGCATCTTTCACTTCGCGCACGGCGATCCTGCGCGTTTCTTCCAGCACGACAGCTTTCATGCGGCAGCCTCCTGCGCGCTTGGATGCGATGGGAACGGCCGTTTTCCTGCCGAATGGTATGCACCCCAAATGGGGGAGCGCAGAACGGAGGTAATCCCCGACGACTTCGGTAATGTATCGTCCGCGGGAAAGCCGTCCCATACTGGGCTCACGACTCCGGTGGATCGCAGAAGTTCGCAGACCCGGTCCGCCCGCGACGACGGGCGCGCCAAGCAGCATGAAAGCGGGCCTGTTCCAGGCGGGATCGCGGGCAGCTATGCTGCCTGCGGCGCTGGAATGGAAGGGCTTGTATGCTGTTGCGATCGCTCGGACGCGGTGCGCTGTGCCTCCTGCTTCTGGCAGGCAGCATCGCCGCGGCTGTGCCCCAGGCGAACACGCCGGCGGCACGGCAGGATGAGCTCGACCGACGATTCCTTCGGCAGCGGGGCATTGCCCCAAATACGAGCGCGCCGGCGACACGTTCCGTTGCACAATCTCTGCTGAAGGCGCGCGCCGGCGCCGCCGCGCTTCGCAGGGCGAGCCGCACGGGCCCGCAAGCGCAGCCGGCCGGCTTCTCCAATACGACCTGGCAGGCCGCCGGCCCGGCGCAGCTGAGTACACCCGCGTACGGCCTGGTCACGGGGCGGGTCAGCGCGCTGGCCGCCGACCCGAGCGACCCTGCCGGCAATACGCTGTACCTTGGCGCAACCGGGGGCGGCGTGTGGAAGAGCACGAATGCGGCCGGCAGCGCGGCCACTTTTGTTCCGCTTACGGATGACATTCAAGCCTTCGCGAACTCTTTCACCTCCATCCCATCGCTTTCGATCGGTGCATTGACCGTGCAGCCGGGGAGCTCGCAGGTGGTGCTTGCCGGGACCGGCGACCCCAACGATGCGCTTGATTCTTACTACGGCGTGGGGTTGCTTCGGTCGATCAATGGCGGCACTTCGTGGACGCTGATCCAGAGCAGCAGCGACTCGCAGCATTACAGCTTTCGGGGCGCGGGTTTCGCCGGTTTTGCCTGGAGCACGACCAACCAAAACCTGGTGGTCGCCGCGGTATCGCAGTCGCTGGAAGGCTTGCTGGTCAACAGCGATACGAACGCAGAAATGGGGTTGTACTACTCCACCGATGCGGGCCAAACCTGGCGCTTATCGACGATTACCGACGGTACGAATCAAGTGCTGCAGTCGAGCAGCAAGAATTCTTATCCGCCCGGCAATGCCGTCACCTCCGTGGTGTGGAACCCCAAGCGCAACCTGTTTCTGGCCGCGGTTCGCTTCCACGGGTACTATTCCTCGCCTGACGGCGTGACCTGGACGCGGCTGGCCGGTCAGCCCGGCGCGGGCCTGTCGACCACCGTGTGCCCGGCCCAGCCCGGGTCGACCGGCAGCCCGAGCTGCCCGATCTTCCGCGGAGCACTGGCTGTGCAGCCGGCAACGGGCGATACTTTTGCGCTGACAACCGACATCAACAACGCTGACGGCGGCACCGACGCAAATGGCAATGCTCTTGGCGGCCTGTACCAGGACGTGTGTTCGTCGACCGGGGCGGCGGTGAGCAGCTGCAACACCTCAAGCACGTTTGCCTTCGGAACGAAAATCAACGACAGCGCGCTGGACGACTCCCAAAACCCCGGCCATATCGCGCAGGCGGATTACAACCTCGCGCTTTCCGCCGTGGCTTCGCCGGGAGACACGATTTTGCTGGCAGGGACCGAGGATGTGTTTCGCTGCTCGCTCGCAAATAGTTGCACCTGGCGTAATACCACCAATGATCAAACGTGCGCGGCCGCGCAGGTCGCGCCATCCACGCACGCGATCGAGCAGGTTCCCGGGACTGTCGGGCTTGTGTACTTCGGCAACGACGGCGGGCTGTGGCGGTCGATCGACGACGTTTCCCAAACAGGGTCGGTGTGCAGCCCTGCCGATGCGAGCCATTTTCAGAACCTGAACGGCAGCCTGGGTTCCCTGGCGGAGATCAGCCATTTCGCGGTAAATCCGTCCAATGGTTCGCTCGTGCTCGCGGGCATGGGCGAGTTCGGCATTGTGGCGAGCGAGAGCCGCGCCGCGCAGGCAAATACCGGGCCCTGGCCGCAGCTGCTGACGGGCGAAGGCAGCTATGTCGCGATTGAACCGAGCTCGCCGGCAAGCTGG
>CAXTMW010000011.1:9336-10210 GCA_964245455.1 uncultured Acidobacteriaceae bacterium
GGTACGCCGACGTGGGGCAGGGTGTCGGCATTTTCAGCTGCCCGGACGGGGGCAATTGCAACGCGAGCAGCTTTGGCACGTCGCCGACGATCGACCGCACGCAGGTTGAGGACGATACGGACGCCTTTCTCGACCCGGCCCCCTGGATTCTTGATCCGGGGAACCCGACGAACATCCTGCTGGGCACCTGCCGCATGTGGCTGGGGCCTGCGACCGGCGGCTGGAGCGCCGGAAACCTGATCAGCACCATGCTCGACGGGAACCAGGGGCCATATTGCAACAACAACGCCCAGCTACGCTCGGTTGCTGCCGGCGGCAGCTACAACTCGCCCCAGGGTGGCGAACAAATGTACGCCGGCATGGCCGGCCCGCTGGACGGCGGCTCGGTTGACGCCGGGCACCTGTTTGGCGCGACCGTGCCGCAGGCGGGCGGCACGGTGAGCTGGACGGATCTATGGCGCAACCCGGTCATCAACGGAGGCGCGGCTCCAGGAGCTTCGCAGTTCAACCCGGATTCGTATGCTGTTTCCTCCGTCGCGGTGGACCCGCGCGACACAACTGGGAATACGGTTTACGCGGGCATCGGCGGCTTTGGGACAACCGGGATCCTGTACGGCTCGATCGACGGTGGGGCGCACTGGGCCAACATTACGAACTCGCTGCCGCTGGCACCGGTGAACAGTGTGGTGATCGATCCGAACAACAGCGCCAATGTGTATGTCGGCGGCGATTTTGGCGTGTACTACACGACCAATGTCACGAGCTGTACGAATACGTCGCAGAACTGCTGGAGCGAACTGGGTTCGGGGCTGCCGAACGCGCCGGTGACCGGGCTTGCCGTGTATGCAAGCGGCGGCAGCACGGTCCTTGAGGC
>CAXTMW010000011.1:10220-37784 GCA_964245455.1 uncultured Acidobacteriaceae bacterium
GTATGGCCGGGGCATTTGGACGCTGGGCCTTTCGACCGCATCGACCCTTGCCCAGGCGACGTTGTCGCCCGGCAGCTATACGTTTTCGGCCGCGGGGGTCGGCTCGCCGAGTGTGCCGGCTGAGAACTTTACCCTGGCGAATACCGGGCCCAACGCGCTGATCATCGCAGCGGTTGCGGCTGCGCCGACCAGCGACTACGCAGGAACAAACAATTGCGGCGCAACGCTCGCAAGCGGCGCGAACTGCACCATCCAGGTGACGTTTACCCCGAGCGCGACAGGCGATCGGCCCGGCTCGCTGACCGTGCGTGCGAATGTGAGCGGCGGCGCGCTGACTTCAACGCTGGACGGAACCGGGCTGACCCCGGGAGCTATCGCGATTAATCCAGGCAGCCTGAGTTTCGCGGCGACGGTGACGGGAACCAGTTCGTCGCCGATGACCGCTACAGTGAGCAACACGGGCGGCGCGCCGGTGTCGCTCGGTACGCCGACGTTTGCAGGCACGAATGCGAGCGATTTCCAGCTGGCAAGCTCGACCTGCGGCAGCACGCTTGCGCCGAATGCTTCCTGCAGCCTTGCCGTTGTGTTTGCGCCAGCTGCGGCGGGCGCGCATGCGGCACAGCTGCAGCTGACAGGCAGCGCGCCGGGGAGCCCCTACACGGTCAACCTGACAGGCTCGGGCGTGGCGCCGGCCGCTCTGACGCTTTCGCCTTCGTCGCTCACATTTGGGGCAGTGCCGGTCAACAGCGTGTCTGAACCGCTGAGTCTGCAAGTGACGAATACGGGCGGTGCCGGCGCGCAGCTCGGAACCGCGACTGTTCAAGGCAACTTCAGGATTGCGTCGAACGGTTGCGGGACGGTGCTTGCCGGGGGGTCGAGTTGTTCTGTCAGCATCGAGTCAACACCCACTGCAACCGGCAGCAGCTCCGGGCTCTTTACCCTGCCGTCGTCGAGTGTCTCGGGCGGGCAGGTAACGGCCCCACTCAATGGCACGGGAACGGCCGCGGCACTCTCGCCTGCGACGCTTACCTTTGCCGCGCAGCAGCAGGGCACCACCTCGTCCCCGCAAATCATCATGGTCACCAACACCGGCCAGAACGCGGCGCAGCTTGGCAGGGCGTCCGCGAGCGGGGACTTCACGGTGCCGACGAACACATGCCCAGCCTCGCTCGCCTCCGGGGCGCAGTGTACGCTTGGCATCACCTTCACCCCTTCAACAACCGGAAGCCGCAGCGGCACGCTGAGCCTGCCGTTCAACGCGGGCATTCTGACGGCGGCTCTGTCAGGAACCGGCAATGCGCCTGGGCTCCTGACGCTGAGCCCTTCGTCACTTTCGTTCCCAGCGACCGCCGACAACGCAACCTCCGCCGCCCAATCTGTTTCGGTAACCAACAACGGCAGCAGCCCGGCGCTGCTCAGCTCAATCACCATGTCCGGTCCGTTCGCCTTAACTGCGAACAGCTGCCCGGTGCCGCCGGCAACGCTTGCGGTGAACGGTCAGTGCGCGCTGGGGTTCACCTTTTCGCAGGGGTGCGTCGCCACGTATTCGTGAGGGGCGACAATCGCCGGCAACTTCAGCAATGCGCCCGCCTCGATCAGCATGACGGGCCAGGGAGTCGCGCCGGCGGCAGCGACGGTGAACCCTTCAAACCTAAGCTTCCCGGACACGCCGCAGGGTTCCGCTTCAACGGCCCAGATGGTGACCATTAGCAGCACGGGCGGCGTTGCGGTCACGCTGGGCACTCCGTCGATTTCCGCAAACTTCCAGATTGCCGGCGATTCCTGCCCTTCGTCGCTTGCGCCAAACGGCACTTGTACGATCTCGATCCTCTTCCACCCGGGCAGTACGGGCCAGCTGACGGGTACGTTTACGCAGCCGGGCAACATGGTTGGCAGGCCGCTGAGCGTCACGCTGGGGGGCAACGGGCTGCAGCCGGGCGCGATCGCACTTACCCCAAGCACGCTGCAATTCGGTTCATTGGTCATTGGGACACCGAGCGCGGCGCAGAGCGTCACAGTCAGCAACTCGGGGGGCGCGCCGGTCACGCTGGGCACGCCAGCGATCAACAACAACGATTACGCGCTGACCGGCTCGACCTGCGGCGCAACGCTCGCCGGCGGGCAGTCCTGCTCGCTCACCGTGCAGTTCACGCCGACCGTAGCCGGGCCACGACCGGGCCAGCTTACGATTCCGGGCAGCGGCGGCGGGCCCACCGCGGTTGTCACGCTTCAAGGGACAGGGATTACGCCCGGCTCGCTTGCGTTTCATCCCACATCGCAGGCATTTGGCGCGGTGGCTACAGGGAGCAGCGCAAACGCCACCCTGACCGCGACGAATAGCGGCGGAGCGGCGGTGCACCCGAGCGCGATCAGCGCGAGCGGCGACTTTGCCGTGACTGGCGGCACTTGCACGGTTGGTGGGGCGATCGCACCGACGAACGGGACCTGCAGCGTGATCGTCACGTTTACGCCCACCGCGAACGGCAATCGATCGCGGCTGCTGACGATCACGAGCGACGGCTCGCCGGCGATGGTGCAGGCAGGACTCGCCGGCATCGGCGCCGCGCCCGGAAACCTGTCACTTTCGCCCACGAGCTTCCAGTTCGGCCCGGTGGTGGTTGGCACGGTGTCAGCCCAGCAGAGTGTTACGGCAAGCAACAACGGCGGGATCACCGTCAACCTGGGTGCGGCTTCGGTGACCGGGACCGGGTACAGCATCGCCGCGAACAGCTGCGGCTCGTCGCTTGCTCCGGGCGCAAGCTGCGCGGTGCAGGTGACGTTTGCGCCGACCACGACCGGGGATGCGCAGGGTACGTTGAGCCTGCCGAATACGAGCAGCGGGTCGACCGCGACGTCCTCGCTTGACGGGCAGGGCGTGACTCCGGGCGCGCTGACGCTTACGCCAAGCCCGATCGCGTTCGGCAGCGTGATCGTCAACACATCCGCAACCATGACGGTTACGGTGCAGAATACGGGCGGCGCTTCCGTGCCGCTCGGCAATCCGTCAGTCACAAGCGGCTTCAGCGTCGCGAGCCAGTGCGCCGGAGTGCTGGCGCCGCGCGCGAGCTGCACTGTGCAGGTTACGTTCACCCCGACCGGGACAGGAGTCATATCCGGCCTGCTCACCGTGCCGGCCGGTGGTGCTGGGGCCGGCGCGACGGACACCCTCTCAGGCACCGGTGTGCTGCCCGGCTCACTCAGCGCTGCTCCTTCTACGCTGAGCTACGCGCCCACGGTTGTCGGCGGCCAGAGCGCCTCGCAACCGGCGACCATATCGAATCCCGGCGGAGTCAGCGTGGCGATCGGAGCGCCGCAGCTTTCATCGGCGGACTACGCGATCACCGGTAATAGCTGCGGCGCAAGCCTCACGCCCGGGACCTCCTGCATCGTCACTGTTGCGTTTACGCCCGCAACAACGGGCAGCCTGGCAGCGACGCTGACGGTGGCAAGCAGCGACGGCAGCGGTGCGGTCGCTCGCGTTTCGCTGAATGGGAGCGGCCTTGCGCCCGCGCAGCTCCTGTTTACGCCGACCTCGCTCGCTTTCGGCGGGCAGGACCTGCGAACTACTTCGAGCTCGAAAACACTGACGCTGACGAACACCGGCGGGGTTGCCACCAGCTTGAGTATGCCGGTGCTTGCCGGTGCGTATGCAATCACTGCAAACAACTGCGGCAGCACCCTTCCTGCAGGCGGCAGCTGCACGATCGCGGTACAGTTTGCGCCAACCTCGGCCGGCAGCCAGAATGGCTCGTTGACAGTGGCAAGCGCCACAGGCACGCCGGCCGCAACCGCTCTGCTAAGCGGTAGGGGGCTGGCGCTGGTTGTCACGCCTACGTCGGTCGTCTTCCAGCCGGCCTTGCCGGCAGGTACCAGCTCGGCACCGCAGGCAATCAACATCGCGAACCTGGGCACGGTCGCTGTCACTCTCCAGCCGTTCACCGTCACCGGTGACTTTGCCGCCGGCACCTCCAGCTGCACCGGAACACTGGGGCCTGATTCTTCCTGCGCAGCCTATGTGATCTTTACGCCAACCGCGAGCGGACAGCGCACCGGTACCTTCACGGTTTCAGACGGCGTGGAAACCGATGCCGCGCAGCTGCTCGGCACCGGCCTGTCACAGGCGACCGACACCCTGAACGCCAGCTCGCTCGCCTTTGGATCTACCGTTGTCGGCCAAACATCCGGTTCGCAGGTAGTGACACTTACCAACACCGGCGATGCCACGCTGGCAAAGATCAGCACGATGACCAACGGCCCGTTTCTGGCCACAAATAATTGTGGAGGAAGCCTCGGCGGCCATCTTTCCTGCACCATCGCGGTCAACTTCACGCCCGGCGCCGTGGGCCCGGCAAGCGGCGGTTTGGTCGTTGCCGATGCCCAGCGGACGCAGTCCCTGCAGCTGAGCGGCGAAGGAACCCCGCCGCCGACGGCATTCTCCTCCCCGGCAAGCCTGACGTTTGGCGGCTATGCGTTGTCGCTTGCAAGCCCGCCGCAAACGGCCACAATCAGCAACGGCGGCACGACGCCGATCACCAACCCGTTCATCACCATTACTGGCTCTGATTTCGCCATTGTTTCCTCGACCTGCGGCGACGCGATCGCGCCCGCAGCCACCTGCCAGGTCACTGTCGTATTTACGCCGGCGGCGGTTGGAACTCGGCAAGGAACGCTGACCGTCACCAGCCCTTCGCTCGGGGTGCCCTTGTCTGTTGCGCTGTCCGGCTCGGGCGAAGACTTCCAACTGGCGGCAGTCGGCACGACCACCGGAGTTGTGACGGCCGGGCAGACCGCGAGCTATCAGCTGATGGTGACCCCGACCGGCGCGTCGGCCGGCACGCTTGCCATTACCTGCTCGGGTGCGCCGGCGAACTCTGTTTGCTCGGTCAATCCTGCGAGCATGACGCTTGCAAGCGGGGTCTCCGGCTCCATTACCCTGACAGTCGCTACACGGTCGGCAAGTTCGGCGGCCAGCGTGCGGCGGTGGCAGGAATGGGCCGGCGGTACGGCGCTGGCGCTGCTTTGTCCTTTGATCCTGCTGCCGCGCAGGTACCGGCAGCGCTTTCTTATTGTTCTCTTAGCCATCGGGCTTCTTGGTTCTCCGATCGGCTGCGGCGTCCATGCCAGCGGCGTCAACACGCCCGGCGGCGTGACGCCGCCCGGGCAAACGAAGTCCGGCTCCTACACGATCACGATCAACGCGGCCTTCCCGGGGGCAACACGCACGGCGACAGTGACGCTGGTGGTGCAGTGAGGACGGTTTACCCGCTGCGCCGGTCGTAGTTTTGCGCGATCCAGCCGCTGTACTCTCCCCCGGTGACTTGCCGGACCCAGGCGCTGTTCGTGAGATACCAGTCCACGGTAAGGGCAAGGCCGGCTTCCACGGTCGGCACAACCGGCTGCCAGCCGAGTTCACGGTGCAGCTTGCCAGAGTCGATGGCATAGCGCCGATCGTGCCCCGGGCGATCCGCCACGAAGCGAACCAGTTGCGCATAGCTGCCCTGGGCGCGCGGATGCTTTCGATCGAGCAGCGCGCAAATCTCTGTAGCGATTGCGAGATTCGGGCGCTCGTTGCCGCCCCCGATGTTGTAACTTTCGCCGGGCCTTCCCGCCTCGAGCAGCAGCAGCAGGGCACGGCAGTGGTCATCGACATGCAGCCAGTCACGGATTTGCAGGCCGTCGCCGTAGAGCGGCAGCTCCCGCTCAGCAAGGGCGAAGCGAATCAGCAGTGGGATCAATTTCTCCGGCAGCTGAAATGGCCCGTAGTTGTTGGAGCAATTGCTAAGCAGCACGGGAAGGCCGTACGTGTGGGCAAAGGCATGCACGAGGTGGTCGGCGCCGGCTTTGGACGCGGCATATGGGCTGCGGGGAGCGTAAGGCGAGCTTTCCGTAAAAGGCGGCGTTTCCGGCGCGAGCGAGCCGTAAACCTCATCGGTGGAAACGTGGAGAAAGCGAAAGCCTGCTCGCGCCGAGCCTTCGAGACTCGACCAGAAACCGCGAGCGGCTTCGAGCAGAACAAGCGTTCCTTCGACGTTGGTTTTGACGAAGCGTTCCGGTCCGATGATGGACCGGTCCACGTGCGTTTCGGCGGCGAGATGGACGATTGCTTGCGGTCGGTGGTCGCGGAACAGCTGCTCGATCAGCGGTCGATCGCGAATGTCGCCTTCCACGAGGGTGTGACGTGGGTCGCCGCGCAGGTCGGCGACATTTTCCAGTCTGCCGGCATAGGTGAGTTTGTCGAGGTTGACGACGCGGTGCCAGCCGGACCCGGCGCGCAGCGCCATGCGCACAAAGTTAGAGCCGATAAAGCCGCAACCGCCCGTGACGAGGAGGGTTCGATCTGCCTGTAGGCTCACGCATCCACGGTAGCAGCGGCGCCGAGCTGAAGGCTATGGCCTGGGAGCAGCGGCTATACTGCCCCTATCGTTTGGCGCGGACTGTACGCGGCGAGGAAGGATGCGGGAGCCTTTGAGCGAGCCTAGAACCACATCGAACACCGGTCCGGAGCAGGTAAGCGAGGCGGATGTCGAGCACGTGGCCGCGTTGGCTTCGCTGGCGCTGACGCCTGAAGAAGTATCGCGGCTGGGCCAGGATCTGCGCGGGGTGCTCGGCTATGTTGCCGAGCTGCAGGAGCTCGATACGACCGGCGTTCTGCCTCTTCTGCATGTGTCAGAGCTGTACCCGCCGAGCGCCAAGGCGGGGGAAGCCGCTCTGCGGGCCGACGAGCCGCAAGCCTCCCTCGCGCGGGAGCTGGTGATGCGCGGTGCGCCCGCGACCGACGGCGCTTTCTTTAAAGTTCCTAAAGTGATCGAGCGCTAGGCGCCGAAAGGACAAAGAGCCATGGCGGAGACCAGCGCGCACGGCAGACTCCAGGGCCCGAACGCGCCTAACGACACCTTGACCATTTCACACCTGCGTGGGGCAATTGCCCGCGGGGAAGCCTCAGCGCAGGAGATCACCGAGCGGTGCCTTGCGAATATCCGGGAGCGAGACAGCGACATCCATGCGTTTCTGTCACTGGCAGCGGATCGGGCGCTGGAACAGGCGGCGAGAGTGGACGCGACGGCTGCTGCCGGCGACCCGCTGCCGCCGCTTGCAGGTGTACCGGTCGGCATCAAGGATGTGCTGACGATCGCGGGCTTGCCCGCTACAGCCGGCTCGCGCGTTCTGGAAAACTACGTCGCCCAGTACACGGCGACCGCAGTGGAACGGCTGGAAGCGGCGGGCGCGGTCACGCTGGGCAAGCTGAACTGCGATGAGTTCGCGATGGGCTCGTCGAACGAGAACTCCGCGTTTGGGCCGGTGCGGAACCCGCATGCGCCCGATCGCGTGCCGGGCGGCTCGTCCGGCGGCTCCGCGGCGGCGGTTGCAGCCGGCATGGCGATTGCCTCGCTGGGCACGGACACGGGCGGATCGATCCGGCAGCCGGCGAGTTTTTGCGGCGTGGTCGGGCTGCTGCCGACCTATGGGCGTGTGTCGCGCTACGGGTTGATCGCGTTTGCGTCCTCGCTTGACCGGGTCGGGCCGTTTACCAACTCTGTGCGCGATGCGGCTACGGTACTGGGCGTGATGGCTGGGCATGATCCAAAGGACGCGACCTCGTCCGAGCTGCTCGTGCCTGACTATACAGCGCTGCTCGAGCAGGAGCAGGGCATCAACGGGCTGCGGGTCGGGGTGCCGGTGGAGTACTTCGGCGAGGGACTCGACCCGGAGGTGCGCGAGAAGGTTGAATCGGCGATCGACGGCTTGCGGGAGGCCGGGGCGGAGATCAAGGGGATTTCGCTGCCGCATACGCGCTACGCGGTGCCCGCATATTACCTGATTGCGACGGCGGAGGCGAGCTCGAACCTGGCGCGCTTCGATGGGGTGCGCTACGGGTACCGAGCGCCGGGCGCGGCTTCGCTTGCGGGCATGTATCGCGAGTCGCGCGACGGCGGCTTTGGTGCCGAGGTCAAGCGGCGCATCCTGCTGGGAACCTATGCGCTTTCCGCCGGGTACTACGACGCGTACTACAAGAAAGCGCAGCAGGTGCGGCGTCTGCTCGCCGAGGACTTCCAGCGGGCGTTTGCCGACGAGATCGACGTGATTGTGACGCCGGTTGCGCCGACGCCGGCCTTTAAGCTGGGCGAGAAGTCGGACGACCCGCTGGCGATGTACCTGGCCGACATCTATACAGTGACCGCGTCGCTTGCGGGCATTTGCGGGTTATCCGTACCGGCCGGGTGCTCGCGCGACGGGCTGCCGATTGGGGTGCAGGTGCTGGGGAAGCACTTTGACGAGGCGACGATCTTTCGGGTGGGCGAGGCGATCGAGCGCGGGTAGTAGCTTGTTTTCCTAAGCTTCCCGCATCCGAATTACTGGAAGCAGTCTGCGCAGTGTTGGTCAGGCTTTGGCTGCACTTCCCACGAGGTTTTATGCGACTCAAGCCGCTCGCGTTTGCTGAGCTTTCTCCGGAACAGCGCCCACTTCACCAGGAGATGGTGGAAGGCGTTCACACGCATCTAAGCGGCTTCCAGAACAAGCTTGAGAACGGCGCGCTCATCGGTCCCTTTCCGGCGATGCTGCACTTCCCCCAGTTCGGGCGGGCGTCGTGGGATATGTTCGCGGCACTCTCGCGGCATACAACCCTGCCGAAGAACGCGCACGAGATCGCGATTCTGGTAACGGGCGCGCGTTTTCATTCGCGGTATGAGCTGTACGCGCATGAGCGCGTCGCTGCTCAGGCCGGGCTGAGCCCGTCGAAGATTGCCACCATCAGCGCAGGTCAGCGCCCGCCGGATCTGACCGCAGAGGAAGCGGTCGCGTATGACGTCGCTGCCGTGCTGAGCGGCGGCGGGCAGTTGAGCGACACTGCTTACCAGGCTGCCCTGGACGCCTTCGGCGCCGACGGCACGGCCGAGCTTTTCTACCTCATCGGCTGTTACTGCATGATTTCGGTGCTCCTGAACGGGTATGACGTTCCTGTTCCGGGATGAGCGCGAAAAGCAGATCCTTGCTCGCTTCGCATACCTCAGCGAGCAGCTCGCCGAGGACCCTGTCTCGCTCCTCAGGATGACCCCTTTTTTGAAGCTGAAGTAGCCATGAGTTCAAGATAACTATCTAGGTGAATGACAAAGGCGGCAGAAGCATTTGCTTCTGCCGCCTTTGCTGTCTCACAGCCTGTCCCGGCTGGCACCCAGGTGCAGAAACGGTCTACGGATATACGGTGATGGGGTTATGCAGCTGGTCGGGGAAGGTGCTGTTGACCGGACCGCCCTGACCGTTGATGACGCTGGTGATCTGCCCCATGCCATTCAGGAAGACTGTGCCGGCGTCCTCGAAGACCACGCCGCTCAAATCGGGGGCGGTGATGGCGTTGTCCTCAATGATGTTGATCCCCTGATTGAAGAACGAGTAGATACCGAGCCCGTAGGCCTGGTGCGTCGTTACATTTTTGGCAACCGCATAGGATGGGTAGCCGTTGGCCTTGCCGTCGGTCCAGGCAGCCTGGCTCGGCGGGTCGTACGGCAGCTCGCTCTGGTAGAAGATGGTTTCGCCGCCATTGCCGTTCCAGAGCACTTGCTCCTTCTGGTAGTGCTCGACGGCGAGACCGGTTGCGAGCACACCGTCGCCATTCACGACCAGGCCGTGATCGCCGGTGTTGACGGTCCAGCCCGTAATGGCTGGGGTCGCCCCGTGATCGGCGCGCCATGCCCAGATGTTATCGAGCACGACATTATTTTGATTGACCAGGAGGCTGGTGGTCGCCTTGCCGAGCTCGGCGCCGCCGACACGAAGGTTCAGGTCGTTGACCACGACCGGATCCGTCTCGGTGCCAACGCCTTTGATCTTTTCACCGATCTCCAGCAGAACCTGTGAGTTGACCGGGCCGGCATCGATAATGAGGCCGGCAATCTGGACACCGGGTACGTCCGCCACCTTGATAGCGGCCGTGCCGTTCTGCGGAATCAAGGTAGCGAACCCGAGACCCAGCACGATCGCATTGGGGCGTTTGATGTCGAGTGGGCGGTCAAGCCGATAGACGCCGGGCGTCAGAATAAGGTTCTTGCCTGAGGCCAACGCACTATTGATCTGCGCCGCGGACTGTGTGGGAAACGCGATGAAGAAGTCATTGATGGGGAGCGAGCGGCCCGCTTCGGTGCCCGTGGCCCAGCTGGTCCCGGTCGAGTTATGCCGGACAGCAGGCTGGAAGACCTTGTACTGCCCGTTGATGTCGACATAGAGGAAGGGCTTTTCGCGGCTAAGCGGGGTGTTGGTCACCACGGTTTCAGGGGGCGAGGGATAGGAAGGCGTGGGTGCGCCGATGACGCCGGAAAACACCATATTCCACACGCCGCCGTTCCAGCTGCCGAGCTGGCTGTTGCGGGTGTACCACTGCTGCTGCGAACACGGGTTGACGTTGCCGGTGACGACGAGGTCGCTCATGAAGCCGCCGCTCGCATTGCCGCAGTAGGAGTCGGTGAGCTGGAGGTCGCCGTTGATCTGCAGGCGGCGCAGCGGTGCGGCCTGCGACACGCCCCACTGGAGGGTGTTGGGAGCGGCATTCTGGGCGGTGTTCTGAACGGGGTTGATGGTGAGGTTCTCCATCGAGCGCCAGAAGGTGTCGGTGATATTGGTGCCGGGGAAGTATTGCGCGGTGGTGCCGAAGTTCGGGGTGAGGAAGCCGGTGATGTTGACCGAACCGGGCGTTTCCCCAAGGCCCGCGATGGTCTCGTAATAGCCTACCGGCGCCTGGATGTTGTAAGCGCCGGGCTCGAAGAAGACGGCATGGCGGTTCGCGCTGAACTGGTCCTCGTTGGAGATCGCGGTTAACGCGGTTTGGATTTGCGACGAGGTCATGCTGGGATTGAAAATGACCACGTTTGGCCCGAAGTTAGGAGCGGGCCCCTGCGCGATGGCTGCGGCGCTCAGGGCGGTGATGCCGAGGAAGGCTGTTCCTGCATGCCGCGTGAAATTGAGTCTGCACTTTCGAGACTGGATGCTTTGCTTTTTCAAGAGAGAGAACTCCATGGGCTCGCCGTGGACCGCTGAGCCGAAGCCGAACCTAGTCGGGTGAAAGTTGCCTTGTCAAGCTGGGCGGAGTTCCGAGTTTGACGGAGATTTCACCCCGCGGCTAAGTGGCTGTTTATACAAGAGATAGTTCGAGATGCAACGTATAGCTTTCGGTATGCGGATGCGGATGCCGTCGAAGAGCATGCGGCACAAGACTCCGCGCCGCTGATCGCACTATCTTGACAGCGGATGCGTGCTTCGCACAGTAAAGCGCGCAGCTGCCTTGCTGGGGGCATCCTGCGGCTGCGCGCCGGCAATCGTAATCTGATAAATTCCGGCGAGCAGAGAGCGGTTGCCCCCGTCGTCGACGCTCGACAGCGAGCGCGGATTGAGGGTCAGGGCGACGTCGCGGCTCTCCCCTGCCGCGAGATGGACTCGCTCAAAACCGGCAAGCGCGTGGATAGGACCCCCTGCCTGGGGTGTCTTGACGTAGGCCTCGACGACCTCGTCGCCGGCACGCTTGCTTGTATTAGTGACGTGGACGGTCGCGCGCAGGGGCTCGTTTACGGTGAGCTCACGGCTGGACAGCCGCAGGGCGCCGTAGCGGAACGACGAGTAGCTGAGCCCGTAGCCGAAGCCCCATAACGGCGTGCCGGCATAGTAGCGGTAGGTGCGGGACTTCATGCTGTAGTCAGTGAATGGGGGCAGATCGCCGGTGCCGGCGTAGAACGTGACCGGCAGGCGGCCGGCAGGGTTATTGAGGCCGGCGAGGGTGCGCGCAATTGCTTCGCCGCCGGCGACGCCGGGGTACCAGGACTGAAGCACGGCAGCGGCGTGGTCCCGGGCCCAGCCAAGCGCGAGCGCGCTGCCGGAGAGCGAGACGACAATGACAGGTTTGCCCATCGCGCTGACTGCTTCGAGCAGCTTCTGTTGTGCTGCGGGTAGATCGATGCTGGTTCGGTCGCCGCCGGCGAAGCCTTCAATCTTGATCGGCATTTCCTCGCCCTCAAGCTGCGGCGAAAGGCCGACAAAGGCGATCACCGCGTCGGCATTTTTGGCGACGGCGACGGCTTCGTTCAGCTGGGCGTCGGCCGGGGCCTGCCACTTGAGCAGCAGTCCGCCGCCCTCTTCGCCGGAGTGGCTATATTCCAGGCGGAAGTCGTGCGGTTTCGTGTCGGCGAGCGTAACCGAGATGTTGGCTGAATGCGGGCCGGCCATGATGGGCGGCGCGGTGGGCGAGGAGCCGGGGCTGAAGGTGAAGGCACCCATTGTGTCGACGGCTTTGCCGGTGTTGAGGCTGGCCTCGGCCAAGACTTTGCCGTCCAAGAGGAAGCGGAAGCTTTCTTTCGGGGAGTAGGGGAAGCTGTCGCCCGGCTCGACGATGAAGCGGTAAGCGCCGGCAGCAGGGGCAGTGAGCTGGCCGCTCCAACGGACGGAGTAGCCGTGGGTGGTGATCTCGGGGACTGGGTACGCATCGTGCCAGTCGTACTGCACCGTTGAGGCGTTGGCGGTCGCGACGGGATTTCCGCTCCAGTCCGGATTGTTGAAGTATTCGGCTTTAAGGCCGGGCGCGCCAGAGCCGGACGTGAAGGCGGTGCGGGGTACCGGCACCTCAACGCCTGCGGCGAGCGTGGATCCCTGCGCATAGGTGATGGTGGAGCCGGCGAACTGCTGCTTCACCCCGTCAAGCGGCGTAACCGGGTGCAGGGGTACGCCGTTGTAGTTGCCTTCCAGGGCGGGCAGCAGATCGGCCGTGGGCCCGACGACTGCGAGGCGCGCCGGGGCGTGTTCCGCATTTTGTTCGAAGGGCAGGATGCCGTTATTTTTGAGCAGCACCATGGATTCTTCGGCGGCCTGGAGCGCGACGGCCCGGTGAGCGTCGGAGGCGTCCTCGGAGAATGGGATGGAGTCGTAGGGGCCAGCGCCTTTCGGGCCCAGAAGGCCCAGCTGGTAGCGGGCGGTGTAGAGCCGCTCGGCGGCGAGGGTGACAAGGGCTTCCGGCACGACGCCCTGCCGCACCGCGTTGGACAGGGTGTTGAAGCCGGGGTCCCACATGCTGCAGGAAAGATCGGTTCCGGCGGCGAGCGAGATGGCAGAAGCGTGGAGGATGTCGGGCGCGTCATGGTGGCCGTGGGTGACGTCGACGATGGCACCGCAGTCGGAAACGACAAAGCCGCGGAAACCCCAGGCGTCGCGCAGGTGGTCCTTGAGCAGCATGGTGTTGGCGCAGGCGGATTTGCCGTCGATGGCGTTGTAGGCACACATGACGGAGGCGACATGGCCGTCCACCACGGTCGCGCGAAAGGCGGCCAGGTAGGTTTCCTCGAGATCGCGCGGGGTGGGGTCGACGTCGAAGCTGTGACGCTGGGACTCGGGGCCGCTGTGTACGGCAAAGTGCTTAGCGGTCGCGACGGCTTTGGGGTGCGCGAGGTCCGGGCCCTGCACGCCCGTGACAAAGGCTGTGCCCATGGATCCGGTCAGGAAGGGGTCTTCGCCGTAGGTTTCCTGCCCACGGCCCCAGCGTGGGTCGCGAAAGATGTTGATGTTGGGCGACCAGAAAGTGAGGCCGTAAAAGATGCGGTGATTGCCCTCGCGCTGGGCCTGGTTGTACTTGGCGCGGGCTTCGGTGGAGATAATGTCGCCCATCTGGTGGACCAGAGGCGCGTCCCAGGTAGCGGCCATGCCGATGGCCTGCGGAAAGACGGTGGCGTAGCCTGCACGGGCGACGCCGTGGAGGGCTTCATTCCAGGTCTGGTAGTCGGGGACGCCGAGGCGCGGGATGGCCGGGGCCCAGTCCTCAAGCTGCTGCGCTTTTTCGTCGAGGGTCATGCGGCTGACGATGTCGTGGGCGCGTTCGGCGGGGCTTAGGGCCGGATTTAGGTAGGGTGCGGTCTGCGCGAGGACGGCAGGGGCAAACAGGAGCAGAAACGCGAAGCGGGCGGAAAACATCGAGGAGCGATCTCCGATAGATCGAGAGGATGGCCGGGTTCGGCGGCCGAACCAGAGTTAGCACCGGGGGCGGCGTGTTGTCCATACCAGGGTTGCTTGCCGAAAGCTGGATGCGCCACAATGGGCCTTCGCAAGCCCGTGTTTCCCGAAGTGGAATACAGGCCGCCCGCTGCCGCTCGAAAGAGCAGGAGCAGCGCGCTGAGCGTCTGCTATAAGGGCTCATGCAGTTCCATGGCAAGCTCAACGAGGTCGAGGTGAAAGAGGCGACGCGCTTTGTGCGGCCGAAGGGCTACGCCACGCGCATGGCGTTCTCCTACATCCGGCTGATTGCGTATGCAGTGATCGTGATCGGCATCGTGTACGCCTCGGTGGTGCAGCATGCGCGCATTCCGCCGCAGCTTATAGCGATCCGCGTACTCATTTTGCTGGTCATCGGCGGCTTTTCATATTTCCGCTATCGCAAGGGAACGCGGGAAGCAGTTGATGCCCTGGACGCGTCGCTGCCGGATGCGCTGACCTTGTCGGCGGAAGGCGTGAGGATGGACGGGCCGAACGGAGCGCAGGGATTTCAGCCGTGGCTCAACTACACGGGTTGGCGCGAGGGAGAGCATGTGATCCTGTTGCAGCGCAAGGAGAAGGGGCTGTACAACGTGCTGCCTGTGTCAGGGATGGGTGCAGCGGAGCGGGAAGGCTTGCGTGGGCTGCTTGCGGGGTACCTGCCGAGGGTCGCGGGGTAGCATGGCAGCTTGAGACTTCGCCCTTGCGTAGGTCACATTGAGCATGAAAGCGAAAAGCAGATCCTTCGCTGCGCTCAGGATGACCCCTTGTCGTCGCGCGGCAGCTGCGATTCAAGCCGCACACCAGCGAGCGGCCGACGCTAATTTTCGAACTCCCCGGAGCGGTGCCCGGCTATGCGGTGGCGCCGCTGTGTGCCCTTGCGAACGGCGTACAGGATGATGCCGATCAGCAGCAGCCCCAGAAGAGTGAGCAAGGTGGACGCGTGCCGATGCATGAGGCTGCCGACCTCGCTCACTGCCTGTGGGCCGTAGCGCACCGTGAGGACGGCAAGGGCACCGAAGCGCACCAGCCTGCCTAGAAAGACGGCAGCCATGAATGGAAGCGTCCGCATTTCAAAGACCCCGGCGGCGAAGACAAACAGCTTCCACGGGGTAGGCGGCGGCAGCATGGAAGGGACCATGAGCGCCAGGAACTCCTGTCGCTCGAAGCGGTTGCGAAGCTGCTCATAGCGGGTGCGGTCGATGCGCTTGAGCAGGAACAGCTCACCGCCGGCGCGCCCCAGCAGGAACGGGAGCAGGCCGCCGATGGCGGAGCCGGCCGCGCCCATCAGCACATAAACCCATGCGTGCCCGCGATCGTTCCACATATAAGTGCCGAGCAGAAAGTCCATCGGGACCGGAATCGTGCTTGAGTCGAGTATGGCGATAGCACCCGCGCCCCAGAAACCGAATGGCTTGAGGAAGAGCAGGAGCAGAAGCGTCCATTTTTTAAAGAGAAAGCCGAGATGCTTCAATGGGGCAGGCTCGCGGTGATTGGGGATCGAGTCATTGGGGCTCGACCGGATGCGGCGTTTGCGCGTCGTGAAGCAGCCGAAGGGCATGCGGCAGAACGGGCAGGATGGCCGCAAGGGACGTGGCTGCACCGCGAGGAGCGCCTGGGAGGTTCACGACCAGTGTGCGGCCCAGGAGCCCGCACACGCCTCGGCTGAGGATCGCGAATGGCGTTTCCCGGCGGCCTTCGGCCCGCATCTGCTCACTCAGCCCGTCAAGCAGGCGGGAGCAAACGGCGCGGGTGGCTTCAGGGGTGACGTCGCGTTCGGTGAGGCCGGTGCCGCCGGTGGTGATGATGAGCTGGGCAAAGTGTGCTGCGTCCCGTAAAGCGTCCTCAATGAGCGCTTGCTCGTCTGGAAGGGTGCGGGTGCCGGAGACAGCGAAGTCTGCCTGCTGGAGCAGCGAAACCACGGCCGGCCCGGAAAGGTCCTGCTGTTCGCCGCGTGCGCAGCGATCGCTGACGGTGAGCACGAACGCGGAAAGACGGTTGCCGGGTGTGTCCACGGTCTTGATTGTACGGGGGCTTTCGGGCTGCCGAACGCGCGGGCAAGGAATTAGCGAGGCGTACAGCATGGTGCCGGCGGGTAGGTTGCTGCCCCGCATAAATGAGAGAATGAGGAGCGTTTCAGGACCGATCACCGATGCCTATCACTGAAGCACCTCCGCCACAGAAGCCTCCCAGCGCGGGGCCAACGCAGCGCACGCGCCGCGGACGCGCTGCACGCGAGAGCTACGAGGGGCTTGAAGGATACGACCTGCTCCACGTCATCGACGAGATCGAAGACGAGCGGGCGCGGGTTTCACTGCGGGAGAAGATCTGGATCGCCTTGATCCTGCACATGCTGGTGTTTGCGTACCTGCTGTTTGCGCCGAAGTACATATGGCATGTGAAGGTACGAGACGCCGGAAGTGTGCTGCGCGACAAGGAAAAGCAGGTGACCGTGCTGGACCTGCCGCCGGACGCGCTGAAGCAGCTGAAGCCGGAGAAGCCCGCGCCGTTGTCGGACAAGAACCGGCAGCAGCAGGCTGCGAAGCCTGTCCCCGAGCGCAAGGACTTGGAGGCGATGCGCCGGGCCGGGCCGCCCGCGCCAAAACCGGCGCCAAAGCCGCTGCCGCAGGCGCCTACGCCGGCACCCCAGCCGCCGCAGATGGCGCGGCAGCAACCCGCACCGCCGCGCCCGCAGCCTGCGCCGCCTGTGCCGACGGGCCAGAACACACAGCTGGACGCGCCGAAACCGCAGCCGACCAAGCCGAATTTTGCTACCGGCCCGCAGACCCCGGCCGAAGCCGTGCAGCAGGCGGCGCGTGCAGCGCGAAGCGCCGGGGGCGACATGGGTGCGAATGCGCCTTCGCAGCATGGCGGCAACAAAGGCGCGGTCGATGTACTGTCGGACACGCTTGGGGTGGACTTCGGGCCCTATATTCAGCGGGTTATCTATGCAACCAAGCGATCGTGGTACCCAATCATTCCGGAGGTGGCGCAGCCGCCGATCTCGAAGCAAGGCAGGGTGCTGATCCGGTTCAAGATACTGCCGGATGGGTCGGTGAAGGAGATGCACCTGGAAGGACCTTCGGGCGATGTGTCGCTCGACCGGGCGGCGTGGGGCGGGATCACGGGGGCGTCTCCGTTTCCGACGCTGCCGAAGCAATTCAAGGGGACGATCAAGGAGCTGCGCTTATAATTTCTCTACAACGACCGCGAAGGGATTCACTGATGACCCCGCTTGAGACCGCGCGTGCGGAGGAAGAGGCATTGACGCGCCGGCGGCAGGTGTGGGGGCTTCTGCTGATTGCGGCTTTCATCCTTGCGCTCATTTTGCTGAGGGCACCTGCGCATGTGCTGTTTCCGCCGGGCTGGTGGCGGTTCTAGGCGAGATGGCCGGCCCTGGATTTGCGGAGACCGACCCGCTGCTGGTGATTGTGCTCGGGCCCACGGGTAGCGGGAAAACGGCTCTGGCGCTGCAGCTTGCAGAGCGGTTCGACGGTGAGGTGATCTCGTGCGATTCGGTGGCGGTGTATTGCGGTATGGAGCTGGGCACGGCCAAGCCTTCCGCGGCCGAGCGCGCCCGGGTGCCGCACCATTTATTGGATCTGCTGGAACCGGACGAGGTGATGACCGCCGGTGATTGGGCACGCTCCGCGCGGGCGGCGGCCGGAGCGATTTACGTGCGCGGGAAGATGCCGATTGTGACAGGCGGAACGGGACTGTACCTGCGGGCGTTCACGGAAGGGCTCGATCCGCTGCCGCCACGGTGCCCGGCTTTGCGCACACGATTGTTGGACAGCGCGCATGCGCGGCCAAAGGGCTACCTGCACCGGCTGCTACGGCGGCTCGATCGCGCGGCTGCGCAGCAGATCCACGAAAATGATGAGCCGAAGCTGATCCGGGCGCTTGAGGTGGCGCTGCTTGGCAATGGGCAGACGAAGGGCGCGGGTCGGAAGCCGTTGGCGGGCTTTCGGCTGCTGCGGATTGGACTGGAGCCGGCGCGCCCGGCGCTGTACGAACGCCTGAATCGGCGTGCCGCGGCTATGTTCGCGGACGGGCTAGTGGAGGAAACACGCGGGCTGCAGGCGAAGTACGGCAGCGACGTCCGGGCGCTTTGGGCGCTGGGCTACCGGGAAGCAGCCGCGGTACTGGCGGGAACAATGACAGAGGAACAGGCAGTGGCGGCGGCGCAGCAAGGGCATCGCAACTATGCAAAGCGGCAAATGACCTGGTTTCGACGGGAGCCGGAGGTGCACTGGCTCCCGGGCTTTGGTGACGCGGGCGAGATAGCGGCGGAAGCAGTGCGGCTAGTGACGCGGACTCTCGCGGGTGGCGAGTAGGAAGGTGATAACTCGCGGCCGAGGAAAAACAGATCCTTCGCTTGCACCCCAGCGAGCAAGCTCGCCGGGAACCCCGCCTGCGCTCAGGATGGCCGCTTTTCTCCCTTTTGCGTTTTTGCGTTGAGAGGAGAGGGAGGATAGGGTGAGGACCTTCCCTCGAACGCGCGAGCGAGCGAGCTACTTAACGACCAGGCTGACGATGATGTCGTGCTCGGTAATGGTGGCACCCTGGCCGCCGGTGACGGCGACCGTGATGGGGAACGTACCGATGGGGGTGCCGCCGGCGACCGGCGGCGGGTGGTGAAGGTAGGCATAGCGCTGCGAACAGCCGCTGAGTCCGAAGCCGACTGTCAGAAGCAGAACGCCGAGAGAAAGCCAGTGCATGCCGCGTCGCCGACGAGTGAGGCCGCTCAGCAGGAGCGCACCGGGCAGGACGAGGGCCAAGGCTATGCCAGCGGGGTGTGTCAGGAGGCTGCCCTGGGTGCCGGAGGGGCCTTGGGTTTGCAGCTCAAGGGTGCTGACAAACATATTGTTGGTGCCGAGAAGCTGCTGCGTCGGGTTGAAGGCGCAGGTGACCTGCGCGGGCAGGCCGGTGCAGGAGAACTCGATGGAGCCGTTGTAGCCGCCGACCGAGGTTACGGTGATCGCGGTAGTCGCGAAGGAGCCTTGCGGCGTGGTCACGGTAGTGGGATTGCCGGTTACGGTGAAGTCGGGCAGCACAGTGGTGGCCGCGGGTGTGGCGAGAACCAGGGGAGCGGATGCAGAGTTACTGCCGGCACTGTCGCCGGACTGGTAGGCGGCGGTGACCATGGTTTGCGACGCGCCCGCAGCGTCTGGAAGTTTGCCGACCTGCAACACGGCGGTGCCGTCGGGCGCGACGATGGCCGAACCGAGCGAGGCGCCGCCCGGCAGCAGGAAATCGACTGTGCCGGAAGTCGCCGGAGCACCCGCAGCCATGGTCACGGTGGCTGTCAGGACCGTGCCGTTGCCCGAAGCGGACGTGAGCGTGGTGCGGGTGGGTGCGGCAGCGTGCGCGCAGGTTGCGAGCAGCAGGAAAGCGGCAGCTACGCCGCCGAGGATGCGCTTACAGGCAGCAAGGGAAGGGGAAGATGAAAGATCATAGGGGTGCGTCAGCCGCATGGTCAGTTGTTTGTTTCCTTTGCCCGGGAGCGGGCGGTCTCCGCAGTCGCGATGGCGGCTCAAGCGCTATTGTAGACGGGGCTTGGCTTGCGGTGCCCGGGCGGCTGCCTCGCGCGGCGGCGATGCTAGACTAGTGCTTCGCCCGAAAGGTTCTCTTTGCTCTCTGCGCCTCCAAAACAGCTCGCGAAACAAGCACGGCCGGCGCTGACGTATGCTGCGGCCGGGGTCGATATCGCCGCCGGCGACAGCGTGAAGGAGCGCATCAAGGCGCTGGCAAAAACAACCGCGACGCGGGGCGTACTGGGCGGGGTGGGCGGCTTTGGCGGCCTGTTTCAGCTGGATCTGAAACGGTTTCCCGATCCGGTGCTGGTGTCGAGTGCGGACGGTGTGGGGACGAAGCTGAAGCTGGCCTTTGAGCTTGGAGTGCACACTACCGTCGGGACAGACCTGGTGAACCACTGCGTGAACGATATCGCGGTGCAAGGGGCGACGCCGCTGTTTTTTCTCGATTACCTGGCTACCGGGCGTTTGGCGCCCAAGGTAGTGGAACAGGTAGTGTCCGGCATCGCCGAGGCCTGCAAGGCGAATAGCTGTGCGCTGATCGGCGGAGAAACGGCGCAGATGCCCGGTTTCTACGCGGATGGCGAGTACGACTTAGCTGGAACCATTGTGGGCGCTGTTTCGCAGGAGAAACTGGTGACCGGGAGCGGGATCAAGCCTGGAGACGTGCTGCTGGGGCTGCCTTCAACCGGCTTGCATACGAATGGCTACTCGCTGGCGCGGAAGCTGTTTTTCGAGGTGGCCGGCTACGGAGTGAAGCAGCGCGTGCCGGCGCTGAAGGCAAAAGCCGGCGCGGCGCTGATGGCGACGCATCGCTCGTACCTGAAGCCGATCGAGGCGCTGGTGAAAGCGGGCGTGGTCGCGGGGATGGCACATATTACCGGGGGCGGGATCACGGAAAATCTGCCGCGGGCGCTGCCCAGGGGAACAGGGGCGCAGGTACGGCTAGGCTCGTGGCCGGTGCTGCCGGTATTTCGCCACCTTGCGGAGCTCGGTTCGGTTGCGGAAGAGGAGATGTTTCGTACTTTCAACATGGGCGTGGGGCTGATCTGCGTGGTGCCCTCGGCGAAGCTGCGCCGGGCGGAGGCGATACTTGCGAAGCTCGGCGAGCCGTTTCATCGCATCGGTGAAGTGGATCGCGGAGATGGGAGCGTCACATATGTACGTCCGGAAGCTGCGCCTATGCGTCGGAAGTCGCCGGCTAGAGCTGGGCGGGCGTGACGGAGTCGAAAGAGGCCGGCAGACGGCATCGGCTTGGGGTCCTGCTGTCGGGGCGAGGCTCGAACTTCCTGGCGCTCGCCCGTGCGGTGGAGTCGGGCGCGATCCCGAACGCAGAGATCGCGGTAGTGCTCTCGAACAAGGAGGCGGCACCGGGATTGCTACGAGCGCGGGAGCGGAGCTTACCGGCGATAGCCGTGCCGGCACGAGGGCGCTCGCGGGAGGAGCAGGACCGGGAGCTGGTCGAGCGGCTGCAAGAGCATCCAGTCGATCTGGTGTGCCTGGCCGGCTATCTGCGGCTGCTGACGCCGGGGTTTATTCAGGCATTTCCGCAAAAAATTTTGAATATCCACCCTTCCCTGCTGCCGGCGTTTCCGGGGCTCGATGCGCAGGCGCAGGCGCTGCGGTACGGCGTATGCGCGACCGGCTGCACCGTGCACTTTGTGGATGAGGAGCTGGACCACGGAGTGATTGTGGACCAGGCGGTCGTGCCGGTGCTGCCGAGCGATGATGAAGCAAGTCTTTCAGCGAGGATTCTGGAGGCGGAGCACCGGGTGTATGTGCGGGCGGTGGCGCGGGTGCTCTCGGGAGATTTCCGGATCGAAGGCCGACGATTTTTTACCACCTAAGTGGGACGGAACTTCGATGGAGCCAATGTAAAATCCGCACCTTTCGTCTCGCTGGTGCGTCTGAGCAGGAAAGCGGTTGTTCCAACAACAATTTGCGTCCCTTGCCCTGCTGCCGTGTCGTGCAGGGCGGAAGAGGAATATGCCACAAATACCTACAATTGACGCGCCTTTGCTCGCGATTCTGAGGTCCCCGCGTGTGTCCGCACCCACGCGCCGGGTCCTGGAGCAGCGATTGGCAGGACCGCCCGCGGATTACAAGCCGACCTGCATCAGCCCCGAGGCGTTTGCGATTCTGGAACGGGTGCTCGGTCGCCTGCTGCCCGAGGATGAACACGGGGCACCGGGAGCCAATGAGCTTTCGCTTGCAGCCCGGCTGGAGCAGCAGCGCGCCGCGGGACACGGCAACGGCTGGCGCTACGCCAACCTGCCGCCGGACGCGCAGGCGTTGTCGCTTGGGCTGGCGAAGTTGGACGAAAGCGCGCAGCACCGGCATCGCCGCCACTTTGTGGACCTGACAGAGGACCGTGCCGATGCTCTGCTGCACCGCGTGCAGAACGGCGAGGAAAAGTGGGTCGGGTTGGACGCGAGCCGGTGGTTTGAGGAGATCCTGGCGGATGCGACGGAGCTGTATGTTGCGCACCCGGCTGGGATGGCCGCGATGGGCTACGACGGTTTTGCAGACGAGCCGGCAGGTTGGCCGGCTCGCACGGGCGGCGGCATCGGCTTGAACAGCACAGAAGCCTGGGAGCCAAAGGGGAAGCGCAAGAAGTGACGGGTGACGCGGCGCACGAAAGCACAGAGACCTTTGCCGCAGCACGAAGCACAACAGGCAGGCTGCCGCGTGATCCGCACACGCCCATGCAGCGGTACGCGCCGGCCGACCCGGTCGATGCCGTGGTAATCGGCACGGGGGCAGGCGGTAGCCCGATACTGGCGCGCCTGGCACAGGCCGGGCTGAAGGTCGTGGCTATTGAAGCAGGCTCGTTTCTGCAGCCGGAAGAGTTTGCCTCGGATGAACGGGCGCAGAACTACCTCTACTGGCTGGACGAGCGACTGACGGACGGGGGGAACCCGGTTGCGTTTGGGAAGAACAACTCCGGGACCGGGGTGGGCGGCTCGACGCTGCACTGGGGCGCGTATGTTCCGCGGCCGAACCCGTTGGACTTTCGGGTGAAGCGTGATTTCGGGGTCGGCGTGGACTGGCCGATCGGGTATGAGGACCTGCTGCCGTATTACGAAGAGGTTGAGCGATTTATCGGCGTGTCGGGGCCGGAGTTTTACCCGTGGGACCCGGGACGCAAGTATCCTTTGCCGGCCCTGCCCTTGAACGCACCGGCGCAGCTCATGCAGCGAGGGTGCGATGCCCTCGGGATTCGGCATGCGCCCGCACCGTTGGCGGCAGTCAGCCTGCCGTACAGCGGGCCGGCCATGGACTACCCGGAGCGCGCCGCGTGCGTGAATCGGGGATTCTGCCACCAGGGCTGCAAGAACGGCGCAAAGGCGAGCATGGACGTGACGTTTTTGCCGGCAGCTGTGCGGGCCGGGGCGGAGATTCGGGCCGAAGCGTTTGTGACGGACCTGGAGATGGACGCGGATGGCCGGATCGCAGCGGTGGTGTACGTCCAGGACGGGCAGGAACTGCGGCAAAGAACCAAGGCGGTGTTTCTGTGCGCGGGCGCGATTGAGTCGGCGCGTTTGCTGCTGCGGCTGGGGCTGGCCAATGGAAGCGGGCAAGTAGGCCGAAACTTCATGGCGCACCCTTCCACGCAAATCTGGGGGACGTTCCCTGAGGACGTGCGGCCCTACAAGGGGTTTCCGGCATCCTTGATCACCGAAGACCCGCTGCGCCCGAAAGATGCGGACTTTGCGAGCGGCTACCTGATCCAGAGCTACGGCATTATGCCGATGACATGGGCCGAGTCGGTTGCTCGGGGTCGCGGTCTGTGGGGTGCGGACTTCCAGCGGTATATTCAATGCTTTCCGAACATCGCGGGCATGGGCATCAGTGGGGACTGCCTGCCGCACGAGAGCAACTACATGGAGTTGTCGGAGGAGCTGGACGCGCGCGGGATGCCGAAACCGCTGATCCACTTTACGGCGAATGAGAACGAAAACCGGATGATGGCGCATGCGACCAAGCTGCTGCACGAGATTTGGGCGGCAGCGGGGGCGACGGAGTGCTGGACGCTGAACCGGTTCGCGCACCAGATCGGGACGTGCCGGATGGGGGATGATCCGGAGAGCTCGGTTGTGAATGCGAATGGGCGTTCGCATGAGATCGCGAACCTGTATATCAGTGATAACTCGGTGTTTCCCAGTGCGCAGCCGACTAACCCGGCGCTGACGATCATGGCGATCAGTCTGCGGTGCGCGGATTATTTTTTGGGGCGGGTGCAGGTTTTGTAAGGTGTAGCTCTTCCTACGAAACCTCTTGACTGCCGCACTCTGACCGTGGTCATGTTTGACTGTGGTCGCAGAAACCTCATCCCGGCGCCTGCGCAAGAGGGAGCAAACCCGTGCGCACCTGCTCCGCACTGCCATCTCCCTGATGGAAGAGCGGGGCTTTGACGCTTTAACGGTCGAGGCAATTGCGGATGCAGCCGACGTTGGAAAAGGCACGATCTACAACTACTTCCAGACCAAGGAAGATATTGTGGTGGCCTTTTTCGTAGACCTGGAGCGGAGCGTTCAGGCCAGGATGGGGCGATGGCTGGCAGGGCGTACGGAACGCCCAGCCTCGCTTGAAGCCATCCTGGTCGATTTCCTCCGGTACCAGTTCCGCCTGAAGGAGCCCCATTACCGCTTTGTCCGCATTTTCTTTGCGCAAATGTTTGCGCGCACCGAGCAGATGTTCCCCTACATCGTCGAGCTGCAAACCATCATCGACCCGCCGCTGGTCCAGCTCTTTTCCGCGCTACAGAACGACGGTCTTCTGCGCCCGGATACCCCCATGCAGGCGCTCGTTCTGCATTTCAAGACCGTGCACTTTGGCCTTTCCGCGACCTGGGCGCTCGAGGGACCGCCGTGGCGTGGAACGAAAAAGACCTTGCCGGAGCAGGTTCACCTGTTTTGCCAGGGAATGGGGGTTCATTCATGACGCAGACCGGTGTGGGGCAAGGTAAAGGCAAGCTGAACAGGCTTTGGATCTGCTTTCTTGCGGTCGCCGGCCTGCTCTGGCTTATCGACGGCTTCACCGCGGGTTGGGCGCCGGGAGCTGCGGTTTCCGCGAGCCTTACAGCTATCGAACTCGTGGCGATTCGAAGGGGTATCGCGCCGGCTACGCACTTGCGCGGTGTTGCCACGGTAGCTTTGGCGTTCTGGGGTTTGTTCTATCTCAGCAATTTGATTGAAGCTGCGGCCTTTCACATTCTTTCAGCGGCGCAGGCTAGGAAAGGAGCGCTTGTCGGGCTGGCGATTGCTACAGCCGCCGCGGGCTTGCTGGAAGCACTATCGGCGCGGACCGCTGCGCGTAGCATCCGCGCAAGCGAACCAGCCCGAGGCGCCGCGTGGCGCTTTCCATTGCTGGCATTCGCTTTTCTCGTGACCTATCTCGCCGCCGGTATTGCGATTCAGCCGTGGATCATGAGCTTCTACGCGGGGCGCTTTCTGCCCTCCACGGGTGAGCTGGTTCCGTTGATTCTCTTTCGCGGACTGCTGGACGTTGCCTGCGTCTATCCTTGGGTCCGGCAGTGGGTCCTCACGCGCGGCAAAGCGGCTCTCGTGTCGGCCTACGGTTTTACGGTGCTTTGCGGATGGGGTCCGCTGCTGCTGCCAAGCCACCTCATACCGCCGGCGATCCGGGCCGCGCACGCCGTCGAGATGGCATCATCCGGCATTGTGTTTGGCGCGCTTGTGGCGTGGCTGCTGGTCGCGCCGGCAAGCGAGTCCGTCGAGCGCGAGACTGAAGACACCGCTGCCGCGACTTCCGATGCCCAAGCCTAGTGCGCCGTCCTCATCTTATGCTGCATGTAGTCCATCAAGTGATCGGTGTTGCCATGCGCGCTCGGACTGCGACAGGTCTCGAACTTTCGGGGCGCGTTCTCGTTTACTGCCCTTCCGGGTAGTCGGCGCTTAGAGTAACGGATTCCCATTCGTCGAGATCTTTGGTCCACTGGGCGAGTTTGTCGCGGAAGCGGGTGAGGGCGACCTTGCCGAGCAGCAGGTAGACGGGCGGGGTAAGTGAGTCGGCGAGGTCGATCATGATCTCGACGGCCTTCTGGGGGTCGCCGGCTTGCTTGCCGTGATTGCTCTGGAGGTATTCGCGGGCCTTGCCGGCGGATTCGGCGTACTCGGGCAGCTCACGCTGGGCGAGTTTACCGGAGCGGCCGAGGAAGTCGGTGCGGAAGGGGCCGGGCTCGATGACGGTGACGTGGATGCCGAGCGGCTTCATTTCGCCGGCAAGCGCTTCAGAGAAGCCTTCGACCGCGAACTTGGTGGTGTTGTAGAAAGCACCGCCGGGTGAGCCGATAAGGCCGCCGATCGAGGACAGGTTCATGATGTAGCCGCTGCGCTGCTTGCGGAAGTAGGGCAGGAACGCGCGCGTGGTGCGGATGAGGCCGTAGATGTTGGTCTGGAAGACGGGGTCGAACTCTTCTTCCGTAGCTTCCTCCGCTGCGCCGAAGAGGCCGTCGCCGGCGTTGTTGACCAGGACGTCGACGCGACCGAAGGCTGCGACAGACTGCTCGGCGATGAGCGAGATCTGCTCCGGGCGGGTGACGTCGAGCGGAAGCGCGCGGGCGGTTTGCGGGTACTGCTGCGCGAGGTCATCGATCTTGGTGACGTCGCGAGCGGTTGCGATGACGTGCTCGCCGCGATGGAGCACTTCTTCGGCAAGCAGACGGCCGAAACCGGTGGAAGCACCGGTGATGAACCAAACGCGGGAGGGATTCGGCATGTGCGGAGGCTCCTTGAAGAGGTTTGCCTGAGCAATGCCAGACTACCGGTATAGATGCGCTGAAAGGGAGTACGCGTCAGGGGGTGCTTTTTAGGATTTGTATGAAGTTCCGTGAAGCCGGGTCATCCTGAGCGCAAGGTGAGCATAAGCGCGAAAAGCAGATCCTTCGCTTCGCTCAGGATGACGCCTTTTCAATGACCCCTTTTCTAGGCGCTTGAGATAGCTCATTTTCGATGATTCCTTTTATAGGTGCTCGGAATGACCTTTTTTCGATGACTCTTTTCCAGGTGCTCAGGATAGCTCCTTCCCAAGTGCTCCGGGACCGCGACTTTCTTACTCATTTGCCATCTAAGTAAATGAGGAAATTGATATGCCAAGGTTGAAAGCAGTTGCGACGCTTTCCCTGGCGACTCTGTTGACGCCGGCCTTATTTCTAGGCCAAAACGCCAACCCAGCCAAGCCAGGGACACTCAATTACGTGGAGGGGCAGGTGTCGATCGACGGCCAGCCGGTGAAGTCGACTGCCGTGGGTACAGCTGCGCTGGCTGCAGGGCAAGCGGTGGAAACGGAGAACGGCAAGGCGGAGGTGCTGCTGACGCCGGGAGTGTTTCTGCGGCTGGGCAGCAACAGTGAGGTGACGATGGTGTCGCCGGACCTGACGCACACAGAAGTAAAGCTGGTGCGGGGTCAGGCCGATATAGAGGTCGACCAGCTGTTTAAGCAGAACCGGATTATTGTGGACGAAGCGCAGGACAACACGCTGCTGTTGAAGACCGGGTTATACAACTTTGACGCGAACAGCAGTGTTCTGCGGGTGTTTGACGGCAAGGCCGCGGTGTCAGCGGCGGGGCCAAACGGCGACGGGCAGAAGCCGGAGATTGTGAAAAGCGGCCGCGAACTGGCACTGACCGGAGACGCGGGCAAGCCGCAGGATTTCGACAAGAAAGCGGCGACTGACGATTTATACAACTGGGGCAGTTTGCGGTCGGAGTATCTGGGCGAAGCGAATGTGCAATTGGCTTCGCAGTATGCCGGGAACGCGGGCTTTGCGCCGGGCTGGTTTTGGGACTCGGGGCTGTACGGGTATACGTGGCTGCCGGGCGACGGAGCGTTCTTCAACCCATACGGATTTGGTTTTTACTCGCCGTACTACCTGTATGGCGGCGGGCCGATTTATGGCGGTTATCGAGGCGGTTATGGGGGCGGTGGATACCGCGGCGGTGTAGCGCTCCGTGGGCCTGTCACAGGGGGAGTCGGACGGAGCGGCTTTAGTGGAGGTGGCTTCCACGGG
>CAXTMW010000012.1:0-2188 GCA_964245455.1 uncultured Acidobacteriaceae bacterium
GGGCGTGTTTGAGCTGCCGGCGTTTGCTGCCGGCACCACGGCGGTCGCGGAGGCGGTCGCGGCAAACTCGGCGGCGGTCACCGTAGTTGGCGGCGGCGCCTCCGTCGCCGCGCTGCGGCAGAGCGGCATTTCGGAAGGGATTAGCCATATTTCCACCGGAGGCGGGGCGTCGCTCGAGTTCCTGGAAGGCAAGAAGCTGCCCGGTGTTGAGGCTTTGTCCGAGAAGTAGAGCTTGCGTGTGAGCGCGACTGTTCGGCGGGCCGGCGGCAACGGCCCGGTAAGGAGATCTGGAAATCGCTAGCACCCGCAAGCCGCTGATCGCAGCCAACTGGAAGATGTTCAAGACACCAGACGAGGCTTGCGCCTACGCCGACGCGTTTTTGCCGCTGATTGCCGGCCACACGCGCGACGAGATTGCGATCTGCCCTACGTTTCTCGCGCTGCGGTCGTTCGCGGAGCGGGTTAAGGGCTCGCTGGTGCTGGTGGGCGCGCAGGATATGCACGCTGAAAAAGAAGGTGCGTACACGGGCGAGATATCCGCGCCGATGCTCAAGGCCGTGGGCGTCTCGCACGTGATTCTTGGCCACTCTGAACGGCGCCACTACAACCACGAGAGCGATTGGGACGTGAACCGGAAGCTGCACGCGGCGCTCAAGGAAGCCGTGACGCCGATTGTGTGCATCGGCGAGGTGCAGGAGGAGCGCGAAGAAGGCCGCACGAATGATGTGTTGCTGCGCCAGATCAAGCTGGGGCTTGACGGGATCAAGCCCGAAAACGCGGCGCCGATTGTGATTGCCTATGAGCCGATCTGGGCGATCGGGTCCGGCCAGGCCGCGTCGCCCGCCATCGCGGATGAAACGCACGCGTTTATTCGCGGGGCCGTGCGCGAGCGGCTGGGTGAGGCGGTAGCGGACGGGATGCGGATCCTGTACGGGGGCAGCGTGAAGCCTGGAACCACCGCGGCGCTGCTCGAAAAGCCGGAGATCGACGGTGCGCTGGTAGGGGGCGCGAGTTTGAACCCGGAGTCGTTCGCGCAGATTGTGAAGTATTGAGGCAAGGCGCGATGCTCTTCTTAGGTGTGACACGATGCTGATGCTCACAAGTAGCCTCCCGGTCTTTCTTGTCACCTCTTGCATATTAGGGTTACCAGCCATCCTCCTCTTGTTCAGGGTGTGGTGGATGTACCGGCCAGGAAAGAGGAGCAGGATACGTCTGCCCGGAGCTTTTTGGACAGGCATGATCGTCGTTGTGATGTATCTCGCGTCCTTAACGAACTTGCTGTGGCACTGGTCGGATGCGTATGCCTTCGGGTGGCCGCTGTTCGGCGTACCAATCGCTTTGGTCGGCATGGGCCTTGCGTTGACTAGACCGCCTAAGCATCGAATATTGCTCTTAGCAGCGAATGCTTTAATTGTTCTCCTCGTTGTCTCGTCGATCCTGCCGCCTAATTAGCTCGTCGTAAGTGAGACGAATCAGATGGAGGGAGCGGACTCGCTCTCAAACAGGTGCCCCATCTTTTCGCGCTTCACATCCAGGTAGTGTTCGAAACTTTGCTCGACCGGCACGATCGCCGGGATGCGCTCGATCACCTGCACACCGGCGCGCTCCAGCGCAGCGACTTTTTCGGGGTTATTGGTGAGCAGGCGAACCGCCGGCACCTCCAGCGCGAGCAGCATGGCGGCCTGCAGCTCGAACTCCCGGCAGTCCGGCCGGAAGCCCAGCTCGACGTTCGCCTCCACCGTATCGCGGCCCTGCTCCTGCAGCTCATAGGCCTTGAGCTTGGCCATCAGGCCGATGCCTCTGCCTTCCTGCTGGTCGTAGAGGATGATGCCTGCGCCGATCGCGGCGATGGAGCGCAAGGCCAGTTCAAGTTGCAGCCTGCAGTCGCAGCGGAGCGAGTGAAACACATCGCCCGTGAGGCACTGGGAGTGAATGCGGACCAGCGGCGGCGCCGCGTGAATGTCGCCCATCAAGAGCGCGACGGCTTCCTCCTGCTGCCCGGCCGCACGTTCCGGATGTTTCTCGTCGCAGGGTGTATGCCCGGTAAGCTCCCCGGTAAAGCCCAGAATACGAAAGTTGCCCCAGCGCGTCGGGAGGGCGGTATCGGCAACCTTGGTGACGCGCGCAACCGGCATCCTCCGATTATACGGAGCGGTCAAAGCCTGGCCCGCGGGGCGTAGAGTGGGAG
>CAXTMW010000012.1:2198-2876 GCA_964245455.1 uncultured Acidobacteriaceae bacterium
TGTTCGCCGAGCAGCGCCGACCCGCGCAGCAGCTGCAGCTGATCCTGTTTCTGTGTGTGCCGCTTGCTCTCGGTGTGTGGATTCGCACCACGGTTCCGAACTTCTACGCGGCTGACATCGCGTTTGAAACCACGATCATCCTGGGCGTGCTGCTCGGCCCGCTTTCGGCGGTTGCCGGCGCGTGCATGCTGGCGTTTCCGGCCGTGCTGCACCGCGAATTCCTGACGCTGCCATTCCTGCTCTTCGTTGCCGTGATTGCCGGCGCATTTGCGCGGTTAGTGGAAGCGGAAGAGGTTTGGTCGTTTTCGCCCTTTATCGACCTCAGCATCTATCGCTGGTTCCACCGCAACCTGCGGCAGCCGCGCTTTGACCGGCAAATCCTGCTGCTGCTGCTGATCGTAGGGTTGGAGGCGATGCGCGAGTGGCTGGCGCATGCGGCACCGCACCTGCTGTTCGCTCTGCCCACGCCCAGCTGGCTTCTGCGGGGCTGCGTCTGGCTGTGCGCGGCGATGGTGGTCGGTATTCCGCTCAAGATGTGGAATGCGATCCGCATCGAGCAGAAGTTTGAAGAGCAGAAGCGCCTGGTGCTGGAAGCCCGGCTGGACGCGCTGCAGCGTCAGATCAATCCGCCCTTCCTGTTCAATACGCTAACCTCGATTGCCACGCGGCTCCGGGTAC
>CAXTMW010000012.1:2886-15617 GCA_964245455.1 uncultured Acidobacteriaceae bacterium
TCCGGGTACGGCCCGAGCAGGCGCGGGAGCTGATCGTCAAGCTCGCCAATATTCTCCGTGCGCTGCTTAAGGACCACGACTCCTACGTCCCGTTCCGCGAGGAGCTGAACTTTACCGACGATTACCTGGGCATCGAGGTGGTGCGTTTCGGCGCGGACAAGCTGCGGATCGTCAAGGAGATCGAGCCCGCGACGCTGGAGCTTCAAGTACCGAGCATGCTGCTGCAGCCGCTGGTGGAAAACAGCATCAAGCACGGTCTGGAACCGCGCATCTCGGGCGGCACCATTACCCTGCGCTCCCGGCTGGAAGGCGGCAAGTTTGTCATCGAGGTTGAGGATGACGGGGTTGGCATCGCTCCCGAGCGGGCGGTGCGCACCGGCGTACTGACGCAGGAGGGCAACGGCATCGGCATGCGCAATGTGCGCGAGCGCCTGGAGGTGCTGTACGGCAATGCGGCCGGGCTTGAGATCACGAGCCGCCCGGGACGCGGTACGCGCGTGACGATGCAGATGCCGCAGGCCGCCATGGCGACTTCGGTCGTGTGAGCGGCCCCCGAGGGATGACCGCACCGGGGAGCCAGTCGATTATCTCGGGAGTGCTGCGATGCGGTCGGCCTGTACGCAGCGAGCTGCCGCATCCATGGCTTCAGAGTAAGCAGTTCGAGAGTCTCAAGAGGCGGGAGGCGAAGATATTGATTCTTGAGGTCGCTACACTCACGGTCGCGGGGCTGCTGGTCGGCAACGAGCTAGCCATTGCCGCGTTCGTTCACCCTACGCTGTCGCGCTTGCCGGATGCCGTCCATGCAACGGCAGCATCGGCCCTGGCGCGAGTTCTAGGCCGCGCCATGCCTTTTTGGTATGCACTGACCCTTGTGTTGACGGCGGCGCTTGCCTTTGCCGACCATCACCGCAGCGGCCGATGGCCCTCGCTGATTGTGCTTTCAGCCGCACTGTGGGCGCTCTCTATCGTGTACACGGTTACAGCCCTGGTTCCCATCAATAACAAAATCGCGGCCTGGACCGATACAAACAGGCCAGCCGAGTGGAAAGATCTCCGAAGCAAATGGGATATCCTTCATCGCTGGCGCGTGCTGCTTCTCGGCACAGCTTTCATCCTTCTGGCAGCCGGTATCCTGTCTGCGGTGGCGCCGCCGGCCAGCCTGAGCTAACCGCCCGCGAGCACCTGCTCATAGAAGCGCTCGTACTGCGGGATGATCCTGGTCGTACAGAAGCGCGTCTGTGCGGTTTGCCGGGCTGCGGTCGCCATGCTGTCGAGCGCGGCATCATCCCTCATTAGGCCAATCGCTGCCCGCGCCATGCCGTCCACCTCGCCCACCGGGAAGAGGCACCCGTTGATGCCGTCCTCAATCAGCTCCGGCACGCCTCCCTGGCGTGTGGCGATGGTCGGCACACGGCAGGCCGCTGCTTCGAGCGCAACCAGGCCAAAGGCTTCCAGCGTGCTCGGCATCAGCATCAGGTCAGCCAGCGGCAGCAGCCGGTGCACCTCATCCTGCTTGCCCAGGAAGTGGACCCGGCCTTGTAGACCAAGCGTGTGCACCAGGTACTCGGCGTTGGGCCGGTCCGGTCCATCGCCCACCAGCAGCAGGTGCGATGGAACCTGCTGCGCCACGCGCGCGAACACCTCGACCGCATCGGCAACGCGCTTGACCGGGCGAAAGTTCGACAGGTGCATCAGCAGCTTCTCGCCCGCGGGGGCGTACTGCGCGCGCCCCGCGGCTCGCTCGTCCGCGCTCAACGGCTGGTACAGATCGCAGTTCACAAAATTCGGCACCACCTCGATGGAGCGCTGTACCTCAAACTCCTGCACAGTCTTTTCGCGCAGGTAGTCAGAGATCGCGGTGACGCCGTCCGAGTTCTCAATCGCGTAGCGGGTCACCGGCAGGTACGACCGGTCCAGCCCGACCAGCGTGATGTCGGTGCCGTGCAGGGTGGTGACGAAAGGAAGACGGCGACCGCGCGCGGCAAGCATTTGCCGCGCCAGCAGCGCGCTGACCGAGTGCGGGATGGCGTAGTGGACGTGCAGCAGGTCGAGGTCGTAGTACTCGCCGACTTCGCTCATGCGCGTCGCGAGCGCGAGATCGTAGGGCGGGTACTCGAAGAGCGGATAGGTCGGCACGGCGACCTCGTGGTACGAGATGCCGCGCTCGCGCCCGGTCAGCCGAAAGGGCTGCTGGTAGGTGATGAAGTGGACCTGGTGGCCCTTCGCGGCGAGCTCAATGCCGAGCTCGGTGGCCACGACACCGGAGCCGCCGTAGGTCGGGTAACAGGTGATGCCGATCTTCATGCGCTGGAGTCCTTTGTCCCGCTTGCTGTGCGTTGGACGCGCGAGAGCGCGCGAGGCTCCAGAAGTTGCGCCTGCTTTCAGGAACCCACCATCAAAGTTGCGCGAACGTGATGAGCGGGTGCGCGCCGCCGGCTGCTCTGATGGCTCCCGTCCAGCGCGGAACCGCGTCCAGCAGCGCCGCTCGCTCCCGCTCGCGCTCCGCTTGGAGGCGGGTCGGCTGTGCGGCGAGCACGGCATCGTGGAAGCCGGGATGGCAGACCAGTTCGTAGCACTCCGCGGCATCCCCGTGTCGCTCCAATGCCGCCAGCAGCCGCTCCAGCAGCGCAGTGTCGAGCACGCCGGTGCCCAGTACCCCGAGCGCGCCACCGGTTGTGAGCAGACCCGCGCGGCGGACCTCGGCCAGAAAGCCCTGGTGGAAGCCCCCGAGAAGCGAAAACCCGATGCGCCGCGGCAGGGAAGCGCCACGGGTGACGGCGCGGGACCAGGAAGGCTCGAAAGGGTTGCGGATCGCCCGAATGCCGCACTGGAGGGCCGCGCGCAGCACCGGCCGCAGCACGCGGGGAAAGATATGCGTGTGTTTGTGCGTGTCGACGTGTGTCAACTGGAAGCCCAAAGCCTGGAGTCTGCGGATCTGCGCGACAGCTTCGACTTCGATCTCGCCGTCGCGGATGCGTCCCCGTTCGAGATCGAGCAGGAAGTGGGACAGCGAGGGGCGAAAGCGCCCGCCTTCCTGGAGTGAGGGGATCTGGAGTGAGGGGATCAGGAGCGAGGGGATGGTTTCCGGCGGGGCTGCCGGCGCGCCGTCCACCAGAATGATGTGGCAGCCGATGCCGAGCCCGTGCGGCACCCGGCTGCCGATTACGGGAAGTGCCGCCCCGGTCGCCATCGCAGTAGCGGAAGAGACGGCGCGCGCTGTGTGCAGCTGGAAAATGGCACGGTTGACTCCCGGGGTGTAGCCGAGATCATCGGCGTTCACGATGAGGCGGCTCATGGCCCCAAGTGTACCAAGCTGGGACTGGTACTATGCAGACAGCCGGGACGCTGCCCGCGCGGCTGAACGAAGCATTGGCCCGAACCAGGGCGGTTAGCTCAGCTGGTTAGAGCGCCTGCCTTACAAGCAGTATGTCGGGGGTGCGAATCCCTCACCGCCCACCATGGAACAGGCTAGCGGCTAGCCTGAACACGGCGTCTTTTTGCACGCTTGAAAGCGCTTGACGCAAGGGCGCCTGGCTCGATGCCTGGACTTTGCCGGCTGACAGGGCAAGGCGCGGCCGGCAACATCTGCTTGTGACAGCAAGGGCAGTCATGCTACGCCAGAACGCGATGCGTGAAAAGGTATCCAGGGTGCATGAATCCGCCAGACTTTGTTTGACCGACTTTGGCAACTTGGCTACACTCAGGTGGAACTCGGGGCATATGTCTGTGAAAAATCATAGGGTAGAACGTGAGGGCAGAGTGGAGCAGCCTTGGGCCGCAACGCTTTCTTGCCGTTCGCGGTTCATCCTTAGTGAAGAAGCGACGTTTGTCTGGCGGGCAGGAGAGTGAAAGGTGGAAGCATCTGCAACAAGCCTCATACCCCGCCACGGAAGGTCTCATCCTGAAGTTGCCTACGTCCTTTCGTAATGCCCCGTACCGCAACGGGAGCCCCAATAGCGAGCGACGAGCGTCCGAGCGCGGCTGCCTCCGACATAAGCTGAGTTGCACCCGTCGTCCCCTTACAGATTGGCAACGCGTCATCTTCGCCGGCCTCTGCCCTCCGCAGCAGACCAGTCACGTTCAAGGAGCTTACTAGCATGGAAGGCCCCGCAATTCCATCCGAGCGGCCGGCAACGGCAGGACCGTTGCTGGCTCCGGACCAGGCGATCATCACGCCTAGCGACGTCCGTAAAATCCTGATCAAGCGCAAATGGTTGATCCTGGCGGGCATCGTGGTCGGGCTCGCTTTTGCTGCCGTCTACATCCTGACGACGATTCCTCAGTACGAAGCGATCGCGTTGATCGATGTCAACGAAGGCAAGCAGAGCAATATCGGCATCAGCGACCTGGTACAGGAAGAGCAGGGTGGGCTTGAAGCCAGCCTGGTCCGCATCGCGACAGAAATCGCCATTATGCAAAGCGATACGGTGTCGCTCGACGTGATCAACTCGCTCAATCTCTACCGCACCGAGCCTTTCGCGCAGGTGTTTGTCCGAGCCCCTTACCACGGCACGCTCTCGCCCGGGCAGCGCAAGGATATTCTCGGCATCTTCAAGGGTTCCACCAAAATCACCACCAAGCCGGGTACCGACCTTATTGAGGTTCACTTCCGCAATCAAAGCCCCGCGGTCTCGGCTTCGGTTGCTAACGCCATCGTCGAGCGCTATATGGATCGCAGCCTGCGCGTCCGCTACGAAGGCACAACGCGCATCTCCAACTGGCTCGCCAAGCAGCTCGACAATCTGAAGACCCAGGCGACCGAGTCGCAGGACGCACTGTCCCGCTACCAGAAAGACAACAACCTGATCGGCGTCGATTCAAGCGGCAGCGGCGAAGATCTGACAGTAGATAATCTCCGAATCGCCAACCAGCAGCTTTCAGAAGCGCAAGCCGATCGCGTCGTCAAGGAGGCCCGCTACCGCATGGCGTTGACGCGCAACCCGGAGCTGCTGCTTTCGGTCGCTCCCTCGGCGACGCTCGCGCAGCTGCAGCAGCAGGAAGCTGCGCTGACCGTGCAGCAGGCGCAGTTGCAGTCGAAGTTCGGCCCGCAGTGGCCGCGGCTGCGGGAAGTGCAGTCCTCGCTGAGTCAGGTGCGCAAGGACATCGACGCTGAAATTACGAACATGCAGCGGCGCTTTGAGGTGGAATACACCACCGCTTTGAACACCGAAAAGCTGATGCGCGGGCGGCTCGATGACGCGAAGCAGCAGGCGTATCAGCAGAACCGTTCCTCGGCCGAGTACCAGATTCTGCGCCATGGTGCTGATTCCGCCTCGGACCTGTATGACGCCCTGCAGACCCGCCTCAAGGAAGCCGGCATTACAGCCGGGCTGAATGCGAATCAGATCGACATCGTCGACCGTGCCACGACTCCCGCGATGCCGGTGTTCCCGGTCAAGCGCAACGACGCCGGCATCGGTCTTGGAGCCGGTTTGGTGCTGGGCCTGGCGCTGGCGTTGTTTGCCGAGACCATCGATGACACCATCCGCACCTCAGACGATGCCGAATCCGTTACGGGCCTGCCGGCCCTTGCCGTGATCCCTCACTTTGACCCTGCACAGAAGAAGGTGGTGTCCGCGCCGGGAACACCGGCCGCGGAGGCTGAACGCGAACGCATGTCCCGTGTCTCGCCTGACCTGATTTCGTACACCGAGCCGCAGTCGTATGTGTCCGAGGGCTTCCGCACGCTGCGGTCCTCGATCCTGCTTTCTGCGGTCGACCGGGAACCGAAGCTGCTTCTGCTCACGAGCTCCTTCGCGACGGAAGGCAAAAGCACCTGCGCGGCCAATCTGGCGATCTCCTTCGCGCGGCGCTCGGCCCGCGTGCTGCTGGTCGACACGGACTTGCGCAAGGGCACACTGCACATGAAGTTCCGCACCTCCAACCGCTTCGGCCTGTCGACACTGCTGGTGCGCGAGGCCGACGGAAACGGGTATGAGACGCCGCTGCCCGACCTGCCGAATCTGACGCTGGTTTCGCGCGGTCCGGTGACGGTCAATCCCGGCGAAGCCCTGGCTTCGCGCTCGATGGAAGAGCTGTTGCAGCGCTGGCGGACCGAGTACGACCACATCATCCTGGACACCTCACCGGTGCTCGCGGTCGCCGATACGCTGAGCCTCGCGCCTCAGGTCGATGCCTGCTTCATCCTGGTGCGTTCCGGGGTCACGCGCAAGAAGGCGCTCCTGCGAGTTCGGGAGCAGATGCGCCGGGTGAACGCCCGGGTGCAGGGCATCATCGTGAACGACGTCGATCTGCGGCTTGAAAACTATTACACCTACTCCAAACGCTACAACTACAGCTACAACTCGACCTACGGAGCCGGCTACGGGGGAGGCATGGATGCTGAACAGTAAGGTTCTCCGGGCTTTCATCCTCGGGTGTGTGGCTGCGGTGGCAAGCTCTTGCCTGCTTAGCGCGCAAGTGCCCGCGGCCGCAACCTCCGCAACCGGTCAGCAGGGGCCGGCCGCGGCACCGGCTTCGACGGTGTCCGTAGGGGCGCAGTCGGATGCCGAGGAGCAGGCGCCTTCCATCCTGATCGGCCCGGGCGATCTGCTCAACGTCGTGGTGTTTGAAACGCCTGAGCTGAGCACCTCCGTGCGCGTCAACCAGAATGGCGACGCGAACCTGCCGGTGCTGGGCGCCGTTCACCTCGCCGGGCTTAACTCGCAGGCGGCCGCGGCTGCGCTCGAAGACGCGTATCGCACGCGCGGCCTGCTGCTAAACCCGCATGTGACTGTTTCAGAAACCGAGTTTGCCTCGCAGGGCGCGTCCGTTCTCGGCGAAGTTCGCGCTCCGGGCGTGTACCCGACTCTTGGCTCGCGCCGGTTGCTGGACATGATCTCGCTGGCGGGCGGAGTTTCCAACACAGCCGGCCGGCTCGCTTCGATCGTGCACCGAGGCGACAGCGAGCACCCGGTGCAGATTGCGCTGCAGCCGACGCCCGCCGCGCTGCACGCGCAGGTCAACCCGGTTATTCTTCCCGGCGACACGGTCATCATCGCGAAAGCCGGCGTAATCTACGTGGTCGGCGACGTCCTCCGTCCCGGCGGCATCCTGGTCGACAACAATGAACGGCTGTCCGTTATCGAGGCGCTGTCGCTCGCCGGCGGCATGAATAAGACTGCCGCTCTGTCGCAGACCAGGCTTGTGCGGAAGCTGCCCGCCGGCCGAGAAGAGGTTGGGCTCGATCTCAAGCACATCTTGTACGGCAAGCAGGCGGACATTCTGGTGTCGGACGGAGACATTCTGTATGTGCCTTCAAGCTTCGGCAAGACTCTGCTCTACCGCGGTATTGAAGCCGCCTTCGGGATTGGCACCAGTCTCGCTCTTTACAACCATTAGTGACGGCGTCGTGAAGGACCGAATCAGCGCATGATCGAAACACTGACCCTGGTGCAGCAAGGCGGACGTACCCTGGTGCGGAACGCGAGGCCTCGGCGGCTTGGTTCCCTCTTTCTTCCGCTTCGCCGCGCCTACCTGATCACGATGCCGACGCTGCTGTTCGCCGGAGCGCTGCTGTGCTGGGCCACCGGGACCGACTTCTCCATGATTACCGGCGCTCTCATCCTTAGCGTGGTGTCGCTTTACCTTGTTTTTGATCTACTGGGCCGACGCGGACCCCTCCGCGTCACCACCGTCTTTGCCATCACGCTCGGTCTCGGCTACGGGCTGGGGACGGCTAATACCTGGTTCACGCTGCCCCGCGGCGATGTGACGCTGGGTGAGTTTGTCCATATCCCGGTTTCGGACCTGGCGCACGCAATGGCCTCTGTACTAACCTCAATCGCGCTGCTGCTGTGTATAGGCGAGTTATATGAACGACCAATCTTCGGCGAGGAATTCGAACTCAAGTTCAACAATCGATCCCTTGTTTTTCTCACTGTTGGCACAGCTGTACTTCTGGCATCGTTCGCCCATGGTTCCACAGGATTTATGGGTTCGGGCGGTAATGAGGAGATCGGTCACGCGGGATATCTGAGAAGCCTATCGGTGTGGCTTACCGGTTCGCTGCTCGCCCTTGCGGTCTGCGTGGCGCTCAACGTTAAAGGCGGCTTCACGCGGAATTATGCACGCGTTCTGAGTGTTCTTCTTTTTCTGATGGTGTTTCCGATCGGCCGCCGGGTTCTAATCTACTCGGTCGTGCTAGTCCTTCTCGGCCTGCGGCTTGGCCGCTACAAAATACCCTATTCGCCGTTGAAAAAGACCGTGCTGCTCGGCGTTCTCGGGCTGGTGATCTACTTTGCGACGATCGGCTTTTTCTATCTCCGCATCGCCGGCTACGGTATGCTCCGTCCCACGCTGGTGCAGCGAGTATCTGCAGCCTTCCGACTCGCGAAGGAAAAGAGCTACGCCGAGATCAAAGAGCAGTTTGCACAAAATGTTCAGAAGCGAACCTTTATCCTGGGCTTTCTGGGGCAGATTGAAGGCTACGCGGAAACTCTGCCGACAGCGCATGGCACCGATATCGAGGAGCAGGCGCAGCTGGCATTGCCGTCTCTGCTATTTACTGAGAAGGATCTCTTCTTTACCGAAGAAACACTCGTGAACTCACTGTTTGGGACCGATTTTTTGGATGAGGCCAACTCGATCTTTACCGCTGGAGCAGTGGATTTCGGAGTATTCGGTGTGTTGGTGTACCCACTGGTCGCAGCTTTTTTATTTCGCGCCTTTTTCGAGGTCGTAGGTGAGTTAATGCCGACCTTCGCCGCCTGCTTTGTTATTCTCGCGTCGTTTACCGATATTCTCGAACCTGAGAACACGGTGACTGCCTACTTCGTCATCATCCGCAACGGGGTTCTGTTCGGAGGAGTGGTTTGGCTCATCATGTCCCTTCCGGAGTTCCGGGTCAGGAATGTAGATCTGTGAGGCAGACCTACGATTTTGCGAGGCTTTGCGGTATCTATCTTGCTGCAGCGCTTGCGCTTGTACTGGGACCTGCGCGCGCGCAGGCGCAGTCAACCTCGCTGTCGCCCAGCATCGGCGAGTCGGTCAGCGGCTCCCTTACCGAGGAAAGTCAGACAAGCGGCTTCAACTCGACCTTTGATAGTTCCACAAGCAATCTGACCAACTCCACTGTGCACACTGACATTTCAGACCCGACGCACTCTCAGCTGCTTGGCTCTGCCTTGACGCCGTTCGACAGCGCGTATGTTTCGGGCTCGGTTGACACGGCACCGCAGCCCGGAGTTTTGACCGACGCGCAGGCAGCTGTTGGCGCACCAGGCGGCTCTTTTGGAAGCGGCAGCCGCAATCAGATTTTCACCGCTGGAGGCTTTGCGGCGCAGAGTGCCGCCAGTCGGGCTGTTGCTTTGAACAGCCTGGGGCAGGGATCCATGCGATCAGCCTTCAGTAGTGGGGCAAGCAGCAGGGCTATGTTTTCGGGAGCAGCATCGAGCAGTGCGGGCCGCGCTTTAAGCTTTTCGGGAGAAGGAATTCCCGTGCCGCAGACCCAGACCGGGGTCGGCGCGACGCAGACCACGTTGCAGCTCAACAAGGGAGACCGCGCAGAGGGCTTCTACGCCACAGACCCGGTACTAAGCGGTTCAACCGCAGGCTACGAAGCGGATTTGCAGCTGTACGGTGATCTTCCCCTGCCTTCGGCGCAAACCGGTGTCTTTTTCGCGGATTCCTCGGGCGTTGCGACCCCGCAGTATCAATATGACGACGGGCAAACGCCGTCACTTTATGCTCGGAGCGTGGCGGCGGGCCAGATTATCGGGTCCTCACCTGACTATGGAGTTTCGCCCTTCGGCTTCCCCGATTCTACGCGAGGCCTGGCCGGGCTTGCCTCCGAGGCAGTGAATGCCGTGTCGCCGCTGGAACGGCTGGGCGGAGCCGGCAGTTCCTCTTTGGCCTCCGGCAATGAAGGGTTGAGCTTTTCATCGACGCTTCACCTAATCCCTAATCTTCGGACGCAGCCTCCGCCGCATGAAGTCTTTCGCTTCGGAGAAGCGCATTCTTCACGGCATGACCATCAGCGAGGCGTCAGAAGCCTACAAGCAGGATATGCGTAAATATCGTCGCCAGGTAGGACGGGCGCTGCCCAGGCGACCGGCTCCAAGTATCGGCACATCCTCCGGTCAAGGGGAGCTGATTGGACTTCCGGCCATCCGCTAGCAGCCAAGGCAGGACCAGTCTTTCAGAAGAGCACATAGAAAAGGGAGAGTGTACGCATGAAGAGCCCTATCCGCATCACCGTAGTTGGTTCCGGCTATGTCGGCCTGGTCGCCGCGGCTTGCTTTGCCGAGATCGGCCACAGCGTAATCTGCGTGGACAACGATGAAAGCAAGGTCACGATGCTGCGCAACGGCGGCGTGCCGATTCATGAGGAGTACCTGCGGGAACTCCTGGAACGGCACCATCCGTCCTCCATCACGTTCACCTCGGATCTGCGATCCGCCACGCAGGAAGCCGACGCGATCTTTATCGCGGTCGGCACGCCGCAGAGCGGCACCGGCTCCGCCGATCTTTCCTATGTGGACGCGGTCGCCAGCGAAATCGCCCGCTCCATCGATCGTTACAAGGTCATTGTCGAGAAAAGCACGGTTCCGGTGTACACCAATGAGTGGATCCGGAGAGTCATTGAGCGCAACGGTGTTCCCCGGGAGCTGTTCGACATCGCCTCCAACCCAGAGTTCCTGCGCGAAGGCACCGCAGTTTCGGACTTCCTCCACACGGACCGCATCGTTGTCGGTACCGACTCGCCGCGTGCGGCCGAGCTGATGAGCGCCATCTATGAGCCGCTGACCGGCGGGCGCTACTACACCAATGCCGACAGTGTGCCGGGGCACTGCAACGAGTCGGCCCTGCCGCCGATCGTTCATGTCTCGACCAAGGCTGCTGAGCTGATCAAGCACGCTTCAAACGCCTTTCTGGCGGTCAAGATATCTTTCATTAATGTGGTTGCCAACATCTGCGAGGCAGTCGGCGCGGACGTGAAGCAGGTCGCCTACGGGATTGGCATGGACGAGCGCATCGGGGGCAAGTTCCTCCAGGCCGGCATCGGCTACGGCGGCTCGTGCTTTCCGAAGGACGTAGCCGCCTTCCGGTACGTGGCCGAGCAGTGCGGCATTCCGTTCGGCCTCCTGACCGAGGTGGAAAAGATCAACGTCGAGCAGAAGCGTCGGTTCTTCCAGAAGGTGCGTTCGGCGCTGTGGACCTTCCGCGGCAAGAAGCTGGGCGTGCTGGGGTTGGCCTTTAAAGGTGGCACGGATGATATCCGCGATTCACCGGCCATCGAAATTGTGGAAATGCTGCTGCGGGAAGGGTGTTCGATCGACGCGTTCGATCCTGCGGCGATGGAGCGGACCGCGGAGGTCCTGCCCGCATCGGCGTCGATGCACTACGTGGAGGACGCCTACGCAGCGGCACGCGATAAGGATGCGCTGCTGATCCTGACCGACTGGCAGGAGTTCGCCGAGCTGGATCTCGACCGGTTGCACAGGAGCTTGCGCTACCCCATTATTCTGGACGGCAGAAACCTGTATGCGCCGGAGCACCTGGCCGAGCGAGGGTTCACTTACCTGAGCGTGGGCCGCCAGGATGCACTCCCCACACGCGAGGCAGTGCTACGAGCGCGCAATTAGCGCGGGAGAGTGTTCCTGCGAGTTCGCCCCGGGATGGTGACTTTGGAGTGCCGGTGTCTTGACGGAGGGAGGCAAGCCAAAGATACTGAGGCCAACTCCCCGCCAGGCGCCAGCTGTTCAGCATCGACGCCGACGACCCTGGGGTAAGCGGCCCGGCAGTGCGCGGGAACACTTGGTGATCGGCAGATAAGGAAGGGAGTACCCCACATGAAGCTGAAAAATGAGAAAGTCATGGTTTGCGGTGCGGGCGGTTTTATCGGGGGCCATTTAGTCAAGGACCTGCTGGCGAACGGCATCAATGTGATTCGGGCCGTGGACATCAAGCCGTTGGATGAGTGGTATCAGACTTCGAAGGGCGTCGAAAATCTGTCGCTTGATTTGAGGGATCGCGCGAACTGCCAGACCGCGGCTGATGGCACGGAGGTCGTTTTCCAGCTCGCGGCGGATATGGGCGGCATGGGGTTCATTGAGAACAACAAAGCCCTCTGCATGTTGAGCGTGCTGACCAATACGCACATGCTGATGGCCGCGCGCCAGGCGGGCGTGGAGCGATTTTTCTTCTCGTCATCGGCCTGCGTGTACAACGGCGAAAAGCAGACCAACCCGGACGTAGTCGCGCTCAAAGAAGAGGACGCCTATCCGGCCCTGCCCGAGGACGGCTACGGCTGGGAAAAGCTCTTCTCGGAGCGCATGTGCCGGCATTTCGAGGAAGACTACGGGCTCATCAGCCGGGTGGCGCGCTACCATAATGTGTACGGACCGCTCGGCACCTACGAGGGTGGCCGCGAAAAAGCGCCGGCCGCCATGTGCCGTAAAGTCATTGAGGCCAAGCAGAGCGGAAAACATGAGATTGAAATCTGGGGCACCGGCAACCAGACCCGCTCATTCATGTATATCGATGACTGCACCCGCGGAACGCAGGCGATTCTGGAAAGCGACATCGATGAGCCGATCAACCTGGGGTCGAGCGAGCTGGTTACGATCAACGGGCTGGTGGATCTGGCGGAAGAGATTGGCGGGATCAAGCTGAAGCGTACGTATGACCTGAACGCGCCCAAGGGCGTCAATGGCCGCAACAGTGACAACACACTCATCCTCAACCGCCTAAAGTGGGAACCCTCGATTCGCCTTCGCGACGGCTTGGAA
>CAXTMW010000012.1:15627-22136 GCA_964245455.1 uncultured Acidobacteriaceae bacterium
TCCGGCAGAGCGAGCGTCGATACACCGGGTCCTGATCTACCGGCTCGGCTCGCTCGGCGACACCATGGTCGTTCTTCCCTCGCTGCACTTGGTCGCACGGCTTTTTCCGCAGGCGGAGCGCCGCATGTTGTCCAACCAGCCCGTGCATGGCAAGGCTGCGCCTGCGTCTGCGATCCTGGACAACTCCGGGCTGATCACCGGCTATATGAGCTACCCGGTTGGCACGCGAAGCCCGGTAACGCTAGCCCGCATCGCGCTTGCCATCCGCGGTTACCGACCGGACCTGCTCGTGTATCTCACAAAACCTCGCGGCAATGCCGTGCTGATGCGCGACCGCCGGTTCTTTCGCTATGCATGCGGCATCAAGCGCATCGTGGGCCTGCCGGAAGGCATGCTCGGCTCAAATCTGCCGCCGGACTCGCCCGAAGGACAGTGGGAAAGCGAGGCCGCGAGGCTCGTTCGCTCCCTCGCCCCACTCGGCACGCTTGACGTCCACGACCTTGTGAACTGGGACTTACGCCTGAGCGGGGAAGAACGGGCAGCGGCGGAACAGGCGCTAGCCCCGCTCGCCGGCCGGCCTTTCATAGCGTGCGGTCCCGGCACCAAGATGCAAGCAAAAGACTGGGGCGCGCCGGCCTGGACCTCACTGCTCGACCGGCTGGCCGAAGCGCACCGTCGGCACGGCCTCGTGCTGGTCGGCGCCCAAGACGACTCTGCTGTGAGCGAGTCTGTGTCGGGCGCATGGGAGGGCCGGCGCCTCAATCTTTGCGGAGCCCTCAAGCCGCGCGTCACTGCGGCGGTGCTGGCCCGCACGGACCTGTTTCTAGGGCCCGACTCCGGCCCGATGCACTTTGCCGCGGCGGCGGGCGTGCCCTGCGCCATCGCCTTTGCGTCACGCACCGAGCCCGGCATCTGGTACCCGGCCGGCAGCGGTCACCAGGTGGTGTATCACAAGCTGCCATGCTCTAATTGCGATCTCGAGGTCTGCACCGTCCAACAGAAACGCTGCCTGACGAGCATCTCGCCCCAGGAGATGTTTGCAGCAGCCGAGCGTGCTCTCGGGGCGGGCCGGCGTCGAAGCGAACAGGCGGAAGCAGCCGTGTTCAACTGAGCGGCGGCTGCACCCGCACAGGCCGTCCCCGCCCGTCACCGCAACAGAGGAGAAGATCCATGTACATCGTCACCGGCGGCGCCGGTTTCATCGGCAGCAACCTGGTTCATGAACTGAACCGCGAAGGCGTCACCAACATCCTGGTCGTCGACAACCTCGCCGACGCGCGCAAATCGCTAAACCTCCACGGCGCGCAGTTCGTCGACTACATGGACAAGGGCGAGTTCCGGCGGGCGCTTGCCGCCGGTTCGCTTGGGCTGCCGCGGGTCGAGGCGATCCTGCATCAGGGTGCCTGCTCCAATACGCTTGTCGACGACGGCGTGTACATGATGGACAACAACTTCACCTACTCGAAGGAGGTCCTGCGCTACGCGATCGCGATGGACGCGCCGCTTGTGTATGCATCGACCGCGGCCGTCTACGGGCTGAGCGGGCCGGGCAAGTTTTCGCCCATCGCGGAGAATGAAAAGCCGCTGAATGTGTACGGCTTCTCGAAGCTGGTGTTTGATCACTACGTGCGCGAGCTGTTCCGCCAGGACGCGGTGCCCACGACGGTGGTCGGGCTGCGCTACTTCAACGTGTACGGCCCGCGCGAGCAGCACAAGGGCCGCATGGCATCGGTCATCCATCATTTCTCGAAGCAGATGCTCGAAACCGGCAAGGTTCGCCTATTTGCCGGCTCAGGGGGTTACACGGACGGCGAGCAGCGCCGCGATTTCGTCTACGTGCGCGATCTGTGCCGGCTCAACCTGCTGTTCGCCGGCATCGGTGTACCCCCGGCCAAGCAGAAGACCTACCACGCCGTCGTGAACGCAGGCTCGGGGAGCTCCCGCAGCTTCAATGAGGTGGCGCAGGCTTTGATGGCAGTACACGGGCAGGTCCCCGTCGAGTACATCCTGTTTCCGCAGGATCTGGACGCGCGCTACCAGCACTTCACCGAAGCGGACCTGCATGCGCTGCGCGCAACCGGCTGCGATTACCGCTTCACGCCACTCGAAGAAGGTGTGCGGGAAACCTTCGCTACCTTATCGGCATTGCAGGGATAGCGCGGCGCGCTGTTTGATCGCGTTTAGCGGCCGGCGAGCAAGTGCCGCACCGCTTGGAGCAGCGAGGACGTCGAGGCTCCAGCCAAAGCGCGCGCCCGGTCTGCTCCAGCTTTCTGCAGTGCCGGATCCCCGTCTATGAAAATGGTACGCATGCCGAGCCGCTGTCCGGCCTCCATGTCCGAGAGCGAGTCGCCGATCATTACACTGGCGGCGAAGTCGATCTCCGGGTGCAGCGCGCGCGCCTGCTCAAACAAGCCCGGGCCGGGTTTGCGGCAGGTGCACTCCCCTTTGTCATGGGGGCAGAAAAAGAAACCATCCACATGAGCCCCGTGCTGCGCGAGCTCGGCCGCAAGCCGCGCATGCAAACGCCGCACTTCGTCTTCGGAATAGAGGCCAAGCGCTACGCCGCGTTGATTGGTGACCACGTAGACAGGCAGCTTTGCCTGGTTGAGCAGTTGCAGCGCCTGCTCGATGCCGGGAAGCGGATGAAAGACGTCCCAGCGGGCGACATACTGGCCTTCCGGCGCCTTGCGGTTCAGCACACCGTCCCGATCCAGAAAGACCGTCCGGACACCCTGGTAACTGGTCCTATTCGCCACACGGAGTATCATAGCGAACAAAAGCGAGTGACGACGCAACGCAAACTTCTTACGTAGCTCGCCGGAAGATGAGGAAGCATGGCAACGGAATTGACTGCGGAAGCTGTGTTTACCCGTGCCTTCGAGGAGCACCTTCAGGTCATCGAGGAACTGAAGGCGCAGCAGCCCGTTCTTGAGACGATTGCGCGTGAGATGACCGATGCGATTCACGCCGGGAACAAGATTCTATGGTGCGGCAACGGCGGTTCGGCCGCGGACGCGCAGCATCTGGCGGCGGAGTTCGTCGGGCGCTTCCGGCGCGAGCGCAAGCCGCTGGCCTCGATCGCGCTGACTACTGATACGTCCATTCTTACCTCGATCGGCAACGATTACGGTTACGAACACATCTTCAGCCGGCAGGTTCTGGCACTGTGCGAGGAAGGTGATGTCGTGGTCGGCATTTCCACCTCAGGCAACAGCCCCAACGTCGTCGCGGCGCTGCAGGCGGCCAAAGAGCGCGGCGCGTTTACGGTGGCCTTTACCGGAGCCGGCGGCGGCCGCATGGGCGGCATTGCCAACGCTCAGCTGTGCGTGCCGACCAAGGACACGGCGCGCGTGCAGGAAGGGCACATCCTGTGCGGGCACATGCTGTGTGACTGGGTGGAGCTAGCCTGGTCGCAAACCGAAGCGCGGGATGAGGGCAGGTAGCCGGGAATGATCGAGGACCTGCACCAGATAGTCAGCCGTATTGAAGGAGACTGGCGAGAGACGCGTGTGCTCGTGGTCGGCGACGTCATGCTGGATCGATACATCTGGGGCGATGTGGAGCGGATCTCGCCCGAAGCACCGGTGCCCGTGGTGCGCCTGGCGCACCGGAGCGAGCAGCCGGGTGGCGCTGCGAACGTTGCAATGAACATTGCCGGACTGGGGGCGCGAGTCACCCTGGCCGGCTTTGTCGGGCAGGATGAAGAGCGCGGCATCCTGGAGGCGTGTCTCGAAAAAGCAGGTGTCGGCTGCGGACTGACGGTGGTTCCCGGCCACCCGACAACCTCGAAGCTGCGCATTCTTGGCGGTCAGCAGCAGATCCTGCGGCTGGATGTCGAGCGGACCCAGGGCTACCCGGAGGAAGCGTACGCAGGGCTGCTCGCGGGCGTTCGCGCGGAGATGTCCAGCGTGCGTGCAGTCGTCCTGTCTGATTACGCTAAGGGAGTTTTGTCTGAACAGGTCTGCCGTGAGGTCATCGCAGAGGCGCGACGGCAGGGAATTCCCGTGCTGGTCGACCCGAAGCATCGCGATTTCACGCGCTATCGCGGAGCGACGACCATCTGTCCGAACCTCCAGGAGCTGTCCGTCGCGACCGGGCTGCCACCGAGAGAAACAGGCCCCTTGCTGGAAGCCGCAGCGCGCATGTTGCCGCAGCTGGAGCTCGACTACCTGACCGTAACGCTGAGCGAAAAGGGCATTGCGGTCGTTCGACCCGAGGGCACGCGAACCTTCCCCGCGGTCGCCCGCCAAGTCTTTGATGTGTCGGGTGCCGGCGACACGGTCATTGCAACGCTCGCTTTATCGCTTGCCAGCGGGCTCCCGATCGAGGCAGCTGTGCCGCTGGCCAACATTGCCGCCGGAGTGGTCGTCAGCAAGGTCGGTACAGTGCCCATCACTCGCGATGAGCTGATCACGAGCCTGATGCCCGAGATTGAGCTGCAGGCGTCGGAAAAAGTGCTCCCGCTGGACCGCCTGGTGACGCGCGTCCACGCGTGGCGCTCGAAAGGGCAGCGCGTGGTGTTTACCAATGGCTGCTTCGACCTGCTTCACGTCGGCCACATCTCGCTGATGGAGGACGCGCGCCGGCAGGGCGACCGGCTCGTCGTCGCGATCAACAGCGACGCGTCGGTGAGCGGTCTCAAGGGTCCGACGCGGCCCGTGGTCAGCGAGCGAGACCGGGGGCGTGTACTCGCGGCGCTGGCTGCGGTCGATGCGGTAGTCGTCTTCAGCGAGCCGACGCCGATGCGGCTGATCGAGGCGCTGCGTCCGGACGTGATCGTGAAGGGCGGCGACTACTCTGAGGACACCGTCGTCGGCGCGAAAGAAGTGCGGTCCTGGGGCGGGATCGTCAAGATCGTGCCGACGGTCGAGGGTTTCTCGACGACGAAGCTGATTGCTCGCGCGGCCGCGCCCGCACTGCAGTAGGACGCTACTCTAGCGAGCGGTATTCGCCACGTGTTCGATCCCCTGGCGCGCCCGCTGAGCGACGGCTTTCGCGGAGAACTGCGCTATGCTGTTGCGCACCGCCTCCTGCGACGGCAGTATCGCAGGATTGTCAATGACCTGCTGCATTCGCTGTGCCAGCTGGTCCACATCGCCGATGGGATAGAGCCAGCCATTTTCCCCTTCGCGGATGATCTCTGCCGGGCCGGAGCAGGCACTGCTGATACAAGCGACACCGTGGCTGCAAGCCTCTACAAAGACCATGCCGAAGGCTTCCCGCGATGAGGAGGAAACCAATGCCGTCACCGCTCCGGCTGCCGTCCAGGGATCGTTCTGCCAGCCAAGCCAGGTGATGCGTGAGGCGATCCCGAGCTGCTCGGCCAGAGCCCGCAGGCGAACCTCCTGGTCCTCATCGCCCCTGGGCGCGGCACCGATGATCTTCAGATGCCAGGCGCCTTGCAGCTTTGCGGCCGCCTCCAGCAGCTCATTGACTCGCTTGTGGCCGTCGAAGTTCAAGCGTCCCGTGTAAAGAAAAACCGTGCTTTCCGGACGAGGCACTATCGCTTGCGGACCGCTTGCGACTGCGTTGAAGATCGTGTAAACCCGGTCGGCATGAGCAGGAAGAAAACTCTTCAGAGCGTCTTCAGTCTGCCGCGTTATCGCAAGATGGAGATCGGCTTTGTCGAGCTTCTCCTTCATGCGGATTTCCTCCAGCGGAAAGTGTCTCCAGGACGCGATCAGAGCCTTGGGCCGTCGGGCTATGGAACGACCCAGCCGAGCCATCTCCATGGTTGTCACGTCAGCGCAGATAATCGCATCCGGCTTCCAGCCTACGAGAGCCTGAACCGCGCCTAAGCCGTACTTGACCATGCGCAGTGCGCGAGGCTCGGAGGGGCTGCTGATCTGGGTGTGGTCAACGCCTTGAAGCCAGGCTGAGTCATAGGAACCGCCGAAGAGAAACAGGCGTGTGTCATCGCCCAGTTCCTGGAAACCGGAGAGCAGGTTCAATGTCGCCGCTTCCATGCCGCCGGCTCCTGAGACAGTCGGGCAAAAAAGTGCTACTCGCATAGGGTCGCTTTCAGGCGGGAATGTTGAGGGTGTAAACCGGCTAAAGAACCGATGACTTGAAGGCACTTCCGCTTGCGCAGTTTACACATGAGAGGCGAAGACGCCATCCCGCTGCAGCATCTGCCGTATGGACCGAAGCGCCTGCCGCGTGCGCTCCTCGTTTTCAATGAGCGAGAAGCGCACGTGGCCGTCGCCGTACTCGCCGAAGCCGATGCCCGGGCTTACCGCGACTTGTGCCTCGCGCAGCAGGCGCGTGGAGAAATCGAGCGATTGCAGCGCTTCACCGGTCGCCTCGCCGGTGCGGTACGGCTCGGGGATCGGCGCCCACACAAACATCGTCGCGCTCGGCTTCTGCACAGTCCAGCCCAGCTTGCTCAGGCCGCTGACCAGGCAGTCGCGGCGTTTTCGGTACGTGTCTGTGATCTCCGCGACGCACGCCTGCGGGCCTTCGAGCGCCAGGATGCTCGCAACCTGGATCGGCGTAAACGTGCCGTAGTC
>CAXTMW010000012.1:22146-34918 GCA_964245455.1 uncultured Acidobacteriaceae bacterium
GTTGTAGCTCTTCGAGAGCGTAAAGAACTCGACCGCGATCTCTTTCGCGCCCGGCACCTCGAGAATCGACGGCGCGTGATAGCCGTCGAACACGATGTCTGCATAGGCGAGATCGTGGACCAGATAAATGCCGTGCTCGCGGCACAATGCAACAACGCGCTCGAAAAAACCCAGGTCGACGCACTGTGTGGTCGGGTTCGCCGGGAAGTTGAGGATGAGCATCTTCGGCTTCGGGTACATGAGCGGGATGGTCTGCTCAAGCTCGGCCAGAAACGTATCGGTATCGTGGATGGCGACAGAACGGATGCTTGCGCCCGCGATCACCGGGCCGTAGATGTGGATAGGGTAGCTCGGGTTCGGCACCAGCACCACGTCTCCCTTGTCGAGCGTCGCCATGCACAGGTGCGCGATGCCTTCCTTGGAGCCGATGGTGACGATCGCCTCGGTCCCCGGGTCGAGGTCGACGTTGTAGCGGCGGCCGTACCAGTTCGTGATCGCCTTGCGCAGCCGCGGAATGCCTTTCGAGAGCGAGTAGCGATGAGTCTCCGGCCGCTGCGCGGCCTCGATCATCTTGTCGACGATGTGCTTCGGCGTTGCGCCGTCAGGATTGCCCATGCCGAAGTCGATGATGTCCTCACCGCGCCGGCGCGCCTCGGCTTTCAGCTCGCCGGTGATGTTGAAGACGTAAGCAGGCAGACGTTCGAGGCGTGGGAATTCGTGCACAACAGCTCCAAACAAGAGGTTTTTATGCAGAATCAGGCTTGTCAGCTAGCGCTTGTCGAAATGGTCGAGTCGGGCATCGTGCTGCCCGAGAGTGCGATAGAACTCGCGAAATTCTTTATGGAACTCGCCACGCATCGCGTTCATCCCTCCCTGAATTGTGTCGAGACGCGCCTGGAGCCGATTAAAGTCATTCCGGTTGAACAAAATGCCCGCGATGACTACCAGCACCGGTATGCCGACTGTAAGTACTTCGTGCACTGGTTCCATATAGACCTTCTACCACCAGAACATGCGGGCAAGCCCTAGCAGCGGACGATTTTGTTACTCACGATACCCTTGGTTGCGTTGCGCGTGTCGATGATCAATTGTGCCTCGTCGACAATCCGCGGGTAATCGTAATCCGAGTGGTCGGTCGCAATCAGCACGCAGTCATACTGGCCCAAGTCGTCGAGCGGCGTACAGTCCATATTCAGGTCGTAATGCCGGCCGCGCCCGACGTGCGCAAAGTAGGGGTCGTTGTAGCGAACCTCCGCGCCGCGCGTACGGAGCATTTCAATAATCGGCAGCGACGGCGACTCGCGCAGGTCGTCGATATCGCGCTTGTAAGAAAGCCCCAGCACCAGCACCCGTGAGCCATTCACCGCCTTCCTGTGCCGGTTCAATGCCTCAATCGTTTGATCGATCACGTAGCGGGGCATAGCGCCATTCACTTCGCCCGCAAGCTCGATGAACTTGGTTTGGAAGTCGAACTGCCGGGCCTTCCACGACAGGTAAAACGGATCGATCGGGATGCAGTGGCCGCCAAGCCCCGGGCCCGGGTAGAAGGCCTGGAAGCCAAAAGGCTTGGTTTTGGCCGCGTCGATGACCTCGAATAGATCGATCTCCATGCGCCGGCACAGCTGCTTTAACTCGTTCACCAGCGCGATATTGACACAGCGGTAGATGTTCTCAAGCAGCTTCGTCATTTCAGCCGCGGCCGGGGACGAAACGGGAACCGTGCGATTGAAGATGGTGCTGTAGAGCGCGGCCGCAAGCTCGCCCGCAGGGCTGCCGTAGGCGCCGATGACCTTTGGAATATCGCGGCGCGCGACCGTGTCGTTGCCCGGGTCTTCGCGCTCGGGTGAGAACGCGACGTAGAAGCCTTCCGAGATCTCGTCGCGCACCGCACGTAAACCGTTCGGCGCGCCCGCTTCGAGCAGCGGGATCAGCACCTCCTCCGTCGTGCCCGGATAAGTCGTACTCTCGAGCACAATCAGCTGCCCGGCGCGCAGGTGCGGCGCAAGGGCGCGCGCGGTCTGCTCGATGTAGCTCAGGTCGGGTTCGTGATGCTCGGAGAGCGGCGTCGGCACGCAGATGATGACCGCGTCCATCTCGCACACGGCACGGAAGTCGCCGGTCGCGCGAAAGCCCGAGCGCTGCGCCGCGGCAATTTCCGTGCCGGGGATCCGCACGATATACGAACCGGCGGCGTTGAGCGTTGCGACCTTCCGCGGGTCGATGTCAAAGCCGGTGACCGCGAACCGCTCTTCCGAGAACAGCAGCGTCAGGGGCAGCCCCACGTAGCCCATGCCCACAATGCCGATCTTCGCTTGCCGCGTCCCTATCCGTGCCAGTGCGTCGGCGTGGAGGGTGGTGGTCGTGTGCGGGATTTCCGCAGTCGCAGCGCGGGTGTTTGTCATACGGCTCCTTCCGACATCATACGTGGGTACTTCGTACGGATGGGGAGTTGGACGCATGGCGAAGCGAGTGGTTCTGATAGCAGGGGCGCAGGGCGTCATCGGCAGGGCGGTGGCCGAGCACTTCAGTCAGGCTCATTTCAGCCACGATTCAAGCCGCGGAGAAGCGACGAAGGTCTACGCGCTCTCGCGGCGCGCGATCGAAGGGCTGCCGCAGGTGGAGCCGGTCACGGTCGACCTGCTGGATCCGGCGGCGGTGGACCGGGCGCTCGCCGGACGGGGCGACGTGACGCATGTGGTCTTCGGCGCTTACATCGAGAAGGACACGCCCGGCGAGCGCAGCCGGGTCAACGTGGCGCTGCTCAGCAACCTGATGGACGCGGTGGAGCGGCATGCGCCGGGGCTGCGCCACGTGACCCTCTACCAGGGCGGCAAAGCTTACGGGGCGGACCTGGGCCCCTTCAAAACGCCGGCCCGCGAGGACGATCCGCGCCTGATGCCGCCCAACTTCTACTACGACCAGGAGGACCACTTACGCGCGCGCCAGCAGGGAAAGCCGTGGCAGCTGACCGTGCTGCGCCCGGAGGCGGTGTGCGGGTTTGCCGTCGGCAACCCGATGAACCTGACCATGGTGATCGGGGTCTACGCCGCGATCTCGAAGGAGCTGGGCCTGCCGCTGCGCTTTCCCGGGCCGGAGGCGGCCTACCGCGCGCTGTACCAGGTCACTTCCGCGAGAATCCTGGCCGAGGCGACCGATTGGGCCGGACAGACGCCCGCGGCAGCCGGCGAAATCTTCAACATCACCAATGGCGACTACTTCCGCTGGCAGTTCCTGTGGCCGGCGATCGCGCGCTCGTTCGGCATGGACGTGGCGGAGCCGGTGCCGATGCCGCTCGCGGTCTACATGGCCGACAAAGCGCCGCTGTGGGCGCGCATGACGGAGAAGTATGGCTTGCAGCCGATCGCGTATCGGCAGATTGCGAGCTGGGCGTTTGGGGACTTCCTGTTTGCCTCGGCGTTTGACAACATCACGAGCACGATCAAGGCGCGCCGCGCCGGGTTCCACGCCTGCATCGATTCGGAGGAGTTTTTCACGGGCTTCTTCGCGGACATGCGCGAGCGGAGGATTCTGCCGCCGGTGTAAGGCCATACATCTCTCCTCGGGAGCATATCGCGTCAGGGCACCCCTTCCATGCACGTGCGAGCGTTGTGCGCCTGCGCGCGCTTGCTTCAGGTTTGGAGAGCCGCGAGCGCAGAGGCTTGGGACCCTTAGTAATGCGCAGCCGAATCTAGGCCTTTGCAGCCTCGCGTCCTGCTGGCAAGATGGGGCTGATGCGAATGCTTTCTCTCCTCCTTTGCCTTATCTGCGGTCTGGTTCGCACTGTTGCCTGCGCGCAAGAGAGTGGGCCAGACTCTCATCCTACCGAGCCTAGGCAGAGCGCTGCTGCTATCCCGGCTGTTGCATACGAGACGGCGACCTTGCCGAATGATCGCGAAGATGCCTGGCAGATGCTGAAGCAGGCGATGGGCCTGCACCGAGACACCTTGCACCCCTGGTACCTCGAAGCGCATTACAAGGCGTACGATGCCGCCGGGAAACTGAAGGTGGAGGGCGACTACGAGTATGTCTGGTTGGCAAAGAATCGCTGGCACGCGACGTACTCCGAAGGCGCAACCGTGTGGACGAAGTGGCATTCCGACGCAGGCGTATCTTCTCCACCAGCGCAGCCTGAGACCTTGCCGTACCCGCAAAGCATGATCAGCGAACTGGTGCGTAACCCGATGGAGGCTCTGGATGCGCCGAAGGAGGCTCCTCCGCTCTTTCGAGAAGTAGACTTTGGCAAAGTGAAGCTGACCTGCTTTTCCGCGCCGCCACCCTATCCGGTGTCCGTGCCGCATGGTCGCTGGTGTGTTGCGCCCGGCCGTCCTATCCTGCAGCTTGCGGACCCAGGATACTTCGCATTTTTCACCCAGATCGTCGCGTTCCAACACCAGTTTGCAGCTAAGCAGATCGTGCTTCACGATGACGACACGCCTGTTCTGGACATACATGTTGAGCAGCTGCGCAGCCCTACGCCTCAAGAAGCAGCACTCGTCTCTGCGCCGGCGAGTGCGCTGCTCGTGCCACAGAGAGCCGTTCCTATTCCGGGGTCTGTCACCGCGGGAAGCAGAGTAAAGAAGGTCGAGCCTGTGTATCCGGAGTACGCAAAGTCGCAGCGGATTCAAGGGACTGTCCGCCTGGCCGGGTTAATCCAAACGGATGGAACAGTGAGTCAGCTCGAGGTACTGCATTCCCCTAATCCCGCTTTGACCGACGCCGCAGAAGAGGCCGTCAGGCAGTGGCGATATCAGCCCTATCTGCTGGACGGCAAACCAGTGACTGTAAGTACACAAATCCGGGTTACCTTCACGCTGGGAAACTGAGGGACTGTCCACGCTCACCGGATCATCGGGTCGGCGGTTCGAGGGGCCAGCGAGCTAGACTCGAAGACCATGAGTCCAGCCGAAAGCCACGCCACCAACGCCCTCGCCTCCGCCGCTTCGGCCTATCTCCGCTCCGCGATGCACCAGCCCATCCAGTGGCAGGAGTGGGGTCCCGAAGCGTTCGCGCTCGCGAAGCAGCAGGACAAGCCGATCCTGCTCGACATCGGCGCGGTGTGGTGCCACTGGTGCCACGTCATGGACCGGGAGTCGTATGAAAACCCGGCGCTCGCGGCGGTGGTCAACAAATACTTCGTCGCGGTAAAAGTCGACCGTGATGAGCGGCCCGACGTGGACGCGCGCTACCAGGCGGCGGTGCAGGCCATGGCGGGGCAGGGGGGCTGGCCGCTTACGGCGATTCTCACCTCGGACGGACGCCCCTTCTTCGGCGGCACCTATTTCCCTCCTGCCGACCAGTACGGCCGGCCGGGCTTCAAACGCGTTCTCGAAACTATGGCCGGCGTGTGGCGGGAGCGGCGGGCTGAACTGGAAAAAACAGCCGGGCAGGTGCTCTCGGCCATCGACCACGGCGAGAGCTTTTCCGGTCGATCAGGCTCGCTCGGACCGGAGATCGTGGACGCGCTGGTCGCAAGCGCCATCGGCAACCTGGATGAGGCGAACGGCGGCTTCGGCTCGGCACCCAAGTTCCCGCATCCGGCCGCGCTCGACCTGCTGATCGACGTGTCTGCCCGCACCGGCTCGAAGGAGGCTCGCCACGCGGCTGTTTTGACCCTGGACGCCATGGCGCGCGGCGGCATGTATGACCACCTGGGCGGAGGGTTCCACCGCTACTCGGTCGATGAGCGCTGGGTGGTACCGCACTTTGAAAAGATGCTGTACGACAATGCCGGCCTGCTGGCGAACTACGCCCACGCTTTCCAGACCTTTGTCGAGCCGGAGTTCGCGCGGGTTACCCTCGACCTCCTGCGCTGGATGGATGGCACGCTGAGCGACCGCGAGCAGGGCGGCTTCTACGCCTCGCAGGACGCCGATATCACGCTCGATGACGATGGCGACTATTTCACCTGGACGCTCGCCGAGGTGGAGGCCGTGCTCACCGATGCCGACGAGCTGCGGCTCGCTATCGCCTACTACAACCTGCGCGAGCATGGCGATATGCACCACAATCCGGCAAAGTGCGTACTGCACGTGCCGCGGCCGTTCGCGGCGGTGACTGAGGCGGCTGGGCTGCCTCAGGAGCGCGCGGCCGAGCTGCTGCGATCGGCGCACGCGAAGCTGCTGCAGGCCCGGGAAGCGCGCCCGGCGCCGTTCATTGATCGCACCATCTACACCGGCTGGAACGCGCTGGCGGTTTCGGCGTACCTGGCCGCGGCGGAAGCGCTGGAGCGCCCGGCACCGCGCCAGTTCGCGCTCAAGACGCTGGACCGCGTCCTGCGCGAGGGCTGGGACGCGGAGGGCCGCCGGCTTAAGCATGTCATCGTCTACGCAGACGGCCTTGAAGCAGCGCAGGCTGCCCCCGGCGTTCTCGAGGACTACGCCTTCACCGTGCACGCCTGCCTGGACGCGTGGCAGGCCACTGCGGAGCTCCGCTACTACACCGCTGCCGGGCAGATCGGCGCGGCCTTGGTGGAGCGCTTTGCCGACCGGACCGCCGGAGGCTTCTTCGACACGGAACAGAGTGAAGGCGCAATCCAGCTGGGTGTACTGGGCGCGCGGCGCAAGCCGCTCCAGGATGCGCCCACGCCGGCCGGCAATCCCAGCGCGGCCGCCGCGCTACTGCGGCTCCATGCCCTGAACGGGATCCCGCCCGGCGCCCTGAACGGTGCCCTGAACGACAATGACCAGCTGCGCGAGCTCGCCGAGGATACGCTTGAGTGCTTCGGCGGCATCGTCACGCAGTTCGGCTTGTACGCGGCGACGTACGGCCTGGCCTTGGAGCGCCTGCTGCTGCCGCTCATCCAGGTGATCGTGATCGGGTCCGACGCCGCGGCACGGCAGCTGGCCGTGTCGGCAACAGCGCGCTTCGGCGTCAACAAAAGCGTGCTGCGGCTTCGGCCAGAGCAGGTTGTCGCCGAAGCGCTGCCGCCAGTACTGGCGGAGACCCTGCCGCACCTGCCCGGCCTCCACGCAGGCCAAAGCTTCGCCGTCGTTTGCCGGGGCGCCACCTGCCTGCCGCCAGTCAACGACGCTGAGGCGCTGCTCCGCGCCATGGAAGGAGCCTGAAGCCTATGCCGGAAGCCAGTCTGCCGGAAACAATGGCGCCGCCATTTATCGATGCCGCAATCGCCGCTCGCAAGGTGCAGCTTGCCGAGGATCTCTGGAACACGCGCGACCCTATGCGTGTAGCGGCCGCCTACACCGAGGACAGCGTCTGGCGCAATCGGGCCGAGTTTCTTCACGGACGGGGCGAGATCATCGCCTTCCTCGAACGCAAGTGGCGCCGGGAACTCGACTACCGCCTCAAGAAGGAACTGTGGGGCTTTCGCGAGAACCGTATGGCCGTGCGCTTCGAGTACGAGTGGCACGACGACAGCGGCAACTGGTTCCGCAGCTACGGCAATGAGTTGTGGGAGTTCGCCCCGAGTGGCCTGATGCAGCGGCGTGAGGCCAGCATCAACGACCTGCCGATTCGCGAGGAGGACAGGGTTCTCCGGGAGCGAGTACCCTAAGGCCAGAAATCCCTTCTTCGAGGTCCCGCCATGAGTGAGATCGCAGCGCTGGTTTCCTTGGAAGAGTACCTTTCAACGAGCTACCGGCCCGACGTGGAGTTCATCGACGGCGTGCTCAAGGAGAAGCCTGTGGTCAGTCCTGTGCACGGTAAAACACAGATGATTCTGGGCTGGTGGTTCAGCATGCACGGCGAGGAGTGGGGCATTCAAGTCGTAGCCGAAACACGGACCAAGGTGACGGTGAATCGGGTGCGGCTGCCCGATGCCTCGGTGTTGCCGGCCGGCCCATTGCCGAAGCGCGCGCTGCTGAAGGCCGCGCTGATTGCGATTGAAGTCCTTTCGGAAACGGACAGCTACCGCGACCTGAAAGAGCGAGCCCGCGATCTTGAAGCGATGGGTGTCCGAAACATCTGGCTTCTTGACCCTGCTACCCAGACAGCGGAGGTTTGGACGCACGGCGACTGGCGCTCCTTCGACGGAGTACGACTACAAGCGTCCGAGTCCCCTATGTATCTCGACCTCGTGTGGCTTTGGGAACAAGTCGGGCCTGAAGAGTGAGCAGGCGGCATGGGTTTTGATCAATGCCCCGGACCGGTGATTAACGCTTTATGCGCACGCAGAAGATCGGAAGCTACGGCTCCGGTCTATCCGCACGCGTATGACGGTGCGCTGCCGTTGCCCGAAGAGTAAGAAAAAGGGAGTAGCATTGCGGGCAATCCTTCAAGAAAAAAGTTGAGGTAGGCGGTATGCGATGGGCCTTCTTTCGTGCTGGATCGCGGCACCTTCATGCCCTTTGCGGGGATGCACGGCGGCTCCTGCTGGTGTTAGTCGTACCGGCAACCCTGCTGGGCAGCCACGCGCAGAACACGCCCATAGGTGCGCCCAATACCCCTTCCGTTTCCACGCACAATATCGAAGGCGAACGCGAAGGGCCCATGGCCAACCCTGCCATGCAGGAGCAGATGGCCGAACGCCGCAACTCCGAACGGCAAAGGCAGTTGGTCGCCGACACCGAAAAGCTGTTCCACCTGGCCGAGCAGCTTCGAGATGAAGTCAGCAAGAGCAACAAGGACCAGCTGTCGATCCCCGTTATGAAGAAAAGCGAGGAGATCGAGAAGCTGGCCAAGAGCGTCAAGGAGAAGATGCGCGGCTACTGAGCCACGCCTCCTGAGCCGGACTTCCTGAGCCGGACCAGGTAGCTTCGGCGCTTCGGAGTGGTCATGCGCCCCGCTATACACTGGAGCGGTGCAGCAGGGGATGAGGAGGCGGTTCATGGCGGTGGGCGACTTGACCTTGGCGGGACCGGCGGAGCAGGCGTCGCCCGACCAGTCCCGGGCGGATCGCTGGTCTGGACTTTCCTCGGACCAGCTTGTGTCCATCTACCGCCTGATGCTGCTGTCCAGGCGGACCGACGACCGCGAAATCCAGCTCAAGCGGCAGCAGAAGATTTTTTTCCAGATCTCCTGCGCAGGCCATGAGGCTCTGCTGGTTGCTGCCGGCATGGCGTTGAAGCCGGGCTACGACTGGTTCTTCCCCTACTACCGCGATCGCGCGCTCTGCCTCACGCTCGGCTCCACCGTCGAGGAGCTGCTGCTGCAGGCCGTCGGCGCGGCTGACGACCCTTCGAGCGGCGGCCGCCAGATGCCTTGCCACTGGGGCAACACGCGGCTCAACGTTGTTTCCGCTTCGTCCGTGACCGCAACGCAGTGCCTCCATGCCATCGGCTGCGCGGAGGCCGGTCGGTACTTTGCGCGGCACCCGGCGGCCGCTGCAAAACACGACGGCGACTACCGCGCTTTCAAGGACGTCCACTTCCACGGGGATGAGGTCACCTACGTCTCCATCGGCGAGGGTTCCACGAGCCAGGGGGAGTTTTGGGAGTCGTTGAACACGGCCTCCAATCAAAAGCTGCCGGTTCTCTACGTCGTTGAGGACAACGGCTATGCTATCTCGACCCCGGTCGAGGTCAACACGCCCGGCGGCTCCATCTCGAAGCTGGTGCGGAACTTCCCGAACTTTCACTTCGCCGAGGTCGACGGGACCGACCCCATCGCAAGCTACGCGGCCATGCGCGAGGCCGTTGCCTGGTGCCGCGCGGGCCATGGGCCGGCGTTTGTACACGGCCACGTCGTGCGGCCGTATTCGCATTCCGAGTCCGACGATGAGCGTCTGTACCGCAGCGCGCGCGAGATCGAAGCGGACAGCCTGCGGGACCCGCTGCCCCGGTTTCGCGACTTTCTGCTGAAGGAAGGGCTGCTGGACCGGTCCGGGCTCGAAGCGCTCGATCAAGGGGTCGATGTTGAAGTGCAGGCGGCCTCCGACCGGGCTGTGCTGGCGGCACTGCCTGAGATCGCCAGCATCCCCCGGCACGTGTACTCCGAGCAGTGGAACCCGTCCGACCCCGGTCTGCAGACCGAGCCCAGGGCCGCCGAAAACGCAAAACCGCGCACCATGCTGGAGGCAATCAACACCTGCATGCACGAGGAGATGCGCCGTGACGAGCGCATCGTCGTGTACGGCGAGGATGTCGCGGACGCGAGCCGCGATGAGGCTCTGCGCGCAGGCGAGATCAAAGGCAAGGGCGGCGTCTTCAAGGTTACGGCCGGGCTGCAAACCGCCTTCGGCGCGGAGCGGGTGTTCAATTCGCCGCTGGCCGAGGCGAACATCGTCGGCCGGGCGCTGGGCTACGCCGTTCGCGGCATGAAGCCGGTGGTTGAGATTCAATTTTTCGATTACATCTGGCCCGCGCTGCACCAGATGCGCAACGAGCTGTCGAACATTCGCTGGCGGTCCAATGGCACCTTTTCGGCGCCGCTGGTGATTCGCTGCCCCATCGGCGGCTACCTGACCGGCGGATCGATCTATCACTCGCAGTCAGGCGAGGTGATATTTACCCACACGCCAGGGATCCGGGTCGTCATGCCGTCGAACGCAGTCGATGCGGCCGGGCTGCTCAGGACGGCCATCCGCTGCGACGACCCGGTGCTGTTCTTGGAGCACAAACGGCTGTACCGTGAGCCTTACGCGAAGGGGCTCGACCCCGGGCCGGAGTACATGATCCCGTTCGGCAAGGCTGCCATGGTGCGCAGCGGGGAAGCCTTGACCGTGATTACCTATGGCGCGGTGGTGCCGCGGGCGCTGCAGGCGGCGCAGCGGGCCGAGCGCGAGCTCGGCATCGACGTGGAGCTGCTGGACCTGCGCACCTTGAGCCCTTACGACTGGGAAGCGATTGCCGCGTCGGTTCGCAAAACCAGCCGCGTGCTGGTGGCGCATGAGGACATGCAGAGCTGGGGATACGGCGCCGAGATCGCCGCACGCATCGCCGACGAGCTGTTTGAGGACCTCGATGCCCCGGTCCGCCGCGTCGCGGGCATGGACACCTTTGTTGCCTACCAGCCCGTGCTTGAGGACGTGATCCTGCCGCAGGCCGAGCGTATTTTTCACGCGATTGCCTCGCTGGCAGCCTACTGACCGGCGCGGGCGAGAGGCGGCCGGCTTACCCTGCCAGGCTTAGCTGATCCTCCGTCCGCGCGGCCCCGGGGTACAACGCGGCGTTCCGTCCTCGCTCGAACCGGCCCTTCAGCGCATGGCAGACGAGGATCACCAGCACTGGATCCAGAGGGTGGCGGTAGCCCGGGTCCAGGTGGCTTGCGTAGTACGGCAGCGGAAACGCGATCAGAATCAGCAGAAACAACAACGCCGCGGCGCGGCTCCGCTCCTCACGATACGCGCGGCGCAGCCCGATGCCCGCAAGCACGGACAGGCCAGTGAGGAAGAAGATGTTGGGCAGGTCAAGCGGCTCCTCCCGCAGGTACGCCGGGTTAAAGCTCCAGAATCCGGTCCATAGAAACACAACGCGCCGAAAACAACGAGTCGCATACTGGCCTGGATGCATGCGGAGGTAAGCAAGGGCTTCGGCATGTTTTTCGGCGAGGTAGGGCTGCTCACCCAGCCTGGAGAAGCGGCCCGCCTCCACGGTGTTCCCGGCTGGGTGCTGCGCGCCGTTCCACCAGTGCAGGCCATCGCCGACATTGCCGATACATAGCTCCATCCAGAAGTTATCTTTGAGCGGAATCGCCTTGTGGAACACAAGCGCGTTGCGGAGCGTCCAGGGCAGGATCGTCAGGAGTACGCAGCAGAGGCCGAGAAGGCAGGGAAGGGCGACCCGCTTGCACTGCCGCGCCAGGTGAAAAGCGATCCATATCCAGACAAACGGCAGGATCGCAAGCACCACAGGGGTCGTCAGCGCGGACACGCCGAACAAGACGCCGAAGCCGGCCTAGAGCAGCAGCCGGTCGGGGCTGGGTTTCGGGGTTGGATTCGCATCGGGCGAGGCGAGTCGCAGCGCAAGCAGAACAAGGAGCGAGAGCTCAAGGGCAGCGGTACCGTGGTACCACATGGTACCTGCGGACAGGCGGATTGCGTTCGGGAAAAAGGCCCAGGTCCAGGCGGCCGCAAGCGCCGGGGAAGAGCCGAAGCCGCGTCGCGCGATGAAGTAAATGGGTACCGCGGTGAACGCGGAGAGCAGCGTGTTCAAGGCGAGATATGCGAGTGCGGACGCCTTGGTAAACACGCCGAACAGGAGAAACACACCCGCGATCAGGGCGGGGCCGACGGGCGTCAACATCGCCGTGGGGCCAGACGCGCCCCAGAATGGGTCTGCGAAGCCGTGCCCGATGGCGAGCGAGCGGGCAATGTGGCCCATCTCGTAGCCGAACTCCCAATGATCGCGCTCGGGGGTGAGAAAAGTTTTGTACAGCAGGGCCACTACCGCCAGGCGAACAAGCCAGCCGACGAGGCAGATCAAAAGCAGTCGCTTCCATGCGGGTCCTACGCTACGCCGCACAAGACCGTGACGCGGGTATGCGAGAGCCTCGCTGGCGGGGGGTAGAGTTCGGTGTCTCTGCCGGCGAAGGCTGGTTACGAAAGGGTTCTTCGGTCACGCGGCTCCTTGTCGGCTTATTAAAGCACGGACTGCCCATCTCGGCGCCGCAACTATCGCCGGGGTCGCGCGTCTGCACCAGCGACTGGGTGACCCGCATGGCTGACCGCATGGCAATGACGCGAAGGATCTTTATGAGGGCGGCGCGATAGCTGTAGTCGGCACGGCCATGGTGCCGCAACTGTTGACGCGGGCAGTGCTGGCGCAAACCGAAGGGCTGCGGCGCGGCAAGCGCCTGGTCGTTGTCTTTCAGCGCGGCGCGGTCGACGGGCTCAACATGGTGGTGCCCTACCAGGAGAGCACGTACTACAACCTGCGCT
>CAXTMW010000012.1:34928-35587 GCA_964245455.1 uncultured Acidobacteriaceae bacterium
CCTCGATCTCGATTCAGCCGAAGGATGTCGTGGACCTGGACGGCTTCTTCGGGCTGCACCCCGCCATGGCTTCGCTGAAGCCGCTATGGGATGCGAAGGAGCTGGCCATTGTGCACGCCTGCGGCTCGCCCGACCCGACCCGCTCCCACTTCGATGCGCAGGACTACATGGAAAGCGGCACGCCGGGCGTGAAAGCGACGACCGACGGCTGGCTGAATCGGGCGCTCGCTGCTGCTCCGGCGACCGAGCCCGTGAGCGCGTTCCGGGCGATCTCGCTTGGGGAGACCGTGCCGCGGACGCTAGCCGGTCGGGTCCCCGCGGTCGCGATCGGCAATATCCACACCTTCGGCGTGCACGGTTTTGCCGGCAAGCATGTCGCCGCCAGGCAGGTGCCGCCCTTCGCGACAGCAACCGGCGCCGACGGCTTCGCTTCGATGTACGCCGACAGCGTCAACACCCTTCTGCACGGCACTGGCACCGAAACTTTTGAGGCGATCCGGATGCTGCGCTCCGCCGCGCCCGGCAGCTACCAGCCGGCGCATGGGGCCGTTTACCCGAAAAACAGCTTTGGCGACAGCATGAAGGGCATTGCGCAGCTGATGAAGGCAAACCTTGGCGTGGAAGTCGCCTTTGCCGAGATGGACGGCTGGGACACGCAC
>CAXTMW010000012.1:35597-35805 GCA_964245455.1 uncultured Acidobacteriaceae bacterium
GGGCGGCGCAAGCGGCCAGCTGGCCGGCCGTCTGCGCGAGTGGAGCGAAAGCCTTGCCGCCTTTCGCCGCGACATGGGGCAGGACGGGGAGGATGTCGTCCTCGTTACCATGTCGGAGTTCGGCCGGACCGTGCGCCAGAATGGCACCGGCGGCACGGACCATGGTCACGCCAACGTCATGTTGGTGCTTGGGGCACCCGTCCGGGGC
>CAXTMW010000013.1:0-34255 GCA_964245455.1 uncultured Acidobacteriaceae bacterium
AGCACCACCCGACACAGCTGTCGCGCGAGGTCGGTTCGGACATCTACCAGTTGATCAAGTTCAAGCGCTCCAACCAGAACACCTGCATCAACCAGAAGCCGATTGTGCGCAAGGGCGACCGCGTTTTGAAGGGGCAGGTGATTGCGGACGGGCCGTGCACGGAGCAGGGTGAGCTTGGCCTCGGACGGAACGTGCTGGTGGCGTTCATGCCGTGGAGAGGCTACAACTTCGAGGACGCGATCCTGATATCCGAGAAATTAGTCCGCGAGGACTACTACACCTCGGTGCACATCGAGGAGTTCGAGATCGAAGCGCGCGATACGAAGCTGGGACCGGAAGAGATCACCCGCGACATTCCGAACGTCTCGGAGCATGCCCTACGTGACCTGGATGAGTCGGGGGTGATCCGGATCGGCGCGAAGATTCGGCACAACGACATCCTGGTCGGTAAAGTGACGCCGAAGGGCGAGACCCAATTGACGCCGGAAGAAAAGCTGCTGCGCGCTATCTTTGGCGAAAAGGCCGGCGACGTGCGTGATGCTTCGCTGACGTGCCCTCCAGGCATCGAAGGCACGGTGGTAGACGTCCGCATCTTCTCCCGCAAGGGGCAGGACAAGGACGAGCGGGCGCTGCAGATCGAGACCGAGCAGATTGCAAAGCTCGAGAAGAATCTGGCCGATGAGATCCGTATTCTCACCGACGAGCGGCTCAAGCGGCTCGAGATGATCCTGGGCGGCAAGGAAGTCCAGGCCGACCTCCATGACGAGCGCACCAACAAGCGCCTGCTCGTCAAGGGCGGGGTGCTGGATCGCGAAACGATCGAGCTGATCTCGACCAAGAACCTCAAGCGCATCCGCTACAACGACAAGGATCCGCGCGTGAACGAGCAGATTGACGAGATCGAGGAGATGACTTCGCGTCAGATCGATGTGCTCCGCAAGATCACGAACGACAAGATCGGCAAGCTGCAGAAGGGCGATGAACTTTCGCCGGGCGTCATCAAGCTCGTCAAGGTCTATATCGCCATGAAGCGCAAGCTGAGTGTCGGCGACAAGATGGCCGGCCGCCACGGCAACAAGGGTGTGATTGCGCGCATTCTTCCCGAGGAAGACATGCCGTACCTGCCCGACGGCACGCCGGTCGAGATCGTGCTGAACCCTCTTGGGGTGCCTTCGCGTATGAACGTCGGGCAGATTCTCGAAACGCATCTGGGCTGGGCTGCGCACGAGCTGGGCAAGCAGGTGGCCGAGCTGGTGGCGAAGTCGCAGGATGCGAACGAGGTGCGCGAGATCTTTAAGCAGCGCTTTGCCGGCACGGCGGCACTGCGCCAGCTGCTTGAACTAGACGACGAGCAGGTGATGCGTGTTGGCAAGGGAATGAAGCGCGGCATCTGGTTCGGTACGGCGGTGTTCGACGGCGCGCGCGAGACCGAGATCAAGGCACTGCTGGCTTCGGCCGGCCTGCCGAGCTCGGGCAAGACCGCGTTGTTCGACGGCATGACAGGCGATCAGTTCGAGCAGCCGGTCACGGTCGGTTACATTTACATGCTCAAGCTGTCCCATCTGGTCGACGACAAGATTCACGCGCGTTCGATCGGGCCGTACTCGCTCATCACCCAGCAGCCGCTGGGGGGCAAGGCGCAGTTCGGCGGGCAGCGCTTCGGTGAGATGGAAGTATGGGCGCTCGAAGCGTATGGCGCCGCTTACATCCTGCAGGAGCTACTCACCGCGAAGTCTGACGACGTATTTGGCCGCACCAAGATTTACGAGGCCATCGTCAAGGGCGAAGCAGCGATCGAGCCGGGTGTGCCGGAGTCGTTCAACGTGCTGATCCGCGAGCTGCAGGCGCTGTGCCTGGATGTCGAGCTGATGAAGCAGGAAGACCTGGACGGCTCAAAGAACCGCCTGCCTGAGCCGGTCATGGCCGCCGCCGACTAGCCCATTCGGGCTGTTCTCGGCCGGGCGCTTCGCGTGAGTCACATAGACCTGCGCGGAGCAGCCCGGAGAGCCGAAGCGCGATTTGTAACCACAAGGGTGGCTGTTCTGTGAGCGCGTGCTCCCGGGGGCGAACAGCCGACCTGTAACCTAAGAGCCCCGGGACCTAAAGCGCCTTTGAGCGCCCGAGGAGGAACACCTTGTATCGTTCCAGCCCATTTGAACTGTCCGGTCCTATCACCGATTTCGACGCGATCCGCATTCAGCTTGCGTCGCCTGAGAAAATCCGTTCTTGGTCGCACGGCGAGGTCACCAAGCCCGAGACCATCAATTACCGCACCTTCAAGCCGGAGCGCGACGGGCTGTTCTGCGCCCGCATCTTTGGCCCTGTTACCGACTGGGAGTGCCTCTGCGGCAAGTACAAACGCATGAAGCACCGCGGCGTGATCTGCGACAAGTGCGGCGTCGAAGTCACGCTCTCGAAGGTTCGCCGCGAGCGTCTCGGCCACATCGAGCTTGCCAGTCCGTGCTCGCACGTCTGGTTTTTCAAGGGTCTGCCTTCGCGCATCGGCCACCTGCTCGACATCTCGCTGCGCGACCTGGAATCGGTTCTCTACTTCGAGTCCTACGTGGTCGTCGATCCTGGCGACGCGCCGGTGAAAGAGCGCGAGATCATCAAGGACGAGACCAAGTTCCGCGAGCTCGACCAGCAGTATCGCCCGAGCGGCTTCAAGGGCATGATGGGCGCTGAAGCGATCAAGGAACTGCTTAAGCGCGTCGAGATCCTGGAGCTTTCCATTGAGCTTCGGGAAAGAATGAAGACCGAAACGTCTTTGCAGAAGCGCCTCAAGTACTCGAAGCGCCTTAAGGTCGTCGAGGCCTTCCGCAAGTCGGGCAATAAGCCGCAGTGGATGATCCTGGACGTGATTCCGGTAATCCCGCCTGAGCTGCGCCCGCTGGTTCCGCTCGATGGGGGCCGCTTTGCGACCTCCGACCTGAACGACCTGTACCGGCGCGTGATCAACCGCAACAACCGCCTCAAGAAGCTCATGGACCTCCACGCGCCTGAGGTGATTGTGCGCAACGAAAAGCGCATGCTGCAGGAGGCGGTCGACGCGCTGTTTGACAACGGCCGCCGCGGGCGCGTGCTGCGCGGCGCGAACAACCGTCCGCTCAAGTCGCTTTCGGACACGCTCAAAGGCAAGCAGGGCCGCTTCCGCCAGAACCTGCTCGGCAAGCGCGTCGACTACTCGGGCCGGTCTGTGATTGTTGTCGGCCCGGAGTTGAAACTGCACCAGTGCGGGCTGCCGAAGAAGATGGCGCTCGAGCTGTTCAAGCCGTTCATCTACCACCGGCTCGAGCAGACCGGCCACTGCACGACGATCAAGCAGGCGAAGGAGATGGTTGAGCTGCAGGAGCCGGTGGTGTGGGACATTCTGGAAGAAGTCATCAAGGACCACCCGGTGCTACTGAACCGCGCGCCAACGCTGCACCGCCTCGGCATCCAGGCGTTTGAGCCGGTGCTGGTCGAAGGCAAGGCCATCAAGATTCATCCTCTTGTCTGCACCGCCTTCAACGCCGACTTTGATGGCGACCAGATGGCCGTCCACATTCCGCTCTCGCCGGAAGCGCAGGTCGAAGCGAGTGTGCTGATGCTTGCGTCGCACAACATCCTGTCGCCTGCGTCCGGCCAGCCGATCACGGTCCCCACGCAGGATCTGGTGCTTGGCTTGTACTACCTGACCAAGGCGAAAAAGGGCGGCGTGGGCGAAGGCCGCACGTTCGCCAATCCGGAAGAAGTGCTGATGGCGCTCGAAGCGAAAGCGGTCGAAACCCTCACGCCGATTCGTCTGCGCTACTCGGGGCCCGTGCTCGACATGACGACAGCTTATGACGACCAGGACCTGACCCACACTGAGCCCGTGCAGTACGACCGCCAGTACATTTCGACCACGGTCGGCCGCGCGATCCTGAACGATGCGCTTCCCGAGGGCATGCCGTACATCAACGGTCTGCTCAAGAAGAAGGGCATCGGTCAGCTGGTGAACTACTGCTACCTGAACCTGGGCCTCGAAACCACGGTCAAGATGCTCGACCGCATCAAGGATCTGGGCTTCCAGTACGCGACGCGTTCGGGTCTGTCGGTCGGGCTCGATGACATGGTTATCCCCGACTCGAAGTACCCGGTGGTGCGCGAAGCCGAGCAGCAGGTTGTTGCCGTCACGCAGCAGTACCTCGACGGCGCAATCACCAACGGCGAGCGCAACAACAAGGTCATCCAGCTGTGGTCATCTGTCACCGAGAAGGTGGCAGATGAGATGTTCAACAACATGAAGAACGCGGATAAGGAGGGGACCATGAACCCGATTTACATCATGGCCGACTCCGGCGCCCGCGGTTCCAAGCAGCAGATTCGCCAGCTCTCCGGTATGCGCGGTTTGATGGCGAAGCCGTCGGGCGAAATCATCGAGACTCCGATCACCGCGAACTTCCGTGAGGGGCTCACGGTGCTGCAGTACTTCATCTCGACGCACGGCGCCCGCAAGGGCCTTGCCGACACAGCGCTCAAGACCGCGGACTCGGGCTACCTGACTCGCCGCCTGGTCGACGTGGCGCAGGACGTGATCGTCTCCGAGCTCGATTGCGGCACCTCGGACGGTATTTACGTCATGCCGATCATCGAGTCCGGCGAGATCATCGAGCCGCTGCGCGACCGCATCATCGGCCGCGTCTCGCTCGAGCGCATCAAGGACTACGAAGGCAACGCGATCGTCGAGATCAACGAGGAAATCTCGGAGGATTGGGCCTCCGCGATCCAGGCGGCCGGTATCGAGCGCGTCAAGATTCGCTCGGTGCTCACCTGCGAGTCGAAGCGCGGCGTCTGCATTCGCTGCTATGGGCGCAACCTGGCCTCCGGGCGCATGGTCGAGCTCGGCGAGGCGGTCGGCGTCATCGCCGCGCAGTCGATCGGCGAGCCGGGCACGCAGCTCACCATGCGTACCTTCCACATCGGCGGCACCGCATCGCGGGTCAACGAGCAGTCGAAGCTCGACGCCAAAAACAACGGGACTGTGCGCTTCATCAACGTTGTCTCGGTCAAGTCGAAGGTCGGCGATACGGTTGCAATGAACCGGTCGGGCTCGGTCGCGATCATCGACGATCGCGGGCGCGAGAAGGAGCGCTACCAGATCGTCTACGGTGCCAAATTGAAGGTCGAAGAAGGCCAGCAGGTCACGCTCGGGCAGGAGCTTGCCGAGTGGGATCCGTACACCTTTGCGATCCTCACCGAGGTGGGCGGCACGGTGCAGTTCAAGGACCTGCAGGAAGGCATCACGCTCAACGACGAGATTGACGAGGTCACCGGGCTGTCGCGGCTGGTGGTTGCAGACGCGCAGGACGAAAAGCGCCAGCCGACCATTCTGATCAAGGCTGACGGCAAGAAGGACAAGCGCTACCTGATGCCGAGCCGCGCCCACCTGATGGTGCAGGACGGCGAGGAGGTCTTCCCGGGCGACATTCTCGCAAAGATTCCGCGCGAAACCACCCGCACCAAGGACATCACCGGCGGTCTGCCGCGGGTGGTCGAGCTCTTCGAGGCCCGCAAGCCGCGCGAGACGGCCATTATCTCGGAGATCGAGGGCACGGTCCGCTTCGGTGAGGTTGCCAAGGGTCAGCGCAAGATCTACGTCACCGCCGAAGATGGCTCCGAGAAGGAGTACTCGGTGCCGCGCGGCATCCACGTCAACGTGCAGGAGGGCGAGAAGCTGCGCGCCGGCGACCCGTTGATGGACGGACCGCTGAACCCGCACGATATCCTCGCGGTGCTCGGCGAGAACGCGCTGCAGGCGTTCCTGGTGAACGAAATTCAGGAAGTGTACCGGCTGCAGGGTGTTGCCATCTCGGACAAGCACATCGAGACGATCGTTCGGCAGATGCTGCGCTGGGTCAAGATCGATGAGGTCGGCGATACGAACTTCCTGCTCGAACAGCAGATTGATCGTTTCCGCTTCCGCATCGAGAACGAGCGCGTAACGGCCGACGGCGGCCGCCCTGCTACGGGCAAGCCGCTGCTGCTCGGCATTACCAAGGCGTCGCTTTCGACCGACAGCTTTATTTCGGCCGCGAGCTTCCAGGAGACCACGCGTGTGCTGACCGAAGCGTCCATCAACGGCGCTGTCGACAACCTGCGCGGCCTCAAGGAGAACGTCATCGTCGGGCGTCTCATCCCGGCCGGCACGGGCATGGAATACTACCGCAACATGCAGCTCTCCCCTGAGCTGGAGGAAGCGGCAGAGCGCGTCCAGCAGGAGGTCGCGGCCCAGCAGGAAGCCGAAGAGCGCGAGCTGGAGATCATGCGGCAGGAAGGCGAAGCCGAGGAACTCGCAGCCAGCGAGTAGCCACCTGCGGTGGGGCTAATTGCGCTTCGCGCAAAAGCAAAGGCCCGGCGCAAGCCGGGCCTTTGCTGCGTTTGGGACACTCGATCAAGCACGCTGCCGAACATACCTGCATAGACCGTGATGGCAGCGAGTTACGGCCTCGCTTCGCTTGCATACGCAGCCGGAGCACTGTGCGCGTGTTTGCGGCGCCGGTAGAGAAGAAGCAAGCCCGCTATCGAGAGCAGGCCTGCATAGAACTGAGCTCTGACAGGAAGCCGGTCCAGATGTAAGCGGCCGTGGAGCAGGCCGGCATCCAGGTTCAGCACCAGGATCAAACCGATAATGGTGAGCAACGCCCACGACCTTTCTCGAAGGCTCTCGTTCAGCATCATCATGACGGGCAACAGCAGCAGAACAAAGTAGTGGGACCAGGCTAGCGGGGTGAACACGGTAGCCGCCATGATGGCAAGCACCGCGCCGAACCAGCTCTCCGTGCGGCCGCGATCCATAAGACCGCCGATCACGGTCAGACCCAGCGCGAACGCAAGCGATACATACTTGACTGCGCGCGGCAGGGTATGACTCGTCCAGGAGTGCAACTCGCTTGGCGGATAGAAGTGGCCCATCCACCACGCGGCGAAGGAGTCGTTGTTGAAGGAAAGCAGAAGCATGTTGGAGGTCTGCGCCAGGCTGCGGAGATAGGCGAGCATGACGCCCGGGCCGCAGACGGCAAAGCTCAGCACCCCCAGCGACGCCGACCAGACGGCAAAAGAGAGCGCGGCTTTGTTCCTCCGCACAAGCAGCCAATAGATCGCAAGAAAAGCCGGAGTAATCTTGACCACCGCAGCGAGCGCGAGCAGCAAGCCGGCGAGTACCGGGTACTTCCGGGCGGACAGTAAGGCGATGATGGCGAGCAGGATGAAAATGATGTGCGTTTGCGTCAGGTACATGGCGGAGCGGAACGGCGTAGTGACGTAAAGCGCGGTACATAACAGGGCGATCCACCCCGGATGCGCTAGTCGCGGAGCCCACGCGAGCGCGGCGATCCAGAGGACCGCTGAAAAGCAGAGCAGCGTGAGAACGAGAAAGAACCTGTTGAAGGTTTTGAAGGACATGCTCGTGCAGGCAGGTCGTAAGGCATACGCCCACAATGGTGTCTGCACGTAGGGGTGAAGAATCCCGACGAAGCTGGTGCCGACCGCCAGTCTGCTCCACACCGGGTCATTTACCCGGTCGAAGTGCACGGGGTCATGTGCGTATAGATGATTTGACTCGTGCGCGGCCGCGACCCGGCAGCTGAAATACGAGGAAGACAGGTCCTCGCCGTGGAAGGATAAGCGGCTTATCGAAGCGATGCTGAAGATGAGGAGGACGAGAAAAATGCAGACGTTCTTCGCTCTTGCGCTCATCGCGTGCAATCACTTACGGCAGAAGTCAGGTCATTGTGCATCGCCCGCATCCTAGCACACGCATTGGCATAACCGGCGTGGTGACTCCCGTACTGTTTTCCATGAAACCACTGAATCGCTTCGCGCTCTCCCGGACTGAACTGCTTTATTCTCTTCATGGCAAGGAGGCGCATGGTCAGCATTCCCGACAGAAAGCCGCGCGTGTCTGGCGATACTCTGCTGTTTGCCGGCGTTGTGGCCGCATTCTGCGTCTGGCTTCTCAGCCTGCCTTTGTTCCCCACGCAGGACGGCCCCATGCACCGGTACTACATCCACATCCTGGATTCCCTGCTCCATCATGGGTCCAGGTATGGCATGTACAGGATCCGGCAGCCGTTTCCCCCGTATGCCACGCACTACCTGCTGCTGCTGCTGCTCTCCAAGCTGTTTGCGTACGACCTTGCCGAGAAGCTCTTCGTCTGTCTTTCCATCATCGCGTTTGCTTACGGCCTTCGTTTATGCGCAACCGTTGCGGGCCCGGCCGGCCGCTGGGTTTCATTTCTGGCTGCCCCTCTTTTTCTGCCCTGGGCCCTGATGATGGGCTTCTTTAACTTCTATCTCGGCACGGCATTGTTCCTGTTCGCGGCTGCGTTCTGGCAGTTGGCAAGCGAACGGAGCCCAGGATTCTGGTTCGCTTTCGCCGGCACTGTTCTCGTTCTTACCTTTACGCATCCTGTGCCGCTGCTGCTTTTGCTGGCCGTCTGCGGTCTGGACCTCCTTATCGGCGGCCTGCTCCGGCACAGGTTCTCCATCCGAACCTGGGTGCCTGCCGATCGCCGGCGCATCGCCGCCTTCGCGTTCCTCTGCGCTGCCTTTCTCGTTCCCGCATCCCTGGTCAGCCGACAAGGGGCGCACTCCACGTTTGCTGACTTCGGCCTCCATCTGCCATTCGTCAGAACATCCGCGCTCCTCATGGGAGTGTCACCCTACAACACGCGCTCGGCGAATCTCTTCATCAACCTGTACCGGCTTTCCCTGTATGCCGTTTTGCTGTTCAGCCTGGTGCTTGCCGTGCAAACAGCTCGGCGCTTGTGGCGCGAACGCGTCTGGAATTTAAGCGCTACCTTTCTTCTCTGCACCGCCCTGCTCGCCCTTAGCCTGCCCTTTTTGCCTGACACCCTGAACGGCGGCGTTTACTTCGCCACACGTATTCTTCCCATGGTGTGGATCGGCCTGCTGGTGGCGGCCGGCGCTGTCGACGTCCCCTTCGCACGCACATACCGCATCGCTTTCACGTTGTTTGCCGCTGCTCTTGCCATTCTCACCCTCATCCCCGCCGAGCTATTTATCCGTCCGGTCGCAAACGATCTGAAGGCGGCGGAGCTTGCCTCTGTTCCGAGGCAGGCCTCGGGAGTCCTGCTAGTCGGTTATGGGCTGCACGACTATGTACGCTTTCAGAAACAGCTTGCTTTCGATCCGTACTACTGGGGAGCGTCACTGGCCTTGATCGGGCGCGACGATGTCATTCTGGATGCACCCTGGATGAACCTGAACATCATCCCGGTGGAGGCCGTGCGGCCCGGTCCGCTCATCGTTGGAGGTCTCGACGACGCGCACACAACCAAAAACGATTCACCTCATTTCGGTCATTCGCTGCCGGTCGACGAGGAAGCGCAGCTCGCCGGCGCATCCGAATTCATCTTGTTTCCCGGCACGCCCGAAGAGCTGGAGCGCGGGCTGCGCACGCAACTGGAGCCGGCAGAAGCTGCTCGCTTTCACTGCTCGCGGGCCGGCTGGTACCTCCTCTGCCTCGCAGGACCGGCATCATGAGCAGCACCGTCCGACCCGACCGCCGGCACTTGCCCCCTTATCCCTGCGCTCGCACTTATGTCGCTGCCGCTATACGTCACTTGGGCTGTAGTGGGTAGCACTGCTTCTGCTTTTACCCCGCCGCTCTCCTTCTGCGGAGTCGCACTGCTCAGCTTCTGCCTTTCAACCTCCTGCTCCGAACAAGAAGCAAACCTTCTGAAGCATAGTTGAAAGCAGATCGGGAACTTCACAAAGAGGACGGAGACGTAGACACTGGAGTGCATGCACGCTGGGCAAACGATCCTTCCACGGGCCGACCGCCGACTTTGGCAAGGAGTTGCGGCGTTTCTTCTGGTTCTTTCCGTCGCCGGTCCTCTCGTGTTCGGTCTTCCCATTCTTGGGGTGTACTCGGCGATGGACGCTAACTTCGCCTTGCAATTGGTAAGCGGCTACGCGTCCTCGCTGCACACCCATCACTGGTTCCCGCGATGGTTGGCGGCCGGCAATGCCGGTTTAGGGTCTCCGGTGTTTTACTTCTACGGCCGGCTTCCGTTCTGTATTGCCGCAACGCTCGCTGTGCTGCTCCACATCGGTGCTGCATCCGCCCTGCTGCTAGGCATGGCCTTGTTTCGCCTGCTCGCTTTTTTCACCTGCCGGGCTTGGCTTCGTGCTCACGTGTCCGCTGCCGCGGCAGACCTCGGCGCGCTGCTGTTCGTTGCGCTTCCTTTCGCGATGAACTACAACCCGATCGGCAGAGTGGGCTATGCCGAGGTCGCGGCCACCGCTTTGCTTCCCCTGCTTTTCCTTGTGCTCGACCGCACCGCGAGGACTCCGCGCTCGACCGCCGCCGGCGCTGCCCTGCTTGGGGTGCTGTACGCACTTTTGGCGGCCACCCATCTCCCGCAAACCCTGCTCGCTATCGGCGTAGGGGCTGTTTATGGATTGCTTGTGCGCGGCGCCTGGGGATTCGTTGCCAATCTGCTCGGGACTGTGTGCGGGCTTCTCCTGTCTGCGCCGAGTGTGCTGCCGGCGCTGGCCATGCAGCCCCTGATTTCGCCGGAGGGCTGGACCGGCAGCCCCTACGGAGACGTGCGCAGCCAGTTCCTTTTCACCTTGTCCCGTTTTCACCTCTATCATTTTCTGGGGCAGGAGTTTTACCTCTACAGCACCTGGCTTCTGTGTCTCCTCACCCTGCTGCCGTTTGCCATGTCTCGCTCCATGCGCAACCAGGCGAACTCCCGCTGGGACCGGGCTGTGCTCATCGCTCTTGCACTTTGCCTTTTCGCCATGACGAAGGTGTTTTGGCCGCTGTGGGCCTATGTGCCGCAGCTGCGCGCGCTTCAATTCCCGTGGAGGCTGTTTCCGGCAGCCATGGCTTTCGCCGCTGCCGTGCTGGCCGTCGTCGTTTCCAGGGATCGCAGGGCGCGAGGGTGGTCGCTCGCCGTTATCGCTTTTCTGGTTCTGGTGCAAACCGGCATTACCGCGATGGGGGCTGTGGTTTCCTTTTCCAGCGGCAGCCTCCTGCGCTCCGTTCCGGCGTTTGTGGCTTTTCGGCTGCCCCACTTTGTCGCCCGGGCTGAGCGCGAAACTTCGTCCAACGCCACGCAGCGCAGCTTTGTGCCCGAATATATTCCAGCTACGGCGCGCGAAGCAGGCTGGGAGCTCGATCCCGACCAGAAAAAACTCAGCAATCCCCGCGTAAACAGTTCTCCTGCCTTTCTCGCGCCACCCACACTCGGTATCGCGAGGCTTGCCGACGGCGCACTCCAGTTGAGCGGCACCCTCGACACGCCGGCGAGCGTGCGCGTGCCCTCATTCTTCTTCCCCGATGAGCAGCTGCACGGCACCCCGGCTGCCGCCCGCGTGGAGCTCGACGCGAGTACCGGCCTCACCCGCATCACGCTCCCTGCCGGTCCTGTCCATCTCCAGCTTGATCATGAAGGTACAACCGGGAGCGAGCGGGAAAGCTATCTCGCGAGTTACCTAGGTTTGCTGCTTCTGCTTGGGCTGGCGGGCTACTCCTTCGCCGCCAAAGGTGCGCTCGCGGCGGTGTGCAATGGAAAGGAATCAGCTTGACTCGCAGATCGGCTCCTGTCGGTACTCCCGATCCATCCCCGGCCAAGCCCGCCGCCCTCGGCAATCGCAAGCCGCTGCTGCTGATCCCCGCGCTCGCTCTCGTTCCGCTGCTGCTGTACGTTGTTCTGGGCTACGGCGGGCAGGACTTCAAGTACCACGCCGCCTCGTGGGTCGAGCTGCACAACGCCTGGCGCGCGCATGAGTGGGAACTGGGCTGGTCGCAGTGGGCGCAGTTCGGCTTTGGGGAGCCGCGCTTCTGTTTTTACCCGCCGCTATCCTTCCTTGTCGGCGCAACTCTCAGTTTTTTGCTGCCGTTCAAGCTCGTGCCCGGCCTGGTTGTATGGCTCGTGCTGACGCTGGGCGGCTTGAGCATGTACAAAGCTGCCGGCAGCTTCGTGCTGCCTGAGCACCGCCTTTTTGCCGCCCTTCTTTATATGTTCAACCCATACCTGATGATGACCGTCATCATCAGGTACGCCATTGCCGAAGCGTGGGTGCAGGCACTGCTGCCGCTAACGTTCCTGTACGTGTACCTGGCGCTGGTGGACCGCCGTCCCTGGCCGATCGGTGTGTCCGCGCTGCTGCTGGCTGCCGGCTGGCTCACCAATCTGCCCGAGGCGATCGGCTTCTTTTATGCGTTCGGACTGCTGGCGCTGGTGTTTGCAGTCCGGGAGCGCTCATGGAAGCCGCTCGCCGCGGCTGCAGCAAGCCAGGGGCTTGCACTGGCCCTCGCGGCCTTTCGGCTGCTGCCTGTGCTTGCCGAGAAAGGCTTTGTCGCCTCCGGCAACCTGCTGATCTACGACTTTCGCAATACCATGCAGCTGCGTCGTACGCCGCCGCCCCACCTGGTTGTGTACGCGTCGGGTGTGTTTATCCTGCTGGCGCTCCCGCTGCTGTTTTCCGCGGGGCGACAAGCGGCGAAGCGGCCCGGCATCTGGCGTGAGGCGACGCTCGCCCTGCTGACGCTCGCTGCATTTGCGATTGCCTTCCAGCTGCCCCTCACCATCCCTTTGTGGCAGGCGCTCCCGCAGTTCCGCTTCGTGCTTTTCCCGTATCGGCTTCTACCCCTGCTCAGCCTTGCGCTGGTATTGCTTCTGTTCGCGCCCGGTGTCCCCGCCCGCATCCGCAGACTCGGCGCTGCCTGCCTTGTGCTGGTCGCGCTGTTTCCGTTTCTCGACTACGGACGGCTTCTGCCTTTTCAGCGATTTCACTCCTTGGAGGCGGCAGCAGCGTCGTGGCAGACGGGTTTTGAAGGCGTGGAAGAGTATGTGCCGGCCGGCGTCCCGACCGAAGCTGCTTTGCCGAAGGAAGAAGCGCGGCGAGCCACGGTCGGCCCATTTGCCGACCGCGGGTGCAGCCCAGCGCTGCTGTCGGCGAACCCCGATCGGCGCGTTATTGAAACCGGCAGCGAAACAGGCAGCGCCGATCCTTGCCGGCTTACGCTCAACACCTTCTTTTATCCCTTCTGGCAGGCCAGTCTCGATGGGCGGCCCCTGGCGGTTCACTCGTCCGGCGAAGGGCTTCTGCAGGTAGAGGTGCCGGGCGGGCCGCATCGCGTCACCTTCACCTTTGAGCCTCGGACACGCACGCGTACAGTAAGCTCACTGCTGAGCCTTTGCACACTCGCCGCACTGCTCACCGGGCTTGCCTGGGCGCGGCGAAGCTGGTCTGGGCCCCTGTTCGAGGGCGGGCGCGGCGGGGATATGGCGGAGGGCAGCTAGGTGGAGTCGAAGGCAGTGGAGTTGAGCGGCGCAGGTACAGGTCGCGTGCAGAGGGTACTTGCTCTTGTGCTGGCGTTGCTGGCCGTGCTCGCCTTTACCGGGCGCGGCTATCAGGACGAGCGGGCAGCGCTGCACTTTCGCGACTTCAAGCAGCCGTACGCGAGCGCTCGCTGCGTGCTGACGCACTGCGACCCCTACAGCGAGCCGGACACGCGCGCGGCATTTCTGGCCGCGGGCGGCGTCGATGACGACAAGGTCGTTTTCGATCCGTACTCGGCCTTGTACCCGCCGTTTTCGCTCCTTGCTCTTACACCCATCGCGGCGCTCCCCTACCCGGTGGCGCATACGGTGTGGGAGGCGCTGGTAGCCGCGGCCTTCTCAGCCGCGGTGCTGCTGATGGCGGACCTGTGCGTCGCGGTGAGTGAAGCCTCGCTCGTCACGGTCCTGCTGCTGGCGGTCTTCACGTTTTCAAGCACGATTTTGCTCATGCTGGGCCAGGTATCCGGGCTTGTCATTGCGTTGCTGGCAATTGGGTTTGCCTGCCTCATGCGCGGCCGCTTTCTTCCGTTGGCAGCGCTCTGCCTGTGCCTTGCCGTTCTGCTCAAACCGCATGACGCGGCAATTCCGCTGCTGTATCTTCTGTTCGCCGGCCGACGCTGGAGGCTCACCTTTGCGGCGGTCGCCGTTGTTTCTATCCTGTTTGCGGCCGGCAGCATCGTCTGGTTCGATCACATGCCGTCCACCGCGCACTGGCTTCCCGAACTGCGGGCCAATCTGGCCGGCAACGCCGGCGCCGGTGCAGTCAACAATCCGGCCGGCCATATCCAGGGTCTGGAGCTGACCAACCTGCAGGCGATCTTCGCGCTGGTTCGTGACAATCCGGCTTTCTATAACAATGCCAGTTTTGCCGTGACGCTGCTGCTGCTGCTCGCCTGGGCGGCCGCCGCGGCGAGGCTGCCGAACACGCTGCCCAAGCATGTGCTCGCCATCGCCGCCATTAGCTGCCTTGCGCTGCTGCCGATTTACCACCGGCAGTACGACACGCGCATCCTGCTGCTTGTGTTTCCAGCGGTTGCGTACCTGGCGGGGCGCCGGGGTCATCGTGCCTGGGGTTTCCTTGGGCTTGCGCTGCTTGCCGGGGCGATCGTGCTCACCGCGCACCAGGTACACAGTCACTTCCTTCTTCCGCGGCTCCAGGCCATTCAGCAAGCGAGCGCGGCCCGCACGCTGCTGCTGTACCGACCCCTCCAAGCCAGCGTGCTTGTGCTGTTTCTCTATCTTCTCGCGTCCATGTTTCAAGAACGGTTTCGAGAATCGCGTACGCAGGTCCCCGGTGATCGCCGCTCACGGGCTAGCGCCTGAGATACCGCTGGTAGATTCGGAACAGCTCGCCGAACGCCCTGAAAAAGTCGAGCGGGCCTACCTTGGAGCCGGCCACATCGGTCCATACGGGCAGCGGGTACTCATAAATGTGACCCCGCACTGAAGCGGGGTCGCCGCGGTGCCGCGCCATAAAGCGCGCCAGCAACTCTACGTCAAAAATCCAGCGGGACTGAAAGGGATCCGTCAGAACTTCACGCAGCTCCGGGGTGACGCGAAACAGCTTTGCGCCGCACTGCGTGTCATAAATCGGCAGCCGCAGCAGTGTGGACGCTGTGGTCGCGAAGCAGCGGCCCAGGTAGTGCCGCAGCGGCTGCCGATTGATATGGCGGCCCAGCAGGCGGACGCGCGCACCGAAGACCATGGTCAGCCGCGGGTCATTTGCAAGCACCGCGGCAAGGTCCGGAATCTGCTCCAGCGGCGTTGCCAGGTCCGCATCCCAGAAGCCCGTAATGGCGCAGCCGGCGCTGCCGATGGCGTGGAGCATGCCGTGGCGCACCGCTTCCGCCTTGCCGGCGTTCGGCTGCCGGTCAAGCACGCGAATGCGGTCCGGAAAGCGCGAGCGGAGCGACTGCAGAATGGACAACGTCGCGTCGCGGCTGCCGTCATTGACAAACAGAATCTGCGTGGAAAGGCCGCGCTCACCGCGGAGAAACTCAATAAAAGCATCGGTGCGGAGCCGAGCCGCCTCGTTATAGCAAGGCACCACCACAATGCACTGTGGAAGCGGCGGGGAAGGTGCTCCGGAAGCTCCACCCGGAGAAGGGTTGTCGGCCAGGGATGTCAAACGCGCGTTCCTGCTCCTTGGTCTTCTGCTGCCGTATCGCTCCGGAAGACGCCTCAGTATAGCCCAGCGCCGCAGGCCGCCGGGAATGCGGCCGTCGCTCCGAAACCGGCAACCGGCTGCGTACTACGCTGATGGATCACGCGCACCGGTTGCATACCAATCGCACGCGGGCGGGTAAAGGCGCTCCCTGTTACTCACAAATGGTCGCTTACCTCCCCGCTGCACGCATCCCATACGCGTGAGAAAGGATTCCTCTTATGCGTACGAACGGCCTTGTGTCTGTCCTGCTTTGCGGCGTCATGCTGGCCGCCGGCTGCTCTAACCGGAAAGCAGCGTCCAAGGACAATTTTAAGAAAGCAATCGGCAACTATTACAACATGCACGCGGAGTGCGTCTGGTCGAGCCCGGTCAAGTTTCCGGTTGAAGCAGACCCAAAGGCAGGCGACCAGACAGCAGGCTACGACGCGCTGACCGATGCCGGCCTGCTGACACGCAGCTCCGCGCAGAAAAAGGTCTTCATCTTCGGTTCCAAGCAGGTCAACGATTATGATCTGTCCTCAAAGGGCCGGTCTGTGTGGACGCCGAACGAGAAGCAGCCCGGCTATGGCAATTTCTGCTTTGGGCACAGGGTGGTCAGCTCGGTCGATGACTTTACCACCTCAAGCGACAGCAGCGGAGCGCAGATCGCGAACGTCGGCTATCAGTACACGGTGGGCGACGTGGCTGGGTGGGCGCAATCGACAGAGATGAAGACAGCGTTCCCGACGATTCAGGCCGACATGTCCGGCGGCAAGGTAGACAAAGCCACGCTGATCAGCACGGATGATGGATGGAAGGTTTCGCACGACTGAATGCTCGCGACTGAATGCCTTGGAAGCGCTTACCCGTTCGCCCGTGGACGGACGCGAAAAGAGTCTCAGAAGCGCTTCCGCCGGTACTCAAGACTGTCTCCTTCACATGGTACCGTTGAGTGTGTGAGGGGTTCGCCTGACCCCGGCGAGGATTTACCGCCCGTGATCGAAGCAGCACTCCGCAAGACCTCCCTCAACGCCGTCCATCGCAGCTCTCGCGCGAAGATGGTGGACTTCGGCGGATGGGACATGCCGGTCGAGTACTCCGGCATTGTGGCCGAGCATATGGCCGTACGCACCGGTGTGGGCCTGTTCGACGTGAGCCACATGGGCGACATCCAGCTGCGCGGCCCGCAGTCTCTCGATGCCGTGCAGCGTTTCTCCATGAACGATGCCTCGAAGCTCCAGGTGGGCCAGGCGCAGTACTCGGCCATGCTCACGCCTGCCGGCACCTTTGTCGACGACATTATCGTCCACAAACTTTCTGACAACGATTACCTCATCGTGATCAACGCCGGCACTCGCGAGAAAGATTACGGGTGGATCCGGCAGCAGGCGCAGCCTTTCAAGTGCCACGTTTCGGACTACTCCGACATGTACACGCAGCTGGCCATCCAGGGGCCGCGCGCGATCGACGTGCTGCGCAAGCTTACCGATCTGAAGCTTGACGAGATCAGGAATTACTGGTTCCGATGGGGCAAGGTGTGCGGGCTCTACAACACCCTGGTGGCGCGGACCGGCTACACCGGCGAGGACGGCTTCGAGCTCTACATCCCGTCGGACGAGGCAACAGGCGCCCGCGTGTGGAACGAGATTTTGGAAGCGGGGCGCCCATTCGGCATCCTGCCGTGCGGCCTGGGGGCGCGCAACACACTGCGGCTCGAGTCGGCGATGGCGCTGTACGGACACGAAATTTCAGACAGCATCAACGTGTACGAAGCCGGGCTCGGCCGCTACGCGAAGCTCGACAAGGGCGTGGAGTTTACCGGGGCCGACGCGCTGCGCAGGGTCGTAGCCGACGGCGGCCCCAAGCGACGGCTGGTCGGGCTTGAGATGGTGGACCGCGGCATCGCCCGCGACGGTTATCGGCTTTTCGACGGGGACGGCCGGCAGCTTGGCGAAGTGACCAGCGGCTCGCCCGCGCCGTACCTGAAGCGCAACATTGCGCTGGCTTACCTGCCCCCGGAGTTTGCGGAAACACCGGAGGCGCGCGAGGTGTTCATCGAGATTCGCGGCTCCATGGTGAAGGCGCGGACCACGCCGATCCCGTTCTACAAGCGCGCAAAATTGAGTGCAACCGCGCCGGTGGCCATTGCGCCGCCCGCAGTGCAGGAAGGACAAGCATGAGCAGCTACCCGCAACAATACCGCTATACCCGCGAGCACGAGTGGATCGACGTGGCGGACGGCGTCGGCACCGTCGGGATTACGGACCACGCGCAGTCGACCCTCGGCGACATCGTTTTCGTGGAGCTGCCGAAGCCCGGTGCGGCGGTCGAAAAAGGCAAGGTCTTCGGCTCAGTCGAGTCGGTGAAAGCTGTTTCGGATCTGTATGCGCCGGCCTCGGGCGAGGTCACCGAAGTGAACGAGGACCTGGGCGCGTCGCCGGAGAAAGTAAACGCGGACGCGCACAGTCATTGGATTATGCGCATCAAGCTGCGCGAGCCGGGCGAGGTCGCCTCGCTGCTGAACGCCGCGGACTACGAGAAGTTTGTCGCGGAAGAAACCGGCCACTAAGTCTTACGCAAAGGACCCCCATCCATGCGCTACCTGCCGAAATCAGATCTGGAACGTGCCGCCATGCTGGCCGAGATAGGCGCCGCGTCCGGCGCCGACGGCGCAGTCACGATCGATTCGCTATTTGCCACAGTGCCCGAGCAATTTCGCCTGACGCGCGACCTCGATATACCGCGCCAGATGGGCGAGTCCGAGATCCTCGACTACTTCCGCAAGGCTGCCGGGCAAAACGCCGTCGGCTACACGAGTTTTCTAGGCGCAGGCGCCTACCGGCACTACCGCCCGGTCGTGATTGACTCGCTGGTGCAGCGCGGCGAGTTCCTGACCAGCTACACGCCGTATCAGGCCGAGATCACGCAAGGCACCCTGCAGGCGATCTTCGAGTTCCAAACCATGATTTGCGAGCTGACCGGCATGGACATCGCGAATGCTTCGATGTACGACGGCTCGACCGGTGCAGCCGAGGCGGCGATGATGGCGATCCGCGTCACCGGGCGCGACCACGTCGTGGTGGCGCGCACAGTACATCCGGAGTATCGCGAGGTGATGCGGACCTACGCGCAACATCAGGGCACGCAGCAGACCGAAGTCGGCTACCTGCGCGATGGCACGATAGGAGGTGGCCGTGTTGACCTCGCCGTGCTTGCTGGGGAAATCACAACCGAAACAGCGTGCGTGCTGGTGCAGTCGCCCAACTTCTTCGGTGTCGTCGAAGATATCCCTGCGATCGCCGAGATCGTGCACGCGAAAGGCGCGCTGCTGATCGTCTCCATCGCGGAAGCGGTGTCGCTCGGCGCGGTGCGGCCGCCGGTCGAGGCCGACATCGTGTCGCTCGAAGCGCAAAGCTTTGGCGTCGCGCTCTCCTATGGCGGTCCCTACTGCGGCGTGCTCGCGGCAAAAGAAAAGTACCTGCGCCAGATGCCGGGGCGGCTGGTCGGCGAGACCAAAGACAAGAATGGCCAGCGCGGTTTTGTGCTCACGCTTTCGACGCGCGAGCAGCACATCCGGCGCGAGAAAGCGACTTCCAACATCTGTACCAACCAGGCGCTCGTCGCGCTAATGGCGACCATCTTCCTGACCGTGTACGGCCGCGAGGGCATCGGCGAGCTCGCCCGCCACAACCTGGCCAAAGCGCACTACGCAGCGCAGGTCCTGGACGCGCATGGGGAGGTGCTCTTCCACGGCAGCCCGCGGTTTCATGAGTTCGTGCTGCGGACGGAAGAGGCTCCGGACGAGCTGAACGCCCGGCTGCTGGAAGACAAAATCATCGGCGGCCTCGACCTCCGCAAGTGGTACCCGGACCTGGGCAACGCAACCCCCTGGTGCGCGACCGAGCTGACCACGCGCGAGGAGATGGAGCGGGCCGCCCTGCGCGTTGCTGCCACGGAGCCTTTGGCGATCGGAGTCGGCGCTTAACGCGACGCTGCCGGCAAAGCTGCGGCTGGGTGAACGGCGTCGGTCATCTCGGGTGCCTGCGCGTCCACGCCGAACGGGTATACCGTTGTGGCGTACTGCTCAGCCCGCTCGGGCTGCCACAGGAAAACGTACTCGCCCGGCGCGAGTGGGGCTTTGGGCGTCATCCGGTACCAGCCGCCGGGCTGGTTTTCTATCGTGACCGCAATCGAGCTGTCTTTGCGCTTCGCATGCATCGTGATGTTGCTGAAGCTCATCGCGTCGACGACCCTGCGATTCTTCACAATCTTTGCAGGGACCAGCTGGAAGGCGTGTTTGTCGCCTTCCTCGCTTGCCGGCGCGGGATCCTCATCTGTTTCCACATGAAAGTAGATCACCGGCGTTGTTGTGTGAAGCTGCGCCCGCGCGTGCTCCCCTTCAAGCTCGGTGGTCATCTCTGGACGGTAGAGGAAGGAGCCCGCGAGCGAACCGGCGATATTCTTGCCCGTGTGCCGATTGGCGATGATCCCCGCATGGTGAATAGGAACCAGCTCGACCTGGCCTTTGTACGTATCGAGCGCCCACGGGACTACGGTCGACGGGACCGACAATCCCGGCGCCGCGACAGGGGCCGAGTCTGCGCTTTTCGGGCTGGCCGCACACGGCAGCAGCACGAGGCAAAGGCCAATAAGGAGCGGCAAAGGACGGCGAAATGAGGTAAAGAGCATCCGCCCTAACCTAGCAGGGCAGCTTCCGCTTTCCTATAACTCGTTGCACGGGTTGCAACTGAAGTAACCAGCAGTTCCGTAGGCGAAGACCTTAGCCGGCGCGGGATAGAATCAGCAGAAGAGCCTGCATCCCTCCTGGAGCACCACGAGCATCGTTGCTCCCAGGCAGCAGCAGTATCATCAGCAGGGTACGGGGACATACAAGCATGGGCACACTGATTGCGGAAGTGGCGACTGGGCAGTCCGAGCAGAAGCTTTTTGTCGGGACGCCCGGCAAGGTCAAGCCGCACCAGACGCAAAACGAAGCCCTGAGCTTCGAAAAATCCTCCCCCGGCAAGCGCGCCTACAAGCTGCCGCCGCTCGACGTGCCCGCAATCGACCCAGAAGCCGTGCTGGGCGACACGGCCCGCATAGACCCGCCCGCACTGCCGGAGTTGAGCGAAATCGAGATCATTCGCCACTTCACGCGCATGTCCACCTGGAACTATGCGATCGACCTCGGTATGTACCCGCTCGGCTCCTGCACCATGAAGTACAACCCCCGCATCAACGAGGTCGTGGCGCGCATCGAGGGCATCGCGGAGGCGCACCCGTACCAGCCGGAGTCGCTTTCGCAAGGGTCTTTGTCCATCCTGAAAGACCTGGAGCACTGCCTGCTCGAAATCACCGGCATGGACGCGATCACGCTGCAGCCCGCGGCCGGCGCGCACGGCGAGTTCACGGGAATCCTGCTGGTACGCGCCTACCATCAGTCGCGCGGCAATGCGCGCCGCACCGTCATCATCCCGGACTCGGCGCACGGCACCAATCCGGCGACCGCGGCCGTGTGCGGCTACGAGGTCGTCAACCTTAAATCGAACGCGGACGGCGGCGTCGACCTCGAAGCGCTGCGCGCGCTGGTCGACGAGAACACCGCGGCGATGATGTTGACGAACCCCTCCACCATCGGCGTGTTTGAAAACGAGATCGCGGCAGTCGCCGAGATCCTGCATGCCAAGGGCGCGCTGCTGTACATGGATGGCGCGAACATGAACGCGCTCGTCGGCAAGACCCGGCCCGGCGATTTCGGCGTCGACGTCATGCACCTGAACCTGCACAAGACTTTTTCGACCCCGCACGGCGGCGGCGGCCCTGGTTCCGGCCCGGTCGCCTGTAAAGCGATGCTTGAGCCGTTTCTGCCGACGCCGGTCGTCCACACCGACGGGCACGGCACACACCACCTCGTCTTTGATCGTCCCGCATCGGTTGGCCGCGTTCGCATGTTCTACGGCAACTTCGGCATGTTTGTGCGCGCGCTTGCCTACATTCTGGCCAACGGCCCGGACGGCCTGCGTCAAACCACCGAAGATGCGGTTCTGAACGCGAACTACATCCGCGCCAAGCTGCAGGACGTGTACGAGCTCCCGTACAAGACGCCCTCCATGCACGAGGTGGTGTTCTCGGACCGCCGGCAAACCCGCCGCGGTATCAAGACTGGCGATATCGCCAAGCGCCTGATCGACTACGGATTCCACCCGTATACGACCTCGTTCCCACTCATCGTTTCAGGCGCTCTGATGATTGAGCCGACCGAGAGTGAGTCGCGCGAAGAACTGGACCTTTTCATCGATGCGATGCGGCAGATCGCCCGGGAAGCCGAGGAGAACCCCGCAATCATCCTCGCTGCCCCGCACTCGACTAGGCTTTCGCGTCTCGATGAAACCGGTGCGGCGCGCAAGCCCGTTCTTCGCTGGAAAGCACCCAACGGCGGAGCCGCGGCAGGGAGCGCTGACCCCTCGGCGCTGGTGCCCGGCAACACGCCCGCAAGGGAGTGGTAGGTGGCGCGCAGCGTGTTTGACGAGCGGCGCGACGAGATCGAGAAGTACGAGTTCATGCTCGGGCGTGAGCGTGGACGGCTTGCCGTGTCGCTTGATGTGCTCACCGATGCGCTGATCCTCGTCGGTCAGCACGGCATCTACTGTGCTTCCAACCGCAATCCATCGAAGCCGGCGCTCGATCTTGAGGCAGTGCTTGCCGGAATCGAGGGAGCCAAAGAGCTTATCCAGTCCGCGATGAAAGAGTTGGAATCGAAGGCGTCCAGCACAAATGGCCATGCCTAAACGGTCATGACTGCGGGCCGGCGCCCGCTGAGACGTGGCCTGGAGTCTCCTCCTGAGCCTGTAGTAGTCTTGTGTTTGCGCATGTTGCACCCGCGCCCGTAGCTCAGCTGGATAGAGCGTTCGCCTCCGAAGCGAAAGGTCGCAAGTTCGAATCTTGCCGGGCGCACCAGACCCACTGTCCCTTTCTGGGACAGGTGCGTCTCCGATCGTACTCTCCAGACCGGAAAGAATGCTGGAGGGGGCTTGAGCGGCAAGGTAGTATGGTCTCGCTTCAGTTTTGAGCAGGAACGAGGACCATTTCAGGCCGCGCTTCCAGCTCCCCGAAAGATTGTTCAAATTCGGACTACACAAGAACCGCCGGTCAGCCGTTATGAACAGTAGAGGCTTTTTGCCTCAGAATGTCTTTCCTTGTGGTGATGTGGCGATGCGGTTTGGCAAGGGCATAGCTTTAGGGCGGGCGCTGAGCGAAGGCAGACAGCGGCTTACCAACTGGCTTTTCATCTCCGTGTGCTGGCTGATCTCTGTTCTGCTGCCGAAGAGCCGCTGGTACAGCGCGGCTCTGTCCATCTCGCTTTTTCTGGCGCGCGGCACGGGCTGGGTCAAACCGGCCGGTAACAACGTCAGCGATGCCTCCCTGGCACCGCGCATCCTGCATCGATTTCTTGACATTCTATCCATGCGCAGCCGTTACTTCCCCATCCCGGTTGTCGTGGAAGGGGAGGATTATCTCCGCGACTACGCTGCCCAGTCAGGCGGGTTCGTCATCTGTTCGGCGCATATCCCCTTTGTCAAGCTCATTTTTCCTCTGGTTCGCCAGGTCATCGGCGATCAGCGGCCGGCGCGCGTGAGCGCGCGCGACCCGGAAGGCGGCAACGAGGTGGCCGCCTGGACCGACGGGAACTGGGAAGCCATTCGGACCGACCATGCGGTGCTGCTGCACACCCGGTCCTTGCTGCGGCAGAACGGCTGCCTGATGCTCGCGGTCGACAAAGAACGAGGCGAGTTCATCTCGTCCAACATCTTTCGTTTTGTCGGCAAAATGCATTCGCGCATTCTGATGTTTTTCACGCAGCTGCGGCCCGACGGCAAGATTCTGCTGCGCATCATGCTGCCGCCCGGCCCGGGCTGCCGGTCCGAGGATGAAATTCGCGCCAACCTCGATTTTGTTGCTGAGAATGTGCGGCGCATCCTGCAGGGAGACAAAATTCAAGTAGCGTCCCGGCTCGGCTCCACGCAGGAAACACAGCTCGCGGGTGAGCGAAGCCGGGAGATCCATCGCATTCAGCTCTACTCGACCACGCAGTTGGAAGCCCGCATGAAGCGGCTCGAAGCCTTGCTGACCGAGCGCGACCATGTTCTGTCGCAACGGGAGCTGCTGCAAGACCGGCTTAAGCTGATGCAGTTAGAGCGCGAGGCCCGCGCCGGGGTGTAAGGCGGCCTGCTGTTACACATGCCGGCCTGCAAACGCTTGCGGGCCTAGATATGGCAGCTTACCGTGCCGCGTTTTTCCAGATACTTCTGGTGGTACTCCTCCGCTCTCCAAAAGGTTTGCGCCGGAACGACCTCGGTCACAATCGGCTTGCGGAACGCCCGCTGCTCTCCCAGGCGCGCAATCACCTGCCGAGCTGTTGCTTCCTGCTCAGGCGAGTGAAAGAACACCGCGCTGCGGTACTGACGGCCCCAGTCCGGACCCTGCCGGTCCAGCTGCGTCGGGTCATGCAGAGCGAAGAACTCTTCCACCAGGATCTGATAGCTGACCCGATCCGGATCGAAATCAAGCTCAACTACTTCAGCGTGCCCCGTGCGATCGGTACACACGTCCTTATAGGTTGGGTGGTTAAGCGCGCCGCCCTCGTACCCGACCGCTGTTTCAAGCACTCCCGGTATCTGCCCGAAACGAGCCTCCACACCCCAGAAGCATCCCGCTCCGAATGTCGCTTTTTCCATAGTCATCGTTTCCCCTCTGTTCTGATTGGATGAACCGCTGAGCGTCCCGGCTTCACTGCCCGGCCTGCTCGATGCGTCGTTGAATGCCGTCCCAAAATGCAAGCCGCGCGTTCAGTGCACGGGTCGCCGCGTCGGCGGCGTCCTGCCAGGCCTGCTCGGAGCGGCACAGGTGGCGGAGCATTTCGAGCGCCATCGGTCCGTGCTCGTCGCCGTCCATCTCGATGTGGCGTTCCAGATAGTAGCGGAAGGGCGCGATGCGCCCGGGCAGCTGCTCGTCCAGCTTGCGGATGAAGGCGGAGAAGATGGCGGGGATCAGGTCTTCCCGTCCAAAGGTGAAGGCTGCCGCGATGCGGTGCGTCTCGCCGGCCGCAAGTGTCGCGAAGGTAGCCTCGACAAAAGCGCGCGACTCCTCAGGAGCGGAGCGCAGCGCATCCTGCAAGGGGCGTCCCTGCTCCACTGCCCGTACCAGATCGGTGGCACGCGTTGTGTCTGCCCCGCAGCTCCGCATGGCATAGAGGTAAAGCTCAAAGTGTGACAAAGACGCGCCTTCGTAGCGGTCGCTCTCTTCTCCAAGCACAATCTCGTTGATCAACCGCCGCGCCGTCGGGTTTTCTGTCGGCCTCCACGGCACCTGGACGCAGGTGAGCGAGCGCTGTAGCGTTTTCAGCAGGGACATAAAATCCCAGACCGCGTAGACGTGCGATTCCATGAAGATGCGTAGGGCTTCGAGCGAAGCGATCGAGCCGTAGAGTGAGTGCTCTCGCAGCCTCGCGCGAAGCGGCGCAATGGAAGCAAGCAGTATGTCTTCGCCGGAAAGCGTGGACGCGGGTTCGAGAGACGTTGATGCAGAGGCCATGATGCAAAGGATGCCGCTTGCGGCAACAGGTGGCGAGCGGCGCGGAAGAAGCTTTGGAGCAATTGAAGAAAGCCGGGACGCTTTCGAGCGGTCTCGGCTCCAGGGCGATTGGATCAGGCTCCGTTAGGCCAGTTCGTAGCCGGCAAAGAAGTAGGAAATCTCAAATGTCGCGGTCTCTTCAGCGTCTGATCCATGGACGGCGTTTTCCTCAATGGACGCGGCGAATTGCTTGCGAATGGTGCCTTCTTCCGCGTTTGCGGGATTGGTCGCACCCATCAACTTCCGGAAGTCCGCAATGGCATTCTCTTTTTCCAGGACCATCGGGTAAATCGGCCCGGAGGACATGAATTCGGTCAGGGAGCCGAAAAAGGGGCGCTGAGCATGTACGTAGTAGAAGCCTTCGGCCTGCTGCTTGGAAATCGATAGCTTCTTGATAGCGACGATCTTGAAGCCCGCTTGCTGAACGGCGGCAAGAATGGCACCGACATCGCCTTTTCGGACGGCGTCGGGTTTGAGGATGCTGAAAGTACGTTGCGGCACGGATCCATCTCCTTGCATTACTGGTGCTATTGCGCGAATACGCTGCGATGGCAAGCATAGCAGGCGTCAAGCGAAAAGGGTGCCGCCTGGGGCGGCACCCTCGTTGGGCATCCTCGACAGCAGCTAGACGGCCTGGGCCAGCTTGGGCAGCAGCGCGACGTGGCTGGTCTCGTACAACGCCAGGAGCCGCTGGCGCATAAGGTAGTAGGACGAAGCGGCCTCCTGCAGCTGGAACGGGACAGACACCCAGTGGTGACCGGTCACGAGCTGCGAGAGCATCCCGAGGCGAATCTGCCGCAGCGCGGAGCGCAGCCGCAGTGCGTCGCGGCGCATTCGTTCGGTGACAATGACGCCTTCTTCATCGTTCCATTGCGAGGCGTGGGCCGCGATAGCCAGCAGCAGGTCGGCGTTAACGCGCATACGGCGCAAGCCAAGATCCCCGCCCATGAGCTGCCAGATCACTTCCGGCTCCATCGAAATCTGTCCCCGATGCGGCTCCAGAAAATCCTTGGCGACGCAGCTGACCCCATCCAGGTCTATGGGCTGAAGCGAGGCGAGCAGGGCATCGAAGCCGCGCCCGTTGAGGCGAATGGAGGTTTTTCGCGCATGAAGGGCGGCGAGAGCGAAGCCGGTAACCGCGATCAGAAACAGGGAAAAGGGTATCACTGTGTGCATGGGCTTTGATTACCTCAGTGTCCAACCTTGCCGAGATCGTATTGAACTCTTTCATGCAGTGCAACAACATACTTTCGTAATGCGGGAGAAATCGGCAAACGCTCGGGCTCTTTGTGCCAGAGTGAGACGGTCCAGTAGGTGACCATCACCAGGTAGTTCAGGCTTCGTACGTAGTAGAGCGTCCGATAATAGGGATTGTGCGGCCCCATGTACGCGGAGAATCCCTCCACAGTGGCCGCTACGAGAGACCAAAACATCAATCCCTGGCCGACTGCCATGGCATGGCTTCGCCAGGGAAGACCGACCTCCTTGGCGGAGAGCATCATGGCAATCACCAGCTCGCAGGCCAGCAAGCTGGTGAACATTTCTGCACGCAACTGAATGCTTTCCGGCCCATGGATGCCGGAAGGCTCCAGTAGCAAAGCGGTTACCAGCGCAAGTACCGTACCAACCCCGCCCGCCAGGGCAAGCGGCTTGACCGCGCCTCTCGCCCACATACCTGCCGGCCGAAGAACCGCGCGTGCCAGCTCGAACAGAATACAGACTTGCAGTGCGAAGCTCAGGGAGTCGAAGGTTACATAAACGCGTACGTACGTTCGCGAAACACCCGCTGGATCAACCAGGTAAAGGACAGCTCCAGAGATCAGGTCTAAGAGTACAAGAACGAAGACCGCCGGAAAAGATCGGATACGCTTTCGAGCAAACATCGTGATGCACAGCGCTGTATCGAGTGCGGGACCCGACAGAAAAAGCGTTTTGTCGATCGCTCCTAAGATCACGGTTCCTCTCGCAATCAGAGGCTATCAACAAAAGACCTATTCGGACTAGGTAGAAATTTGGCCTATGCACCCCATGGATTACGCGAAGTACCGGTCGGGCAAATGTGAGCAGCGCCCCAGGGATTGCGCGAAGTGCCGGTCGGGCAGATGTGAGCGGCGCCCCAGGGATTGCGCGAAGTGCCGGTCGGGCAAATATGAGCATCCTTGGCAATGGTACCGACAGTTACCCTTGCATGATTACCAGTAACCGCTGTTCCAAGTGAGCTGAGGTTAGAATTGGACGGGACGGTGGCTGCGAAGCTGGTGGCGGCGGTAAGAAAGCAAAGGGCGGCGATGCTCTGGCTGATGCGCTTCATGATGGTTTCTCCTCAGCGGCTATGCGCTTGAGAAGAGCCTAGTGAAGCGATCAGGGGAGAGTGAAGGCTTTTTTGGGCGCTTTCGCACTTCTTCTACCGTTTTCCTGGCCAGAACGCCTCTTTCAGTACCTTTGATTCCCGGAAGTCACTTGCTTTCAATGCAGCAAGTGAAGTAGGAACTCATCCTGGATTTGTCTTTTTAGGTTACTTGAGTAACATTACAGCGGAGCAGATTCCTTCGTTGCTTAGTAACTGAAGTTCCCTTGTGAGGAAAGTACGATGCGCTCGGATCTGCCTGTTGTTTGAGGAACGGACAGGAGGCAGTTCCGGATGTCGAGATGATCGCCAAATCGTCGCGGTGATGTTTTCAAGCCAAGCGCCAAGGCCTGCCTCCTGTCCGGGGGCGGCCAGGGGAGGACGGCCAGGGAGGAGCGGAATCAGCGCACCTGCGCCGCCGTCCTCCCTTGGGACTCTGCAATCGAGCTTTCAGCTAAGCGCGTCCCAGTGCCTGCGCCACGGTCGCGCCAATCGCTGCCGGGCTTTCCACCACGTGGATGCCGGCTGAGCGTAGCGCGGCCATCTTTTCAGCAGCTGTCCCCTGCCCGCCCGAGATGATCGCGCCCGCGTGGCCCATGCGGCGCCCGGGCGGCGCGGTCTGCCCGGCGATAAAGCCGATGACCGGCTTGCGCACATGCTCCTGAACGTAGGCCGCGGCTGTTTCTTCCGCCGTGCCGCCAATCTCGCCGATCAGGATGATCGCCTCGGTCTCGGGATCCTCATTGAGCAGCTTCAAGGCGTCGGTGTGAGTGGTCCCAATAACAGGATCTCCGCCGATGCCGATCGCGGTGGACTGACCGATGCCGCGCTGCGTTAGCTGGTAGACCGCCTCATAGGTGAGCGTGCCTGAGCGGGACACGATGCCGACCGAGCCTTCCTTGTGGATGCGTCCGGGCATGATGCCGATCTTCGCCTTGCCGGGCGAGATGACCCCCGGGCAGTTCGGGCCGATCAGCACCGACGGCGAATGACGGAGCACACTCCACACCTCGACCATGTCATTGGTCGGAATGCCTTCGGTGATGCAGATGATTAAAGGCAGCCCGGCCGCATTCGCTTCCAGAATGGCATCGGCCGCGAATGGCGGCGGCACAAAGATGACGGTCGCGTTCGCACCGGTCTCGCGCACCGCGTCTTCCACCGTGTCGAAGACCGGCCATCCCTCATGCGTGGTGCCGCCCTTGCCCGGCGTTACGCCGCCCACGACCCGGGTGCCGTACTCGGCGCAGCCTTTCGCGTGAAAGGTGCCTTCCTTGCCGGTAATGCCCTGCACAATAAGCCGCGTGTTTTTATGGACGAGTACTGCCATCAATCTTCCTCCAGCAAAGGGTAAGTGGTGCCAACCAGAATGCGCCGGGTGCTGCTCCCTTGTCCCGGCAATGGCGGTAAAGCTGCGGCCTGCTTTCATCAGCGTCTTTATGTATCCGGGTTCGTTCCCGGCGCCACTGGAAGCGCCAAGTCAAAGGGCATGATGTTTGCAGCCCCTATCCTAGAACCTCAGCGAACCTCAGCGATGAACCTTGGCGATGAAGGAGATGCGTAAGGCTCGCGGCGACCGCGGGAAACAGCAGCGCGGCGGCGCGCTATGAACAGCAGCTTTACCGGGAAATCGAAGGTTTCTGCTGACATACAGGAGGCGGCACGGTATGCTTGCCCCTCTAAATCTTCGCGCCTTTGAGGCACACCGTATGAAGTCTGTGATGTATCTGCGCCCTGTTTTCGCACTGCTCGTCCTAGCGGCAGCATCGTTTTTCCAGACGACGCCGGCGCTCGCGCAGGCCGCATCCGGTTCCGGCAAGATACTGGCCGGATACTTCGAGGAGTGGAGCATCTACTACGCGAAGTACAATCTGGCTGACCTTGAAAGTAACGGTTCGGCTGCGAAATTGTCACACCTGATGTATGCCTTCGGGAATGTCTCGGCCAGCGCTTCCGCCCCCGCGAGCGATGCTTGCGTAATTGCCGACGCGTTCGCAGACTATGAAGACAACAATCTTCCGCCGGTCGGCGGCATTGCGGACACATGGCCGTTATACGGCAACTTCGCCGAGCTGCTCAAGCTCAAGAAGCTACACCCTGGCCTTAAAACGGTGATCTCGCTGGGAGGCGGCAGTGCGAGCGCCGCACAGTCCTTTTCCACCGCCGCCGCGACGGCTGCCGGTCGCAAGGCCCTGGCCGCGTCCTGCATCAACACGTTTATCGTCGGCAACGTGGGCAGCGACTGGAATGGAGCGATCACCGCGCCGGGCCTCTTCGATGGAATCGATATTGACTGGGAGTACCCGGCGGCCGGCGACAAAGAGAATTTCACGCTGCTGCTACAGGAGTTTCGCAGCCAACTAAACGCCCTGAGTGCGGCAACAGGCAAGAAATATAGTCTGAACTTCAACGGTCCGGCAGGCTCCCAGAACTACAAGAACATTGACCTCAAGAATGCGGCGGCAACGGTGGATTTCATCACCATCGACGGCTATGACTATGCGGGTCCGTGGGAAACCACGACCAACGAGGGCTCGCCGCTGTTTGACTCACCGCAGGACCCTACCAATGGCCAGGCGCTGGATATCGATCAGACTGTGTTTGCCTACCTTGACGCCGGCGTGCCCGCGTCGAAGTATCTGCTCGGCGTACCCCTCTACGGCCCCGGCTGGACCGGCGTGCCGAACATCAATCACGGGCTTTACCAGACGTCTGTGAAAGCCGCTCCGGTTCCGCTTACCAGCGGGCTGGGCCTATGCACAGACCTCACCGGCAACACTCCGGGATGCGATGTGCTGCTGACGCCCGGGGATGCTACCTACGCGACGCTGTCGGCTTTGGCCGCTCAAGGGTACGAGACTAACTTCGATTGGAACCGGCTTGCCGTGTCGTTGTACAACCCGACCAACCAGACCTTTTACACCTATGACAATCGAGATACAGCCTTTTTGAAGTCGATCTATGTCGATTTCCGCTTCCCAGGCGGGCTTGGCGGGGCCTTCGTCTGGGCGTTGAAGGATGATGACGCGGAGGGCAATATGGTCAAAACTCTTGCCTTTGGCCTCGGTCGCTAGAACTCACAGCGCCGCGGATCAGGCAGCAAAATCCGGATAGGACGCCTGTGTCGCAAGTGTCCTACGCAGCAATCTCTAACGACTACAAGGAACAACACGGGCGCTTTGCCGGCGCCTGCACCCCCGGAACTCAGCGTCGCGCGGCTGCCGCGACAACTTTTTCCGCTGCATCCTGCATGGTTTCTCCCACCTCAAACGCCATTCCGGAGTCGGCGAGAATCTTTCGGCCTTCTTCGACGTTGGTGCCTTCAAGCCGCAGCACAATCGGCACCTTGACGTCGAGCTTCCTGGCCGCGGCGACCACGCCCTGCGCCAGGGTGTCCACACGCAGGATGCCGCCGAAGATGTTGATGAACACCGCCTGCACGTTCGGGTCGGAAAGCAGGATCGAGAATGCGTTTTCAATCTGCTGCTGGTTGGCGCCGCCGCCTACGTCCAGGAAGTTGGCGGGCGAGCCCCCGGCGTACTGGATGATGTCCATCGTCGCCATGGCGAGCCCCGCGCCGTTGACCATGCAGGCGATGTTGCCGTCGAGCTTGATGTAGTTGAGCGCGTATTTCGATGCTTCCACCTCGAGCGGGTCTTCCTCGCCCAGGTCGCGCAGCTCCTTCAGCTCCCGGTGCCGGAACATCGCGTTGTCATCGAAGGTCAGCTTGCAGTCGAGTGCGAGCAGTTTCTCGTCGAGCGCTTGCGGCGAGCTCGGTTTCGTTGTAATGAACGGATTGATCTCCAATAGCGACGCGTCCGTTTGGATAAAGACGTCATAGAGACCAAGCATGAACTTGACCGCGGGCTGCAGCTGCGTCGGCTTCAAGCCGAGCGCAAAGGCGAGCTCCCGCGCTTGATAGGGCTGCAGGCCGACAGCCGGGTCGATCGCCACCTTGCGGATCGCGTCCGGGTCTTTTGCCGCTACCTCTTCGATCTCCATGCCGCCGGCCTGCGAGGCCATAAAGACCAGCTTCGCCTGCGCGCGGTCGAGCACAATGCCGAGGTACAGCTCGCGGTCGATTGCCGCCGTTTCCTCAATGAGCAGCCGTTGCACCTTCTGTCCGGCCGGCCCGGTCTGGTGCGTCACCAGCTGCATGCCCAGGATCTGCGAAGCATACTGCTCGGCCTCCTCCAGCGTGCGCGCAACCTTGACGCCGCCGCCCTTGCCGCGGCCGCCGGCGTGGATTTGCGCCTTGACGACCACGCCGGTCGCGCCGCCGGACAGGAGCCGCTTGGCTACGTCGACAGCTTCTTCGAGCGTGTTCGCAACTTCGCCTTGCGGCACGGGCACACCGTGCTTCCGCAGAATGTCCTTGGCTTGGTACTCGTGTATTTTCATTTGGTTACAACCGCCTGAGGGAGCCTTGCCGCCGCGACCATAGTACAGGCGGCCTCGGAGCCTTGTCAGACCGGACTGCCCTTCTCAAAAGCGCTACGCCGCCGCCGCGGCTGTCCGTGCCTGGTCGAGCGTAAGCGGCTCGCGCATCCTTTCGGCCAGCATCGCGAGCGCCGCATCCTTGCCGCAGCCGAATACGGCGTCGACCTTGCCGGCCTTGATGTAGTACGCGAGAAACTCGGGCTTGCCCGACCCCCCGCCGAGCGAACCATCTAACTGGAGCTCGTCCCACTCGCTGGCGTGGCCCACGTAGCCGAAACGCTTGCCGAAGTGCGCCGTCCAGAAGAAGGGAACCCCGCAGAAGCCTTTGCCGTCGCCGTCCGTTCCAGTTAGGGCGCCAGCCAGGATGCCGGCCGCCGCGGTACGCCCATGCTGCTCGGCCAGGCGCCAGTGCTCGATGCGCGTTCCGTTCACGGCAGCGGCGTCGCCGGCAACCCACAGCCTGCCCGCGGCTTTCAGCGTCTCATCCACCGGCACCCCGCCGTCCTTCTCCAGGCGCAGCCCGTGCTCAAACCCTGTGTCGACCTGCACACCGACGGCGACGATCACCAAATCCGCTGGCAGGGTCGTGCCGTCCTTGAGCGTGACGCCCGCGGCCGTAATCTCGCGCGCTTCCGAGTTCGCCTTCAGCGTCACGCCGCCCGTCTGGTGCAGCGCAAGGATCGCCCCTGCCGGCGCGTCGCCGAACTTCTGGCTAAATGGCTTTTCGGACCGGCACACCAGCGTCGCCTTCAGGCCGCGGGTGGTGAGCGCAGAGGCTGCCTCGAACGCGATAAAGCTGTCGCCGATCAGCACTACCTGTTTGCCCTCGGCCTTGTCTCCCGTCTTAATGTCAAGGGCGGCCGAGATCGCTTCCACATCGCTCTGGTGCCGGATGGTGTGGACGTGCGGGAGCTCTTCGCCGGGTACGCCAAGCGTGCGGGGTTTGCCGCCGGGCGCCAGCAGCGCGGCGTCGAAACGCAGCTCCGCGCCGTCGTCGGTGCCGAGCGTGCCGGCCTCGCCGTCAAGCCGGGTAACGCGCGCCTGCAGCCGGTTCACCTTGAGACGGCTTTTCTCTTCCGGCGACCACAGGGAAAGGGAATCAAGGGGCATTTTGCCGGCCAGCACCATCTTGCTCAGGTTGGTGCGGTCCACCGGCTCGGTCGCGACCGGGTCGATCACAGTGATACGGCCGGCGAAGCCTGCCTGGCGCAATGTGCACACTGCGGCCGTCGCCGCCGCGCCGCCCCCAATCGTAACGACATGCTGCCCGGCGCCGAGTGCGGCCGCAGGCGCGTGGTCGTCGTGGCTGGCAAGCGACGGAGCAGTGCGCGGCTCGGGGTCGACCAGGATTGAGGCTCCTTCCACCTGCGCGGCGTAGAGCTTCAACGAGCGGAGCGGCGGCGGCTCGACCAGCTTCCCGCTTTCGAGCTCAAAGGTGCCGGTGTGCCAAGGGCAGATAAGCCGGCCGTTGCACACGGCACCGCCCTCAAGCGGAGCGCCGGCGTGGGGGCATTTGGCCTCCACGGCGTGCAACGTGCCTTCCGCCGTGTGGACCAGCAGGATCTCGGTTTCGCCAAGCTTGACGGTTTTTTTGCTGCCGCGCGGCAGCTCGTTGAGTAACAGGGCTTTCTCAAACGACATCACTGAACCTTTCTGGCGTACCTTCCGGCTCTGGCGTACCTTCCGGCTCCGGTGTTTCCTCCGGCTTAGGATGCTGACCCGGCCCGGCAAGCGCTCGGCTACGATGGGGAGGTGCGGGAACAGGAATTTCGTGCGCTGGTAAAGGCCGCAGTGGAGAACGGGCACGCGCTGGGCCGGGAGGAAGCGCGAGGTGCGCTTCTGCTGCTGCTCGGTGAGCGAGAAACTTCCCTGGAACCATTGCCGGATTCGCTTTCGCTCCCTTTGGCGGCGCTGCTTGCCGCCATGGCTCGGCGCGGCGAAACTGCGGAAGAGCTCTGCGGCTTTGCCGAGGCGATGCGGGCGACGGCAAACCCCTTGCCGCTCAGTGAAGAGGAGCGGGCACGTCTGGTCGACACCTGCGGCACGGGCGGCGACGGCCTGGACACCTTCAATATCTCAACGGCCGCGGGGCTGGTTGCCGCCGGCGCGGGTGCCTCTGTAGCCAAGCACGGCAACCGTGCCGTGACCTCGCGCTGCGGCTCGGCTGACGTGCTCGAAGCGCTCGGCGTGCCGATCGCGCTTGCGCCGGCCGAGGCGGCTGCGTGTCTTCGCGCCACCGGGTTCGTATTTATGCTAGCTACCGCTCTGCACCCGGCAATGCGGCGGGTGGCGCCGGTGCGCCGGGCCATGCCGTTCCGCACAATCTTCAATCTCGCGGGGCCGCTGGCC
>CAXTMW010000014.1:0-31262 GCA_964245455.1 uncultured Acidobacteriaceae bacterium
CCTCCATGCTGCGCGACTGCGACCGCGGAACAGACGACACCTGCCAGAACCAGGCTCCAAATCTTGCGCATAGCGTCCCTCCAACACACGATACGATGCCGCCGGCGGCCCTTACAGCTTTACCGTTTCCTTCAGCGGCAGCTCCTGCGAGGAAGGGCCGGCCATCAGTGTGTACTGGCCTGGAACGACCGTCCAGCCGTGTTTCCCTTCATCCCAGATCTGGAAGCGCTCCCTTGGTATCTCAATGGAAACCTCCCGTTCTTCACCCGGCTGCAGCATGATCTTCGCGAAGCCGACAAGACGCTTCGGCGGCTCCTGCGCCGCGGTGGGCAGGGCCGCGTACACCTCGGCAATCTCCGCGCCGGCCCGGCTGCCGGTGTTCTTGATCGTCATGCGCATCGTCGTAGTTGCGCCGTTATCGACGTGGAGCCCGCTATAGCTGTAGGTGGTGTACGACAGGCCGAATCCGAACGGGAACAGCACCTTTTTATTTTCGGCGTCGTACCACTTGTAACCGACCTTCAGGCCCTCGTCGTAGTGCATCGGGAAGCTCGGCAGACCGGCCATGATGCGCCGCGCGGCCTGCTCGCGGTCCTTGACAAAGTCGCCCCGCGACTCAGGCGGCGGCACGGTAATCTGCGGGTGCGGCAGGTCGGCGTCGCTCAACGGAAAGGTCAGCGGCAGCTTGGCCGACGGATTTACATCGCCGAACAGCACCGAGGCGACCGCGTCCGCGCCGGCCGAGCCCGCGTACCAGCTCTCCCCCACGCCCGCGACCTTGCCCACCCATGGCATCAGCACGGGCGAGCCGTTCTCCAGCACGATCACCGTGTGCGGGTTGGCTGCGGCGACGGCTTCAATCACCGCATCCTGATTGCCCGACAGCTCCAGCGTCTTCAGGTCCATGCCTTCGCTGGTGAACTGGTGCACGAAGACGAGCGCGACGTCAGCGCCCCTGGCCGCGGCCGCTGCCCGCGCCGGGTCGGACGCATCATCGAAGCTCACCTTCGTTTCCGGCGCGGCCGCTGTAATCGCCGCGAGCGGCGCGTCTGGAAACCACAGACCTTCATGCCAGTCCGTCTTTTGCCCCTTCTTCGCAATCGCATTGCCGCCCGGCGGGTCGACGCGCGCCGAGCCGTCGCCGGTAATCATGCCCACATCCGCATGCTGCCCAATGACCGCGATCGAGCGCACCCGCCCGCGATCGAGCGGCAGCAGGTTCTCCTCGTTGCGCAGCAGCACAATGCTTTGCTCTTCAAGCTGCTTCGCAATCGCGAGCCCCGCTCGCGGATCCACCACCTGCTTGCGCGGCGGGTCATCCACAAGGCCGACCGCAAATTCCGCCCGCAGCATGCGGTGGACGTGGTCATCGAGCTCCGCCTGCGACACCTGGCCGCCCTGCACGGCTGCCTTGAGCGGGTCGCCGAAGAACGAGCTTGCCGGCTCCTCATTGTCGAGCCCCGCGTGCGAGGCCTTCACGGTCGAGTGAGTCCCGCCCCAGTCTGACACCACAAACCCCGGAAACTTCCAGTCGTGCTTGAGCACATCATTCAGCAGAAACCGGTTTTCGCACGAGTACTCCCCGTTCACCCGGTTGTACGAGCACATCACCGCCTGCGCGTCCGAGATTCTCAACCCGATCTGAAAGGCGAGCAGGTCGGTTTCGCGCATCGCGCGCTCTGAAATCACCGCGTTGACCGCGTCGCGCCCGCTTTCCTGGTCGTTCACCGCGTAGTGCTTGATGTCGCCCAGGATGTGCAGCGCCTGCTCGGCCTTCATTACATTCCCAACCATGGTGCCGGCCAGCAGCGGGTCCTCGCCTTGGTACTCAAAGGTGCGCCCATCGCGTGGCTCCCGCGTCAAGTTGGTGCCGCCGCCCAGCGACATGGTGTAGCCCTGGTCGCGCAGCTCGGTGGCAATCAGCGTGCCGTACTGCCGGGCGGCCGATGGGTCCCAGCTCGCGGCCGCGCCGAGCGTGCTCGGCAGCGCGGTCGAGTAGCGCCCGTTGTAGCTCGAGCGCGTGACCCCGTAAGCAGCATCGGCCATCTGGATCGGCGGAATCCCGTACTGCGGGAACCCAGGCACATACCCCGCGCCGCCGTCGGAGTCGCGCTCCAGCGGGTTCTGCGGCCCGAACCCGGGAGAGCCCGTGCCGTGCAGCAGCTGGATCTTCTCGTCCAGCGTGAGCTGCTTCATCAGCAGGTCCGCCCGCTGGTCAGGCGAAAGACTCGTATTCATCCATGCCTGGTTTCCAGCACCTGTGGACTTAGGCGCACCGCCATCCTCCTGCGCAAGAGCCGGGTAAACCAACGAAAGAGCAAGCGCGCACGAAGCAGCACACAACAAGCGAGAGCAGGGGATCACGGGCACTCCTTGAGGGATGGTAGCGAGCAAGCAATTCCACGAAGGCATGCATCCCAGCGTTGCAGGCCCCTGGCAAGGTTTACAGACCCCGGCAAAACGTATGATACGCCTGCGGCGGAAGCTCTGAAATCCAAGGACCAAGCAGCTGTTGGTCTTCAAAATTATGGGCTGTTACCATCGAGAGGCGCTGTGACCCAAACAGGCGCTGGGCTGTAGACGCGCTTGAATCGGTCGATTAGGCTCTGTCTAGATAGAAACCCGACTTGACGCGCTCAGCAAGGAACCTATTAGCCAGGGTGAGGAGCTCCAGCCTGACACGAGACTTTATGAACGGCTAGCGGCTATTCGCTCCGACATGCGCGAGAAATACGTACAGGAGCACGAGACGCCGTGGATTCTAGGATTTTCCGGAGGTAAAGACTCGACTATCTTGTTGCAACTGCTTTTCGAGATGCTACTTGCATTGCCTGCTTCCAAGCGCCAGCGGCACGTACACGTATTGTCCAATGACACACTAGTTGAGCCGCCTGTGCTTCAGGCCTTTGTAGATGAAGTATTGGTCGGGGAGAGAGGATTTGAACCTCCGACCCCCTGGTCCCGAACCAGGTGCTCTACCAGGCTGAGCCACTCCCCGATCCACAGGTCCGCGTGAGCTGCGCGCTCCTGGTAGGGCGGCTGCGGAACAGGCTTGAGTGTAGCAGAGCGTCCGCCCTTGGGAAAGCAGGCTTGAAGGGCCCGAGCCCTGCGCAACAGCTTCGAAATCAGGCAGCCCGCTCAAAGCCGTCGCAGCCGCTGGCCGGCGTCACGCGCAGATGCAAGCCGGCCAGCTTGGAGTGCCCGCACACGGCCAGCATCTCCTCCGATGCCTGGCGTGTTGCAAGGATCTCCACCAGGTGCGGACTCCGCACACCGTCAGCGCTTTCGCCGAAATGAGCGCACACGCCGCACTGTCCGTCCCGCACTGTCATCATGGCTGCCTTGCCTTCCGGAATACAGGGTGAGAGATGCCGTGTAGGCAGCCAAGTTGCTCGGCGCTGCTGTGATAGATCGAACCGTAGGCGCGCGGACAAGACTCGCAGGCGGTTCGCTGCCATGATGACAGTGACCCGCTGAAACACAGGAGACGCGTGCGCGACCGAAACACACTCGACCTGCAGGAGCGCCGCTGCCTGGACGGCGCCTTCGCGACGGAACTGGAGCGGCGCGGGGTTTCTATCGAGGGCCCGCTGTGGTCGGCGCGCGCGCTCCACGAAGCGCCAGAGGCGGTTCTCGCGGTCCATCGCGCCTACCTGGATGCGGGCGCTGACGTGCTGCTGACCGGCAGCTACCAGGTGTCGTCGCTTGGCTACCGGGCTATCGGTCTCTCGGCAGCTCAGGCGGCGCAGGCCGCAGCCGACGCGCTGCGGCGTTCCGTATCGCTGGCCCTGGATGCGCGGGCGCAGGCTGCGCGGCCCGAGGTGCTGATCGCGGCCTCGCTTGGGCCGTATGGCGCCGCTCTTGCGAACGGGGCCGAGTTCCATGGGGACTACGACTTCCCTTCGGAGGCCGCTCACCATGCCGCGCTGGTGGCATTTCATGCGGAGCGCATTGCGGTGCTCGCCGAAACCGACGCGGACCTGCTTGCGTTTGAGACCCTGCCCTCGCTCGGCGAAGCGCGCGCCATTGAGGAAGCTTTGCGGAGCCGGCCGAAGCTGGGCGCGTGGCTTTCCATTACCTGTCGGGATGGCGAGCGCACGGCACATGGCGAGCGGGTAAGGGAGTGTGCCGCGCTGGCTGAGGTCTCGCCGCAGATTGTCGCGGTCGGCGTGAACTGCACCTCGCCGAAGTGGGTCGCCTCCCTGATCCGCGAGCTGCGCGCCGCCACGGGCAAGCCTCTCATAGTGTACCCAAACTCCGGCGAGGGCTGGGACGCGGAAAGGCGCTGCTGGATCGAAGATACGGCTGGCGAGGGCGAGCTCGCCGGCTACGAGGTGCTGGCCGCGAGCTGGCTGCGGGCCGGGGCGCAAATGGTGGGCGGCTGCTGCCGCACCGGGCCCGCGCACACGCGCGCGGTTCGCGCCGCGATGGAGCAGCTGGAGCGAGACGCGCGCTGAGCAGTGTAATGACGGACGTGATGAAGTACGCGCGTTCACCCGGCGTTCATGGACCATGCGACAATGGCCTCAGCGCCATGGCTCATTCGGATCGCTTCGACGCAGTCAAAGACACGCCCCAGCCCACGGTCATCACGGCTGCGCTCCTCAAGCAGCACTCCATTACGCCCGACGAGTACGCGCGGATTGAAGCCGCGCTCGGGCGCGTGCCCTCGCTTACCGAGTTGGGTATTTACAGCGTGATGTGGAGTGAGCACTGCTCGTATAAAAGCTCGCGCGTACACCTGAAGCGCTTGCCGACCAAAAGCGAGCGCGTGGTGCAGGGGCCGGGCGAGAACGCCGGCATTATCGACGTGGGCGACGGCTGGGCGTGCGCGTTCAAGATCGAGTCGCACAATCACCCTTCGTACATCGAGCCGTTCCAGGGCGCGGCAACCGGCGTTGGCGGCATCCTGCGCGATATTTTCACGATGAATGCGCGGCCGCTCGCGGTCATGGACTCGCTGCGCTTCGGGCCCTTGACGCCGGAGGCCGGGCTGGACGAAAAAACGATGCAGCGCAACCATGCTGTAGTGGAAGGCGTGGTGTCGGGCGTGGCGCACTACGGCAACTGCTTTGGCGTGCCGAACCTGGGCGGCGAAACACGCTTTGAGGCTTGCTACTCCGGCAATCCGCTGGTGAATGCGTTTGCGCTTGGCCTGGTGCGGCGCGATGAGATCTTCTACGCCAAGGCGACCGGGGTGGGGAACCCCGTGATCTACGTGGGCGCGAAGACCGGGCGTGACGGCATCCACGGCGCGACGATGGCGAGCGAGGAGTTTACTGAAGGCTCCGAGCAGAAGCGGCCCAACGTGCAGGTGGGCGATCCGTTTATGGAAAAGCTGCTGCTCGAAGGCTGCCTGGAAGCGATGGCGACAGGCGCGGTTCTGGGGATTCAGGACATGGGCGCGGCGGGGCTGACCTGCTCGACCTGCGAGATGGGCGCGCGCGGCGGCGTAGGGATTGAAATTGAGCTGGACCGCATCCCGCAGCGCGCGGCGGGGATGAATTCCTACGAGATCATGCTGTCGGAGTCGCAGGAGCGGATGCTGCTGGTGGCGGAAAAAGGCCGCGAGGGCGAGGTGCTCGCGGTGTTCGCAAAGTGGGGGCTGGATGCGGTGGTCGCGGGCGAGGTGATTGCCGAGAACCGCATGCGCGTGCGGCACCATGGAGTACTTGTTGCGGATATCTCGAATGAGTCGCTGACTGAGGATGCGCCGCTGTATCACCGGCCTGTGGGTGAGTGGAAGCGTCCTGACCAGATCAAGGTGCCGCTGGATCCGCCCGCGCATGTGCTGGAAAAGCTGAATGGTCCGCATGACTACCTGGCCGAGTTGAAGCAGTTGCTGGCGAGTGCGAATATCTGCTCGAAGCGCTGGGTGTTTGAGCAGTACGACTCGATGGTGCAGATCAATACCGTGCAGGGGCCGGGTGGCGAGGCTGGCGTGATGCGGATCAAGGGCTCGGGCACGGTGGATGCGGATGGTACGAGGCATGAGCGCGGGCTCGCGATGGCGCTCGCCGGCCAAGGGCGCTGGTGCTATCTCGACCCGAAGCTTGGGGCGATGCACGCAGTTGCTGAGGCTGCGCGCAAGGTGGCGTGTACAGGAGCTGTGCCTGTGGCTGCTACAAATTGCCTGAACTTCGGCAACCCCGAGAAACCGGAGATCATGCGGCAGCTGTCAGACGCGATCGACGGGATCGCCGAGGCTTGCGACGCGCTCGGAACGCCAATCACTGGTGGAAATGTCTCGCTCTACAACGAAACGCGCGGGGAAGGGATTTATCCCACGCCGGTGCTTGGGGTTGTGGGTGTGTTCGACGATGTCAGCAAGACTATCGGGTCCGACTTTGCGAATCCAGGAGACGCTCTGATTTTGATCCAGGCAGGCCCCTCGATGAGCGGACTCAGTAGATTTGGTTCGACAGAATACGCGCGCTGCATTCTTGGCGCTCTTTGGGGCAGCCCGCCTTCGCTTAACCCAAACTCTGCGTCCACACTGCACGTATGTCTTCAGCGTTTAGTCACTTCCGGCCTTGTATTTGCTCTTCGTGATGTTACGGACGGGGGCATTGCTCCGTCGCTCGCTGAGGGCTGTTTCGCCGCAGAGACTGGGGTTGATGTTGAGCTATTCGATCAACGAGAGTATCGAGAGTTCTTACCTCAAAGCTATCTGACTGGATCACAAGCCGAAGTCTTGCCCCTGTTTAGAGAAGAAGGCTCTTTGGTCATTGCGGCTTGCTCTCCTGAAAACGTTCGACTTGTTGAGGATGTGTTCTCAACCACCAAGTTAGGCGTATATCGCCTGGGCGACGTAACAGACGGCCGCTTCACCATCCGCGTGAAGAAGCCCGGGTTAAGTGAAGATCCGTCGCTGGCCGAGTCTGTGACTCTCATAGATACACACATTTCTGAGCTCAAGCAGCCTTGGGCAAAGGCACTCGACGATGCTCTGGTTGCGACGCCAGTCCTCACCGAGGTGCTGGCGTGAGCCGCTTGCTTCTCGAAGGCATGCCGGGCGAGACCACGCCGGACGAGAAAGCTCAATTCGCCACCATCACCGGCACAGATTCAGCCACCCGCTACTCCGTCCGCGAGCCGGGCGACGGCTTTCGCGACGAATGCGGAGTCGCCGCGGTATTCGGCCACCCGGAGGCCGCGCGGCAAGTCTATCTGTCACTGTATGCGTTACAGCATCGCGGGCAGGAGTCTGCCGGCATCGCAAGTGCTGACGGCAACAGCCTTTCTAACATAAAAGGCATGGGCCTGGTCTCCGACATCTTCACGGAAGACGTGCTGCGCAAGCTCCCCGGCGACATGGCCATCGGCCACACGCGCTACTCGACCACCGGCGACTCCGCACTGCTGAACGCGCAGCCGATCCGCGTCGACTCGACCAAGGGCCTGATCGCGATCGCGCACAACGGGAACCTCATCAACCTCGGCAACATGCGCGCGCGGCTGGAGCGCGAAGGCGCTTTCTTTCAAACGACCAGCGACTCCGAAATCATCGTCCAGCTCATCGCGCACTCCGGCGCGTCCACGCTGGTCGACGCCATCGCTGACTCGCTGCGCCAGGTGGAGGGTGCGTTTTCGCTCGTAATGATGACGCGCGACCGCATTTTTGCTGCCCGCGACCCACGCGGCTTCCGCCCGCTGTCGATGGGCCGCATCACGAACCCGCAAGGCCCGGACACGATCGTGTTTGCCTCCGAAACGTGCGCTTTCGACCTGCTGCACGCGAAGTACGAGCGCGACGTGAAGCCGGGCGAGCTCATCATGATTGAACGCGATGTCGAAAAGGGCGTCCCGCAGAACGTCGTGACCTCGCGCCAATACGCGACCGGAGTCCCGCAGTCCTCATGCATCTTTGAACACGTCTACTTCGCACGGCCTGACTCGAAAATCTTCGGCCGCTGGGTGCAAGACTCGCGCGAAGCGATGGGTCGGCAGCTCGCGCGTGAGTCGCACGTCGATGCCGACCTCGTTGTTCCCGTGCCGGACTCCGGCGTCACCGCCGCGATCGGCTACGCCGATGAGGCCGGGCTGCCGTTTCGCTTCGGGCTGATTCGTAACCACTACGTTGGCAGAACCTTTATCGAGCCCGAGCAGAAAGTCCGCGACTTCGGCGTGCGCCTGAAGCTGAACCCGGTGCGCAATCTGCTGGAAGGCAAACGCATTATTCTCATCGACGATTCCATCATTCGCGGAACAACCAGCCGCAAGATTGTGCGCATGGTGCGCTCGGCCGGCGCGGCAGAAGTGCACCTGCGCATCTCGTGCCCTCCTACCATTTCGCCGTGTTTTTACGGCGTCGATACGCCCTCGAAGCGCGACCTCATCGCGGCAAACAACTCCGTCGAGCAGATACGCCGCTTTATTGAGGCTGATTCGCTGGCCTACCTGTCGCTCGACGGCGTGCAGCATGCGGTCGACGGCGGCGAAGGCAACGGCTTTTGCGTGGCCTGCTACACGGGCGTGTACCCGACCGCCTGGGTCGACGTGGACGAAATACTGCCCGCGCCCGCGATGCGTGCCTAGCGCGGCCAGCCGCACACAACCACCATTGCCCGCGTGCCTTCTATGCAGTCGGAGGTGATAACGATGGCTAAGTACGGACCAAAAGCGCACGAACTGGTCGAGCGCGAGATGAAGGAGATGAAGGCCGGCAAGCTGCGTTCGGGCAGCGGCGAAAAGGTCACCAACCCAAAGCAGGCGATTGCCATCGCGCTCTCTGAGGCGCGCCGAAGCGGCACAAAGATACCCGCACCCCCGCCGGGTACAGCCTCTGCGGACAAAGCGCCCTCGGACAATCGCGCAGCGCGGAAAGCCGCAGCCAAGAGGGCACCGGCAAAGAAGGCAATGCCGAAGAAAACAGCAGCTAAAGCAGCGCCAAAGAAAGCTGCCGCCGGGAAAGCTGCTGCGAAGAAGTCCGAGACTACTGAGGCAGCACCGACAAAGAAGTCCAGTGCGTCCCGGAAGAGCACCTCTAAAAAAGCCACAACAGGGCGAGCGGCAAAGAAGTCCTCCAGCAGCTAAGTCCCTGCTTCTTGTTACGAGCTCTTGGAGGGCGCGGCACTCGACGTGCTACCCGAACCGGCGCTTGATGGCGCACTCGGCGCGCTGGCCGCGGACCCAGACCCGGTGCCGGACCCACCTGATGAATCACCGCCGCCGCTCGACGAGCCTCCTGAGCCGCTGTCGCTGCTTTTAGCGGCCGGGGCGCTTGCGTCCGATCCGCCCTTGCCGGCAGCGCCCTCGCTCTTGTTTGCACTCGCGCCGGCCTTGCCGTAATCGGTCAGGTAAAAGCCTGAGCCTTTAAACTGGATTGCCGGCGCGGAAAGCAGGCGTTCGCTCGTGCTGCCGCACTTTGGACACGCCATGGTTTCGGGCGCGCTGAAGCTCTGGATTTTCTCAAACACATGACCGCAAGCGGTGCAGCGATATTCGTACAGCGGCACAGACATATCCTCGAAAAGGGGTACTGACATTGTACGGGAGCGCCCGGCGCTCAGGCTGGCAGCAGCACCCGCTGCACCTCGTGCACGGCCTCAACACGGCGCAGCTGCTCGAGCAGCGCCGGTGCGCCTTCCCCGTCAATCTGGATCACGGTAAGCGCCCTTCGCACGCCTGCTGCGTCCTGGGCCGCGCCGTCAGCCCGGCCCAGGGCAAAGTTTGCGATGTTGATGCCGTGCTCGCCAATGACGTTGCCCAGCTGACCGATCACGCCGGGTACGTCGCTGTTACGAATAATTAGAAGAGTACCCGCGAGCGGAGCCTCGATGGCGGTGCCCTGGAGCTCCAGCAGCCGCGCACTGCCGGATGGCGCGGTGACGCCGGCGCGTGCGGAAAGAACCGAGCCGCTGCGCAGGTGAAGAGCGAGCGATAGCATGCTCGCGCCGCCGGGCTGATGCTCCTCGTGCACGCGCACGCCGCGCTCGCGGGCCAGCTGTGCCGCGTTGATGCGGTTGGCACCCTCACCCTGGTGCCCGCTCTCGCTTTGGCCCAGAACCCCGGCCAGCCCGGCGTTGCGCACCATCTCGGTTTGCGCTTCAGCCAGCGCGCCGCCGTAGCTCAGGGTCACGCTTTCAAGCCCGGCTGCGCCCGAAGGCAGCAGCTGCGCTAGCATCGCGCCCAGCCGCTCTGCCGCGTTTGCAAACGGTGCCAGCAGCAGAAATTGCTCATGCGTCAGCGACGGGCTGTTCACCGCGTTCTGTATCCCGCCCAGTTTCAGATACGCGCGCACCTGCTCGGCGATCTGGATGCCGACCGCTTCCTGCGCTTCTGTCGTCGAGCCCGCGATGTGCGGCGTCAGCAGCACACGCTCCATGCCGAAGAAAGGTGAATCTTTCAGCGGCTCCTGCTCGAAAACATCAAGCGCAGCCCCAGCGATGGCGCCCGAGCTAAGCGCGGCGGCCAGGGCCGCGGCATCGATCAGCTCGCCGCGCGCGCAATTGATAATGCGCGCACCGGGCTTCATCAGCTCCAGCGTTTGCGCGTTCACAATGCCGTGCGTCTGCGGGGTAAGCCCCACGTGCAAGGAAAGGTAATCGCTTTCGCGGAACAGCTCTTCCACAGGAACGAGGCGAACCTCGTGCTCACGTGCAACCGCCGCGGTGACAAATGGGTCATGGCCGAGCAGCGTCATGCCAAAGGCGCGTGCGCGCCGAGCAACCTCCAACCCGATGCGGCCGAGGCCGAGAATGCCGAGCGTTTTGCCGCGCAGTTCTGACCCAGCAAGCGACTTCTTCTCCCACCGGCCTGCGTGGAGCCCAGCGTTGGCGCGGGGCAGTTCGCGCGCGAGCGCCAGCATCAGCGCGAGCGTCAACTCGGCCACAGCAACCGCGTTCGCACCAGGCGTGTTCATCACGACAATGCCGCGCCGTGTCGCCGCATCCGCATCGATGTTGTCGACGCCGACGCCGGCCCGGCCAACCACGCGCAGCTTCGGCGCGTGGGCGAGCAGGGCGTCGTCCACCTGCACAGCCGAGCGCACAATCAATGCATCCGCGTCGGGGAGAACGTTCGCGAGCCCACCGGCGGTAGAGGCAACCTGGTCGTAGGTCATTACCGTCCAGCCCGGCTCCGCGCATAGCACGGCAATTGTCGCGGGAGAAACTTTTTCAGCGAGGACAATCTTCAAGCCGACACCTCGACCTTGCGGGCGCAGTCACTGAGTGCGCGTCCGCAGGGGCAGGTGGCGCGCTCGCCAAGCATCGTAGCCCGGGCGGCAAACGTTTGCTGCGCGGCGGTAAGCGCATCTCCCAGTTCGACTCCAGGCAGCCTGAGGACTTCGACCGCAACATGCTCAAGCGCGCCGACCAGCGCGATGGTGTCCATGTAGTCGAAGTAGCCAAGATGCGCGATGCGGAAGAGCTGGCCCTTCATCTCGCCCTGGCCGTTGGTGATGGTCGCGCCAAACCGCTGCTTCAGCTCCTTCACGATCACGCCTGAGTCGACGCCCTCCGGCGGCAGCACCGCGGTGACCGCGGCCGCCGGGGCAAAGGGCGCAAACAGCGTGAGCCCTAGCGCCGCAACGGCCGCGCGCGTCATGGCGGCGCAGGTTTCGGCATTGTTCACAAGCGCCGCGAGGCCCGCGGCCAGGTCGCCGTCACCTTGCGTGCGGATATAGTCGAGCGCGGCCGCGAGCCCTGCGATCAGCGACACCGCAGGCGTGTACGCCGACTCGAACTTGCGAGCGTTTTTCCGCTCCTTGCGCAAATCGAAGTAGTAGCGCGGGTTGAGCGAGATGTGCATCGCGTCCCAGGCGCGCTCGCTCACCGAAAGATACGCAAGGCCAGGCGGGATCATCACCGCCTTTTGCGAGCCGCCGATCATGATGTCGACACCCCGATCGACGTTGAAGTGAGTGGTGCCAAGTCCGGTAATGGCGTCCACCACGAGCAGGGCATCGCTGCGCTTCTCCCTCAGCAGCTCTGCTACGGCCGGCACGCAGTGGCGCACGCCGGTCGAGGTTTCGGTCGCCTGCATCAGCACGGCGCGGTGCTCTATGCGCAAAGCTTTGCTTACCTGCTCGATCGAAAAAGTCTCGCCGTATGGTGCCGAAACCACATCCACGTCGCAGGAGTAGGCGCGCGCGAGCGAGGACCAGCGCTCACCGAACTTGCCGGCCGAGAGCACCAGCACCCGGTCACCGGGCGAGGTGATGTTGGCTACGGCGGCTTCCATCGCGCCGGTGCCTGAGGAGGCCAGCAGCAGCACGTCGTTAGCGGTGCCGACGAACACTTTCAGGTCGGCAAGCACTTGCTCGAACAGGCGGCGGAACTCGGGCGTGCGGTGGTGCATATCGGCCGCGGCCATGGCGAACTGGGCCGCGGGCAGCAGCGGCGTGGGGCCGGGGGTAAACAGGCGAGTCTTGCGGATCATGCCGGTCATTCTAGCCCGCTGCTGCCGCCCAGTGCGCTCCTCTACAATGAGCGTTTCAGACAAGAGGTGCGGTGATGGGCAGTCCTGGACTGGTCAAGCAGATCGATACGGACGTGGTGGCAGGCATGAAAGCGCGAGACAGCGTGCGCGTAGAAACGCTGCGCATGGTCAAGGCCGCGCTCAAAAACCGCGAGATCGAGAAGCGCGAGCCGCTGACCGAGGCCGAGGCGCAGGCCGTACTGACGACGCTGATCAAGCAGCGCCGCGAGTCGATTGAGCAGTTCACCAAGGGCGGCCGGCCCGAGCTCGCAGACAAAGAAGCGGGCGAGATCGTGATGATTGAAGCGTACCTGCCGCAGGCCGCGGGCGAAGCGGAGTTGAAGCCGCTCATTGCGGAGGTGCTGGCCGGGTTGAAGGCCGGCGGCGTGGAGCTTGGGCCGCGGTCGATGGGCCCCGCGATGAAAGCTGTGAACGACCGAATCAAGGAGCTGGGACTGCGCGCGGACGGGAAGCAGGTGAGTGAGCTGGTGAAGGCCGGATTAGGTTGAGCAAGGGGGACGCGCTCCCCAGTCTGCGTCCCCAAGCCGCTTGCGTCCGCGACCCCGCGTAGCCGGGCTGCCGACTTTGCTCAGGTGCTGCAGGACAAAAATGCGTGTCGCAGGACTAATCTCGTGGGCGCGAACCGTCAATCAGAATGTCGACGATCCTGCGGGCGCTCGGCTCCCAACCCGGCAAAGCCGTCGTGTGGAAGACGCCGATGAGCGCGCGCACAATGTCGTCCGGATTTGTACTTGCACGAAGATCGCCGCCGGCGACCGCACGCTCCACCAAACCACGGAACGTGCTGTGGATCAAGCCGTGCGTGCCTTCCATCATGCGTCTCGAGCCCCCGGGCACGGTGTCCATGGCCGGCAGAATCAGCAGCTTGTTCGCCACATAGTCAATAAACACCAGCATCCAGGCTCGCAGCGCCTCGACCGGCCGCAGTGTAACGGTGTAGCGCTGTCCGGCTGCGGTCAGCTTTTCCACCTCACTGCGATACACCGCTTCGATCAGGACGTCCCGCGTCGCAAAGTGGCGGTACAGGGTTCCGGGGCCGATCTCCGCGCGGCGGGCGATGTCGTCCAGCGTAGCTTCGGGCCCGTGCCGGGTGAATGCTTCGCGCGCAACCTCCAAAATGCGCTCGCGGTTCCGCTGCGCATCGGCGCGTGGTTTACGAACTGCCGGTAATGGCAAGGCCTGCTCTTTCGGCATACGTAAGTTTCGCAGAAAGTTGTGCAACCGGAGAAACCCTCCACTTATCTTATAAACGGAGCGTGTCTCCACTTCGGTGGAGATGCAGACGTCAACTCATGCGGGGTGCGTTCGCCGCGGCGCATGGCAAACAGCAGGAGGGAAGGTGTATGCGCATTTTCGTAACGGGGGCCACAGGATTTATCGGGACGGAACTGGTGAAGGAGCTCATCGAGGCGGGGCATCAGGTGCGCGGTCTGGCACGCAGCGATGCCGGCGCGGAGCAGTTGAAAGCGATTGGCGCCGAGGTGCATCGCGGCACTCTGCAAGATCTCGACAGCCTGCGCAGCGGAGCGGCAGGCATGGATACCGTGGTCAACCTCGCCTTCAACCATGACGACATGTCGAAGTTTGCGGAGAACGGCGAAGACGAGCGCAAGGCCATTCAGGCTCTGGGCTCCGCGCTTGCACCGGGCACGCTGCTGGTAGTCACCTCCGGCACAGGGCTCGCCAGCGGTGAACCGGGCCACCTGCGCCTGGAAAGCGATCCACCGCTCAGCAACGCTGCGATTCCGCGGCAGCCGGAAGATGTGGCACGAGCCGTCGCTGAGCGGGGTATCCGCGTGGGCATTGTGCGCCTGCCGCAGGTGCATGACACACGCAAGCAGGGTCTGGTGCCTTTCCTTACGGAGGCGGCCCGCCAAAAGGGCGTTTCCGCGTACGTGGGCGATGGCGCAAACCGTTGGGCCGCCGCTCCCCTGCCCGACGTGGCTCATCTGTACCGCCTGGTGGTGGAGCAGCAGACAGAGCCCGGTGTGACGGTTTACCACGCCGTGCAGGAGGAAGGCGTGGCGCTCCGTGACATCGCGGAGACCATCGGCAAAGGATTACACGTCCCCGTGGTGTCGCTTGACCAGGAAAAGGCCGCCGAACACTTTGGCTGGCTCGCGCACTTCGCCGCTCTGGACATGCCGGCCTCCGGCGAGTGGACGCAGAAAACGCTGGGTTGGAACCCGGCCGGCCCGGGACTTATTGAGGACCTCACGAATATGAAGTACCTGTAAAGGAGTTTGCTGCTGCAGAATCGAACTACCGTGACATCGAGATACAAGGGCCCTGTTCCGACAGGCCCTTGTAGATAGCAGACAGCTAACGCGAAGTCGCAATATCGGTGGTGATCCGGCGCACTCCACTGATGATCCAAAGTGCTCGGTCTATGGACCGTCGGTCGCCACCACCAGCCTTTTTAGGACAGCTGTCAAGTGTTCGTCCTCCCTTTAGCGTCTGCCCGGCAGAATGCGAACGAACGTGCCTTCCGGCAGCTCGCCCTCGACCAAGTGGACGACGCCGTTTTTGACGAAGCCAGTAACCTCCTTTGGCAGCTCGGCCGGAGCAGCAGCCTTCGCCGCGCTAACGAATAACGGCTTCGCGGCCCCCGGGTGACCGGCAGGACCCTTTCCCATCCCGCGGTCCATGGCCTCATTCGCCAGCCGGTCGGCTTCCTTGTTTTTGCCGCGCAACACGTGCTGCATTTCAAAGCGGTCCAGCTTCGCCACGCGGCGTTTGGCTTCCTCGTACAGCGGCTTCAGGTCGGGGCTTTTTACGCTGTACTGGCCCTTCATCTGCTTCACCATCAGCTCTGAGTCAGACACAACCCGCAGCGCGCCTGCTCCGTGCTCAATCGCCCAGCCGAGCGCCGCGAGCAGCCCCTGGTACTCGGCGACGTTGTTGGTCCGCACTCCCAGGAAGTCGCTCAGCTCCGCCAGCGGCGCGCCGTTCTCGCCCTCCACAAACACCCCGTACCCCGCGGGGCCGGGATTGCCGCGCGAACCGCCGTCGCAGAACGCGGTCACGCGCCCTGCCTGTTTTTCGCCGTTTGCCATACAGGCTAGTGTACCGGCAGCTACTCCGGTTCCCGGTTCGTTTCCCCGGCGGGTACGGGCCCAAGCGAGCCCCGCTCCAGCAAAGCCAGCAGCTCCCGCAGCTCGCTTCGAACCAGCGTCAGCTGCGCACGGGTTTCTTGCAGCTTTTCGTCGGCAGCCGAGGGCGGCGCCAGCTCGGGCTGCAGGCGCAGGGGCACCGCGGCCTCCCCGGCCAGCACCGCTTTTGCGCCGGCAATGGTGTAGCCCTGCTCGTGCAGCAGGCGCTTGATCCGCAGCGCCGTCTCCACATCGCGCTTGCGGTACAAACGCTGGCCCGTGCCGCTTTTGCCCGGCCGCAGCTGCGCAAACTCGGTCTGCCAAAAGCGCAGCACATAGGTTGGCACGCGGCACAGCGCGGCCACCTCGCCGATGCGGAAGTACAGCTTGTCCGGGACGGCGGAGTTGCCGTCGGGGGCGCTCGGCCCTCCGCCGTTGGATCGCACACCCGAACTGCCGCCATCGTTGGCCATCATGGAGTGTTGTAACTGCGCGCTTTCCCCGGCAGTATAGCCGCCCGTCTGCCGCGCGGCCTCACTTTCCGCGCGGATAATCATTGATTGGTCGATTTAGGGAACTGTCGCTCTGCATGGAGCGTATCTTTCTCTGCGTCAGGCTTGCAGCGCTCGCGCGAGCAGTCTCGAAAGGATTGCGGAATGGGCAGAACGAATGGGCAGAACGATGGATAGAAGAACGTGCAGAGGAGCGGGCAGGACAGCGGGCAAAGCACGGCAGGCGGCACGTTTTACCGGAGCGCTGCTTCCGCTTGTGTTGGTCTCCGGCTGCTCTGTCCACGTGCAGAAAGGGGACGCCGGCCAGGACAAGGATGTGTCGATCAAGGTTCCCTTCGCCAACATCCAGGTACATAAGGACCGGACAAACCCCATCGACGTCGGCCTGCCGGCCTATCCCGGCGCCGTGCTCAGCCCCGGCAGCGATGACCAGGACAAATCGGTCGATGTAAAGGTCGGCTTTGCGCAGTGGCAGGTGCACGTGCAGGTGCTGCGCTACACCTCGCCCGATCCGCAGGCGAAGATTGAGGACTTTTACCTTAAGGCGCTGAGCCGCTACGGGGCTGTGCTGCGCTGCCGCGGGGAAGAACCTGTCGGCACCCCGACGCGCACCGGCGAGGGCCTGACCTGCCGCGATGAAAAGAACGACGGCACGATCCTGACGGTGAGTGATGACGCGCATCTTGAACTCAAAGCAGGCTCCCCTAGCCGGCAGCACATCGTCTCCTTTGAGCGGGCCGGTGTAAAGAGCGGTGGCACGCAGTTCTCCCTGATCGCGCTGAACCTACCTGGGAAGAACCTGCCCGGGAAAGGCGAACAGGAGCAGGCCGGCAAGGAGGAGTAACCACGGCGCCGCCCCGATCAGGCGGTATGTCAGACTGAAAGGAGTCTCGATGAGCCTCCTTTGTCACAACTGTCGCCAAGCCATTCCCGCGGGAGCGGCGTTTTGCCCGGACTGCGGCGCGCCCCAGCTGCGGGTGCAGGGCAGCGAGGCGCAGCCGGAGCAGGACGCCCCCGCGCCGCTGCGCCATACGGGCGAGATCGTTTGGCCGGCCGCGGTCGCCTCAGCCGCGATCTACGCGGTGCCGGCCGGCCTCTTGTTCGTGCTTACCCCGCTGCCCTTGATCAATATCGCCTGGGTCGCCGCCGGCTCTTTTCTTACCCTGCGCCGCTACCGTCGTCGCGCTCCGCGGGCCCCCGCGCTAACGCTTCAACTCGGGGGACGCATCGGCCTCGTGCTCGGTCTGTTTGTCGCGGTGATCAGCACCGCCGCGCAGGCTCTCAGTTTTCTGGTGAGCCGCTTTGGCTTGCACCAGGGCGCGCTTGTCGATGCGCAGCTGCAAAGCAGTGTCCGCGCCTATATGGACCACATCCCCTCCAGCGATCCGGACGCGGTTGCCCAGATCAGGGGCATGCTGCACTTTCTGCTCACGCCGGAAGGCCAGGGCGCGTCGCTTCTGCTTTCTGCCGGCTTTGCTGCCGTCACGATCCTCTTTTTCGCCTGGTTGGGCGGTCGCTACTCCGTCCGCTTCGGCACCCGCCCGCGCCGCGGCTGATTCATTCCCGCTCCTGCCACGCCTGCTCCTGATCCGGCAGCCGTGCGCTATCCTGAAGCGGACCCCTGCTGACGCATGACCAACCCTATCCAACCCACCGCTATGCTTCGCGAAAAAGGCCGTATTCTTTCGCCGTCCGAGATTGAGCGCACGCTGGTGCGGCTGGCTCACCAGATTATTGAGCGGAACCACGGCGGCGACAACCTGGGCCTGGTCGGCATCAAGCGGCGCGGTGTACCGCTCGCCGCACGCCTCGCAGTGCTGATCGCGGGCATTGAGAAGCATCCGGTCGATGTGGGCGCGCTCGACATCGAGTTCTACCGGGACGACCTGTCCACCCACGATGTGCGCCCGGTCGTGCATCCGGGCGCGATCGGCTTCGACGTGACCGGCCGCAACATTGTGCTGGTTGACGACGTGCTCTACACAGGCCGCACCACGCGCGCCGCGCTCGATGCACTGTTCCACCACGGCCGCCCCAACCGCGTGCAGCTGTTGGTGCTCATTGATCGCGGCCACCGGGAGCTGCCCATTGAGGCCAGCTTCGTCGGGCGCGTCGTGCAGACCTCGCGGCAGGAGATTATTGAGGTCAAGCTGCGCGAGATCGACGGCGACGAGCAGGTGCTGATCGTGGAGCGGGTGCCCGATGCAGCTGTCGGCGCAGACCTGGGAAGGCAGTAGCGCTTGTCTTCTGCCGTTTCTGTTGCCCCTGGCGTTCCCGGTTCGTTGCTGGGTGTTGAGGATCTTGCGCTAAGCGAGGTAAGCGCCCTGCTCGCGTTCGCGACAGAGCTCGAAGCTGAAGATCCGCTCGTGCGCGCACGCCGCTTCGCCAAACGCCGGATAGCGCTGCTGTTTTACGAGTCGAGCACTCGTACCCGCACCTCATTTGAGCTGGCCGCCAAGGCGCTCGGCTGCGACACCACTCTCGTTAGCTCCAAGTCGTCAAGCATTGAAAAGGGCGAGTCGCTCAAGGACACGGGCCTAACGCTGCGGGCGCTCGGGTCCGAGGCGATTATTCTGCGTCATGCTTTTTCCGGCTCTCCGTGGCTGCTTGAAGCCGCGACCAGGCTGCCCGTGCTGAACGCGGGCGATGGCATGCACCAGCACCCATCGCAGGCGCTGCTCGACCTGCGAACGCTGCTTCGCGTGCTTCGTAATGCAACCACGGCTGTTACGGATAAAACACTCGCCGGCGTCGCCGTGACCATCTGCGGCGATATCCTGCACAGCCGCGTCGCTCGTTCCAATGCGCTGCTGCTGCCCCGGTTGGGTGCGCGCGTCATCCTGTGCGGTCCTGCGCCGCTGCTGCCCGAGCTTGCCGCCGAGCTTGGCCCCGGCATCGAGGTCGAGCGCGATCTCGATCGCGCGCTCGCGCGATCCACTGTCGTGATGATGCTGCGCATTCAGGCGGAGCGCCTGGCTGGGCTGCATCTCGACCTGGAACGCTATCGCGGCGACTTCCAGCTGAACGAAGAGCGCCTGGCACGCCACCCGGAGCTGTGGGTGATGCATCCGGGGCCGATGATCCGCGGTCTTGAAATCGTGGACCGAGCCGCCGACGGCCCGCGCTTGCTTATCGAGGAGCAGGTGCGGCACGGCGTCGCCGTCCGCATGGCGCTGGTGGCGCGCGCGCTCCAGGCGAAAGGCTTGCAATGAGCACTGCAATGGTTACAAATCAGGCCCCCGCGCTGCTGATTGCCGGCGGCAGACTTGTAGACCCGTCTACCTCCATCGATGGCGTACGCGATCTGCTCTTCTCGGGCGGCCGCGTAGCGGCGGTGGGCGAGCCCGGCACGCTTGACGCGGAGGGTGCGGAACGCATTGACGCGACAGGCCTTGTCGTCGCGCCCGGGCTCATCGATATCCACGTACACCTGCGCGATCCCGGGCAAACCTGGAAGGAAACCATCGCGAGCGGCACCCGCGCCGCGGCGGCCGGCGGGTTTACGACTGTTTGCGCGATGCCCAACACCGTGCCCGTGATCGACACGCCGGAGTGGGTGCGCTGGCTGCAGTCCCCCGAGCGCGGGGCAGCCATTCGCGTGCTGCCGATTGCCGCGGCAACGGTGGGCAGCATGGGCGAAAAGCTCACCAACTACGCGGCCCTGCGCGAGGCTGGCGCGGTCGGCGTTTCCGACGATGGCAAACCAATCGGCGTGGGCGCGGGCGGTGACCGCATCATGCGCGAAGCGCTGGAAGCCGCCGCGCGCGCCGGGTTTTCCGTCATCCAGCACGCGGAAGACACGCGTATGACCGGCGGTTGCTCCATGAACGCAGGCGCGCTCGCGTTCCGCATGGGCCTGCGCGGCATGCCGGTCGAGGCCGAGTCGAGCCTGGTCGAGCGCGATATCGCGCTGCTGCGCGAGCTCACCGCGACGCTCTCAGAAGACCGTTTGGACCTGCGCGGGAAGGTGCCGCACCTCCACGTCGCGCACCTTTCGACGCGTAAGGCTCTCGACGCCGTGCGCGCGGCCCGTCAGGAGGGGCTGTGCGTGACCTGCGAGGTGATGCCGCACCACTTCGTGCTGAACGAGCAGGCGGTCGCGGGTTACAACACGCTGGCCAAAATGAACCCGCCGCTGCGCGCCGAAGAGGATCGCCTGGCGATGCTGGAAGGGCTGCTCGACGGCTCGGTCGACTGCATCGCGACCGATCACGCGCCGCACGCGGCGTATGAAAAGGAGCAGGAGTTTGAACGCGCGCCCAACGGCATCACCGGCCTCGAAACAGCGCTCGGGCTTACGCTGCGCGTGCTGCATCGTGAACACGGCATGCCGCTCACGCGGGCGCTGGCGCTGCTTTCCGCAGCACCGGCAAGGGTGCTTTCGTTAGCCGGCCGCGGTTCGCTGGCTCCGGGCTCGTTTGCCGACGCGGTCGTGTTCGACCCCGACGCGTCCTGGACATTTCGCGCGGCCCAATCCCGCAGCAAGTCGAAGAACTCGCCGTTTGACGGCTGGACGATGCAGGGCGCGGTGCGCTGGACTGTGAGCGAAGGCTCGGTCGTGTTTTCAAGCGAAAAACGGTAGCGCTCCTGCGACCGCTGCAGTGCAGGCGCGACGCAGCGCCGCGCTTGGCTGGAGGGCTGCCCTAGCCCTTGGGCGGCAGCTCGGTCAGGATCCGCTCAGCCAGCGTGCCCACCGAAGTTACCTGGCTCATCTCCGCCAGTTCCGCATCGCCCACCATCTCCGCAATTTCCAACTTGATCGAAATGGCCCGCAACAGCTGGAGCGCCTTGGTCAGCTCTTTTTCGGTCAGCAGCACCATCTGCAGATTCAACTGGTCGCGGTGGTCGGCGCGCTGCTGCGTATGGTTCTGCTTAAACAGAACAAAGGTGCTTAGGATAACGGCTTCAATCGAAACCAGGATGCCCATGACGGGGCAGGGGAACGGATCGAAAGCGCGTACGCCGTGGATGTGGTTTGTGTTGATGAGCAGCCATGAGGAAAACCAGAGCAGGTGCGCAAAAATAGACACCTTGCTGCCCACAAAGGAGCCGACCGCACTGCCCAGGTGATCGAGCGTGCTTTTGCCTTCCTCGTGCAGGCGCTCCACGCGTGCGACCGAGCGAATGTTGCGCTCCACGGAGCCGCTCACCACTTCCTTGCGTTCCGCTGCCATACTCTTTCAGATGCTCCTCGCCTTGGGTCGGCTTCGGTCACAATCGCGAGCTTCGGTCACAATAAAGATGCATGCCTGAAGCGCCCTCCTCCTCGCCGGCCGGTACCGCGGCCTTCCGCTCGCGCGATTTTCAGCTGTACCAGGCCGCGCGCTGCGCCGTGGTGATCGGGGCTGAGGCCCAGGCGCTCGGTGTCGCGTGGCAGGTCTACCAGATCACGCATCGCGCGCTTGACCTTGGCTACACAGGCCTGGCCTTGTTCCTGCCGGGGCTCGTGTTTGTGCTGCCCGCCGGGCACGTAGCCGATCGCTTTGACCGCCGGCAGGTAGTGTTGATCTGCTACTCGCTCCAGACGGTTTGCACGGTGCTGCTGCTTGCCTTTGCCTGGGCCGGGCTCCACCATGTGCTGCCCATCTACGCTGTGCTTTTCCTGATCGGCACTGGTCGGGCGTTCAGCGGGCCGGCCTCGTCCGCGCTCATTCCCAGCCTGGTGCCCAAGGAACATTTCGTGAACGCGGTGACCTGGGGCGCGACCATCTTCCAGATCGCGACCATCACCGGACCGACGATCGGCGGCCTGCTGTACACCATGCAGCCGTTGGCAGGCCGGTACGCGCATCTGGCCGGCGGCGGCATCGTCTACCTGTTTACCCTGCTCACGCTCGCCTGGTACCTCATGCTGATCGGCCGGCTGCGGGTCAGGCTGGGCCGCATGGAGAAAAAGGCCATCTCCACCGAGGTGCTGCTGGCCGGTGTGCGCTACGTGCTGCGCACGCAGGTGCTGCTCGGCTCCATCTCGCTCGATTTGTTCGCGGTACTGCTCGGCGGCGCGGTCGCGCTGTTGCCCATCTACGCCGAGAACATCCTGCACAGCGGGCCGCGCGGGCTTGGGCTGCTGCGGGCCGCGCCCGGCGTGGGGGCGCTGGCTGTTTCGCTGCTGCTTACGTTCCGCCCTATCCGCGGCCGCGCCGGGGTGCGGATGCTGGTGTGCGTTGCCTTGTTCGGCGCGGCCACTATCGTTTTCGGGCTGTCGCGCTCGCTTGCGCTTTCGCTGCTTGCCCTGCTCGTGACCGGCTGTGCCGACATGGTCTCCGTCGTGATCCGCTCGTCCATTCTGCAGCTGGCAACGCCGCCTGAGATGCGCGGCCGCGTGTCCGCGGTCAACTCTCTGTTTCTCGGCGCGTCCAATGAGCTCGGTGAGTTTGAAAGCGGGCTTACCGCGCACTGGTTCGGCGCGGTGCGGGCCGTGGTGTACGGGGGCATCGGCTCGCTGGTGATTACGGGCGCCTGGTCGGTGATGTTTCCAAGTCTGCGCCGCATCGACGCGTTGAACGCCGCGTCGCTCCTGCCTGCTCGCGTTGAAGAGAATGCTGAGGACACGCTTGCGCTGTAGAGGAGCGCTTTCGTGTACGGTGGGTCATCCTGAGCGAAGTGAAGGATCTGCTTTTGTGCGCGGTCGAGACACAGCAGATCCTTCGCTTCGCTCAGGATGACCCCTTTTTCGTTGTGGAGCGTTCAACCCGTCGTGCGAAGCCCCGCCGAAATCCCGTTAATCGTGCCCGCAATCGCGCGGTTCAACTCGGGCGTGTCCTCGCCGGCGCGCTTACGCCGCAGCAGGTCTACCTGGATCAGCGAGAGCGGGTCAACGTAAGGATTGCGCAGCCGGATCGAGCGCGCGAGCACGCTGTTTGATTCGAGCAGTTCGCCCTGGCCGGTGACTGCCAGCACGGCCGCGAGCGAACGCTTGTACTCGGCCTCAAACGCGCCGAACAGTCGATCGCGAATCGCCTCCTCCGGCACGAGCGACGCGTAGAGCGAAGCGATGCCCAGGTCTACCTTGGCCAGCGCAACCTCCACATTGCGGATGAGGTCGATAAACAGCGGGAACTCGCGCATCATGGCGCGCAGACGCTCCGCGCCGCCCGGCTGCTCGCTGTAGCGGCTCAGCGCGTAACCCACCCCAAACCAGCCCGGAATCAGCATGCGGCTCTGCGTCCACCCGAACACCCACGGGATAGCGCGCAGGCTGTCAAACGAGCGCTTGCCCCCGCGCCGCGCCGGGCGCGAGCCGATCTTTGCGTGCTCCAGCTCCGCCATGGGCGTCGCGGTCTCGAAGAAGTAAAAAATGTCCGGGTCGTCCAGGATGGTCGCGCGATAAAACGTGAAGGCGTCCGCCGACATGGAGTCAAACGCCGCTTCCCACTCGGGCCTGAGCTCGCCGGTCTGGTGCCCGCCCGCGCGCAAATTCGGCCGTGCCAGCGCGTCGAGCGAAGCCGCGATCATCAGCTCCAGATTGCGCTCGGCCAGCACCGTGTCGCCGTACTTCCAGTTCAGCACCTCACCCTGCTCGGTAATGCGAATGCTGCCGTCGAACGAGTCGAGCGGCTGCGCGTAGATCGCGCGGTGCGTAGGCCCGCCGCCGCGCCCGACCGTGCCGCCGCGCCCGTGGAACAGCCGCAGCGTCAAGCCGGCCTCGTGCGCGACCTGGTGCAGCGCCCGGTGCGCGCGAAAAATCTCCCACGTGCTCGTCAGCATGCCGCCGTCTTTGTTTGAGTCCGAGTAGCCGAGCATTACTTCCTGCACGTTACCCCAGCTTGCGAGCAGCTTGCGGTACTCGGGGTCGCTCCACAACTCGCGACACACGGCCGGCGCGTTGCGGAGGTCCTCGATCGACTCGAACAAGGGCACTGGCATAAGCCCTGGGTCTTGTTTTCCGTCCCGCTTGACGCAGGCCGGGTTTACCCCGCCGAAACGCGCCAGCCACAGCACCGCCAGCACGTCTTCCTTGCTCCCCGCGCCGGAAACGACGTAGGTCCGGATGACCTCCGGCGTGGCGCTCCGCTTTACCTCCGCAATCGCCTGAAACGCGGCAAGCACGTCCAGGGTTTGCGGGCTGAAGCTCGCAGGCACCGTGCTGCGCCGACCTTCGCAGCCGGCGATCTCATCGAGCGCCTGCGCGTGGAAGCGCGCGTGCTGCCGCACGTCCAGCGTGTGGAGGTGCAGCCCAAAGGTCCGCGCCAGCAGCAGCAGCGGGTCGATCAGCGTTTCCGCCAGGCGCTCGCCGCGGTTTTCTGCAAGACTGCGGCGCATCAGCGCCAGGTCCGCGATGAAGGTCTCGGCCCTTTCGTATGCGGGTAGGGTGCCGAGCGCTGCTTCCAGGCTGCTCGGTTCGCCGGCCGGCAGCGCCAGCGTGTTCGCCAGGCGAGCGCCGATCGCGGCGGCAAAGCGACGGTAGCTTTCAAACTCGAACTGCGCGGCAAAGCGCGCCGGGGTGCTGCTGCTATCAAGCGGTCGCAGGTACTCGCCGAGCCGGGCCAGAAGCTCCTCGCTCGCCGGCACCTGCTGCGTTGAAGTGGTCAGCAAGCTGATCAGCTGCTGCACGCGCTCGCCGTAGTGCGCGAGCAGGCGGAGCCGAGCGTCGCGTATTGCTGTAAGTGTAACGGCGGAGGTGACAAAGGGATTGCCGTCCCGGTCCCCGCCGATCCAGGAGCCGAACTGGAGCAGCAGCGGCATTTCCGGCAGTCCGATCTCCACGCCGTACTCGCTGCGCAGGGCGCTCGCAATCTCCGTGTAGAGCGGCTCGAGCGTTGCAAAGATAGATACCTCGTAGTAGTCGAGGCCCATCTTCGTCTCGTCCGCGACGGTCGGCTGCCGGTTGCGCACCTCGTCGGTCTGCCACAGCGCCGTGATCTCGGCGGACAGCTCCGTTTGCAGCCGTTCCAGCTCATCGTCGGCCAGCGGGATGCGGTCGAGCGACTCGAGCAGCTCGCCCATGCGCCGGCGCTTAAAGAGCACCGAGCGCCGCGCGATTTCAGTCGGATGCGCCGTAAACACAGGCGTGATGCGGATTTTTGCTAGCGCCGCGAGTGCTTCGTCGGCCGGGATGCCGGCCGCACGCATGGCCCGCAAGGTGCCCCGGATGGACCCGCGCTGCGCGGCCGCCGCTCCGCTGATCTGGGCCGCGGTCCGGCGGCGCTTGCGGTGGTTCGTCTCGGCCAGGTTGGTCAGCTCAAAGTAAAACGCAAACGCGCGGGAAAGTCGGTACAGCTCTTCTACCGGCCATTGGCTGATGGCCAGCACGGTTTTCTGCAGCCGTTCGTCCGCGGCGTGCAGCTCGCCGTGCGCCTGCTCCTCGCGCCGGCGAATCGCGTTCTGCCGTAGCTCTTCCACGCGCGCGAACAGCGCCTCACCGGCCTGCTCGCGCAGCACCTCGCCGAGCAGCATGCCCAGCGAGCGCACGTCGCGGCGCAGCGGGGCTTCCTTGTCCTCAGGAGCCTGGGCCAGCAGCTCCGCGAGGCGGGCGGCCCAGTTCTCCGGCTTCCACAGCGGGGCAGCGGTATCCATGCCCTGATTATGACTTACCGCCGCTACGGCCAGCGCTGGGCGCCATGGAGGATGCGAACAATCTCGACCGAATCGTCGGCTATGCGGTACACGGCTATGTAAGGAAGCGGTGCAAGTACCTGTTCGCGCGTGTTTCGCGTTCTGCCGGGGCGTCCTTTGTTTGGAAAGAGGGTAAGACCCTCCAGCGTCTCAACAATAATTGAGATGACACGCTGCGATGCCGGCTCACTATCAAGGGAGATGAAGTCGGCGATCCCTGCAAGGTCATGAGAAGCGCGAGGCGACCACCGTAGCTTCATTCGCCCTTTAGGTGAGGAGCCATTCTGCGCAACACTTCCTCGTGGGTCACGTACTCACCTCGATCGAGTTGCTGGAGGCCGACCTCTACCTCAGTACGAAACCATGTATCGTGGTCGAGCTGAGTTTGAACGAACTCCTTTACAACCTCATCCGCGCCACGACCGGTTTGTGTTGCGATGTCCCGTAAACGCGCTTCCTGTTCTGCCGAGAAGTGAATTTCCATGCGCAGAGTATAGCTCGCCCGTCCATATCTAAGCAGCCTTGAACCCGCTGCGCTCAAGACGCTTTCACCATAGCCATGACTCCCTCCATCGCAAGCAGCACCAGAAGCATAAAGACCGATGTAAAAGAGAACCAACGCTTTTCTGGAAGACTCTGAAAATACCAAACTTATCCAGCAAGCACGACAACATTTTCTAGGACAAGATTGCCAAGCGGTGCAGGTAGAGATGTAACGCAGCGCGGGACCTCCCGGCCAAAGCTTTGCGGTCGTTGGCTGCAAACTATGCTGCGTCAACCGACTCCTTGCTCCTCCAGCTCCAGCATTAATTCTTCCCACTCCGTTGCGAGCGCCGCGTTCTCCGCGCGGAGCTTGTCCAACTCGGCCGCAAGCCGCTGCGTTTCCTCGGCGCTGGTGTAATTCGCCATCTGCCCTTCGGTGACCGCGATAGCTGCTTCACAGCGCGGCACTTCTTCCTCCACAAAGCGCAGGCGGTCCTGCATCTGCCGCAGCTTGATCGGGTTCACCTTCTTCGCGCGTGAAGCGAGCGCCGCGGCCGGTTCCACAGCCGCGGCAGCGCCGTTTGCAGGGCCATGCCCGTTCGCGCTCGCAAGCCCATTCGACACCGGAACAGGCGCGGCTACCGGGAACGTGCTTTTGACGCCGGAGGCGTCGTCTGCCGGGCCGGCCAGGCCTTTGCGGTACAGGTAGTCCTCGTAATTACCGGGGTACACGTGCACGTGACCGTCTTCTACTTCAAACACCCGCGTGGCCGCACCGTCGATAAAGTAGCGGTCGTGCGAGACGAAAATGACCGTGCCCTGGAAGTGCTTGACCGCGTTGAGCAGCACATCTTTCGCGCGCATATCCAAGTGGTTGGTCGGCTCGTCCAGCAGCAGAAAGTTCGCCGGGCTCACCAGGATTTTCGCCAGCGCATACCGGTTGCGCTCACCGCCGGAAAGCACGCCGAGTGGCTTGTACACGTCATCGCCGGTGAACAAAAAACACCCAAGCAGGCCGCGCAGCTCGGCGTCGGCAACGCGCGGCGCGATCGCGCTGATGTCCGTGAGCATCTTCGCCGCTGGGTCCAGTACCTTGTACTGGTCCTGCGCAAAAAACTCGGGCAGCACATTGTGGCCCAGCCGCAGCGCACCTGCCGACGGCGCCTCCTGCCCGCTCAGCATGCGCACCAGCGTCGATTTGCCTGCGCCGTTTGCCCCCACCAGCGCGATACGGTCGCCGCGCTCGATGGTGAAGTCAACGCCGCGCAGAATGGTCTTGTCTCCATAGCTTTTGTGCAGCCCCTGCACCTCAACCACGGTGCGCCCCGAGGCTTGCGGCTGCGGAAACGAGAAATGGATCGCCTGCTCTTCGTCAGGGATCACGATACGCTCGATCTTATCGAGCTCCTTGATGCGGCTCTGCACCTGCTTGGCCTTAGTCGCCTGATAGCGAAAGCGATTGATAAACGCTTCGAGTTCGTCGATCCGCTCGCGCTGATTCTTGTACGCGGCCTCGAGCCGGGTGCGGCGCTCGTCGCGCTGCTGCTCGTATTTGGCGTAATTGCCGTGGTAGGTGTGCAGCTGCTTGTTCCACACTTCCACGATTTTTGTCGCGGTCACGTCGATAAAGTAGCGGTCGTGCGAGATGAGCACAAAGCCGTTTGGATAGGTGCGAAGATAGGTTTCCAGCCAGGTGCGCGTTTCCAGATCAAGATGGTTGGTCGGCTCGTCGAGCAGCAGCAGGTCGGGCTTCGCCAGCAGCAGTTTCGCGAGCGAAATCCGCATCTGCCAGCCGCCGGAAAACTCCTCGGTTTGCCGCGTCCAATCCGCTTTCGAGAAGCCAAGCCCGCCCAGCACCGCCCCCACCTGCGCGTCAAGCGCGTAGCCGTCGTGCGCGTGGAAGCGCGCGCTGATGGAGGAGTAGCGCTCGGCGGCCACGGCGTACTCTGCGCCCGCTGGGTCCAGGTCCGCAAGCTTTGCTGAGAGCACTTCGAGCTCGCGCTCGATCGCGTGCAGCTCGTCAAACACGCTCAGGCACTCAGCAAAGACGGAGCGGCCCGAAAGCGCCAGCCCATCCTGCGGCAGATAGCCGACGCTGCTCCCTCGCACCCGCTGGAACGTGCCATAGTCCAGCGTCTCCAGGCCCGCGAGCATTTTCATCAGCGTCGACTTGCCCGTGCCATTCGCGCCCACTAATGCGGTGCGCTCCGCGTTCGTCACCAGCCAGTTCGCGTGCTCAAACAGCAGTTTGTGACCGAAACGTTTTCCGGCATCGGCGAGTTGCAGCATGGGCCCAGTTTACTCGGGCATATGGCCGGGCTCGCCGCCCGCGACCTTTCGAATTTCGACCTCTATCGCCGCGCGCGTTGCCGTGGGCAGCGCCGGCATCGCCCCGGACTGCCCGGCCACCCACGCCCCCCAGCGATTGGCAGCCTCGCTCTGCGCGGCGAGCGACGCGCCCCCGAGCGCGTGGACGACCAGCGCCGCGGTAAACGCATCGCCGGCACCCACCGTATCCACGACCTCGGCGGCCACCCCAGGGTGCCGCAGCGCCCTGTCCCGCGCGACCAGCAGGCTGCCATCGGCCCCGAGCGTGATGGCGACCGACTGCACGCTCCCATACGCATCGAGGAGCGCCCGAGCGCCCGCCAATAGCGCGCCTCCGCGTTCGTTGCTCCCGGGCAGTGCTTCCGGCGCGGGCAGGCCCGCAAGCGACAGCAACTGCGGCATTTCGCCCTCGTTCAGCTTCAGCAGCGTGGCTTTGCCGAGCGAGCGCGTGACCGCCTCCGCCGTAAAGTAGGGCGCACGCAGATTGATGTCGAAGACGCGCAGACACTCCGGGCGAGTCGCCGCGAGAAAGCCGTGGATCGTCTCCTCGGACCGCGCGTCGCGCTGCGCAAGCGTGCCCCAGCACACCGCATCAGCGCGCCCGGCAAGCTCAAGCCAGGCCGGGGTCAGCTCCAGCGCATCCCAGGCCACCGGGGCGTGGATCGTGTACTGCGGTTGGCCCTCTTCAAGCGCAACTGAGACGGTTCCAGTAGGCAGTTCGGCATCCTCTTGCAGGAAGCGGGAATCCACTCGCGATACAGCAGGGGAGCCGTCGAGCAGCGCCCGCGCAGCAACACCTGCTTCATCCCGGCCTACGCGGCTCGCAATTACCCCGTGCGCGCCGAGCCGCGAGGCCATCACGGCGAAGTTTGCCGGCGCGCCGCCCAGCCTGCGGCCGCCCGGCAGCTCATCCCACAACAGCTCACCCAGGCCTACAACGACAAGCGTACGCGGACTCATGGTACCCCCACTCCCCTGATGCCCAGCACGCCCGGAGCCTCCGCGGCGGGCGCGGCCAGCAGCTGCCGCAGCTTCAGGTACACGCCGTTCGTCCAGCCAAAGCCGATCACGTTTTGCTTGTAGCCCGCGCGTACCTGCACGTTCGCGTCGGCGCTTACCACGTTGTACTTTTCGCGGATAGTGCCATCGGCAGCGTAGCCGGCGTCGACCGAGCGCAGAAAGCGCCGGGCCACTTCGCGCGCCTGCGGGTCGGCCCCGGCGCGCTCCAGGCCCGCGACGGCGAAGTACGTGGTGGGTGCCCAGCCGTAAGGCAGGTCCCACTGCACACCGCTTTCGATCGTGCTCATGGCAACGCCTCCTGGCTTCAGGAACAGGGGCAGGTTCGCCGCGACCGCGCGCGCCTGCGCCGGGCTGGCCGCGCCCGCCCACAGCGGGTAAAACGTCGTGATGTACTCGTAGGTCGACCGCGTCGCGGTCACGTAGTTGTAGTCGAAATAGAGTCCGCGTTTCGCGTTCCATAAGTACCGGTTCATAGCGGCCTGCCGCGCCGCGGCCTGCTGCTTCCAGCGTGCGGCGTCCTCCGGCTTGCCGAGCCGCTCGGCCATCCACGCCAGATCAAGCTCGTACCGATAAAGCAGCGCGTTCAGGCAGACGGGCGCGAACTGCCCGGTTGAGCCCGAGAACGGGCCAAAGCGGAACGTGGTGTCAAAGCCCGACTCGCGGTCGGCGCGGTCGTTCTCGTAAAAGGCGCGGGAAAGCCAGTCATTGCCGATATGCGCACCGGCACAGACGCGCGAACTCTGCCAGTCGCAGCTCTCCTGTGTTTGCTTTGCGAGTTCCCTGGCACCGGGGGTGTTCTGCGGGTGTACTTTTCCGAGCGGAGGGTAGCTGGTTTCCGCCGCCAGGTAGTCGGTTTTCGTCTCAGGGTGCGCCAGCAGCCAGCGAATCACATCCGGGTAATAGGTGCTCGCGTCCGCCAGCTCGGGCACCGGGCCCTCGCCCAGGTCGTGGTAGCGCGCCAGGCCCGTCGTGCCTGCCGCGTGCGCCGGGCTCAGCCACAGCGCGTGGTCCTTCACAGCGTAGTCGTACGCACTGGCGAGCCAGGCGTCCCGCCCCATCGCCGGCAGGGCGTCGTACACCAGCCGAGTCATGGACGAAAGCAGCGGCGGCTGGGACCGCGTGAGGTAATACGTGCGGTTCGCGTTCAGCAGGTTGCCGTAGTTTTCGATCTCGAAAAAGAAGTTTTCGACCATGCCGCGCGCCAGGTTGACATGGTTGTCCGCAAGCAGGCCCAACAGGATGAAGTAGCTGTCCCACCCGTACATCTCGTTGAAGCGGCCACCTGGCACTACATACGGGTGCGGCAGATACAGGAGCCCCGGCGTCGCGACCTGAGACGGCATCAGCGCGCCGGGATGGTCGATCACCCGCGGCAGCCGCTCCACATGCACCCCGCAAGCGCCTTGGAGCGCGTGGACCGCGGCCGGTTCGGGTACGCTTTGCGGCAGGTACAGCACTGTGCCGGTCTCACCGGCAGCCCCGGTCTTCGTGTCGCCAAACGATTTGCAGTCCGTCATGGAGCGCTCGAGCTTGCTCCACGAGTCATGGATGTAGCCTTCGATCGCCGGCGGCGTCTGCGCTGCGGCGCTCTCGTGCGCGCCCGGTCGATGCGCCTGCGCAGCGTGGAGCGCCAAGAACACGCCGCCTGCAACGGCCACGAGCGATCCAGCGGTCCAGGTGCGCTTTTGCGTCCGATCACTCATCGCTTTCTCAGGTTCTCCCGGATGCCGCTCTGTTTGCGGCTCCCGCCATCGTATCTGAGCGCGCGAACCAGTGGCTGGGCCTCGTATACTGCGAGTCACCATGCATCTCGAGCGCATCCTCGCGA
>CAXTMW010000015.1:0-12516 GCA_964245455.1 uncultured Acidobacteriaceae bacterium
GATGATGGGTGTTCTTAAGGCTTAGGGTTAAGGCATCAGCATGGTTACTTCCACGATTGGGTTTGAGAGATATGTCAAACCACACACCGTTCAGAAACATACTTATACGGAGCTCTCGGTCTCAAAATAGGATTATCCTGAGGAGCAATTAGCAAAGGAGCTACTTTTCTACACTTGCATGGAGCAAACAGCAGGTTCTTCGCTGCGCTCAGGATGAACTTGTTGATTCTTATGGAATCTCACATGCGCTCGGAGATCGGCGGTAGTCGAACGCGCGAAGCTTGCATAGTCGTCGAACTGTGATTCAGGTGTGATGCAGGCGTCGGAGCATTACCCAGGCAGACAGGCCGGCAAGGAGCAGCGCCAGCAGGAACAGCGTCCCGAAGATTCCGAGGATCCAGCTGAGCTTCGGCGCTGCCGGAAGTGGACCTTCGGCTTTCGCGCCGGATGAAAGCGCGGCAGGCTTGCCGGCGACCTTTTCCGGTACAGCGCGGGGGGAAGCCGGTCGCCTCAGGCGATTGCTCATAAGAGGGGTCTGCTCCAGGCGGGAAGTCCGCGATAGATACTTAGTTTACTGGCCTGGAATCATGAGGCGGAGTGGGGAGAGCTTGCTTGCATTTTGTACAGCTTTGCACACGAGACAGTCTGCCGAGGCCGGGATCGCTGGGCGAGTACACGGTCGAAAGCCGGCAGATTTGCCTGGCAAACGACGAAGGGCGGCTCGCAGCCGTCGATAACGTGTGCCCTCACCGCCAGGGGCCGCTCGCGGAGGGCTGGATCGAGAACGGCAGGGTCCTGTGTCCCTGGCATGCCTGGGCGTTTGATCTTGGAAGCGGGCAGGCCGATCATGACCCGGGCGAGGTCATCGAGGTCTTCCCGGTGCGGATCGAGGGTGACGACTTTTTGATCGGCCTGCCGGACTAGGCCTTGTTGTGCGCGCCGTTTGTTTTCCGGTGCCCATTGCTGCGACGGTGACCGTTGCCGTTTCCATTGCCGTTCGCATGGGTGCTCTTGGCGGCAGTTCGCTTCACAATCTCCTCAAGCGTGACCTCGCTGAGCGAATCGAGCAGCGCCTGTTCCGCGGCGGTCAGGATGCGCCGCAGCTCGCCGGTAATCTTGCGGGCGTCCGTGCCGTGTACGCTTGCGTCATGGAACAGGGATGAGTGCTCAATAGCACAATACACGTCCGCCAGGCTGATCGAGTCGGCGGCGCGGACCAGCTCTGAGCCTCCGGCGGGACCCTTGTGGTTCCGCACGAGTTCCGCATGCTGCAGTTGGGCCAGGATGCGCCGAATCACCACGGCATTTGTTTGTAGCTTACCCGCGAGTGTCTCTGAGGAATGGAGTTGCTCCGGTTGCCGTGCGAGCAGCACGAGCGTATGCATACCGGTCGCGAAGCGAGTATTTGTAGCCATCTCGGTTGCACCCCTCTTACTGAGCAGTTAGCCAGTCCAAGTCTGAAACTACCCTTTCGCCTGCCCGGTGTCTATTGGAATCACGCGGCAGGTGCAGAAGCGCTCGGCGGCCATGCTAGCATCAGCTTCGCCGGCGAGACCGGCCGGAGTGTTCTTGCGCATTCTTTTTGTAGGGGACGTATTCGGCCATGCCGGCCGACGCATCGTAGGCGAGCACCTGCCGGCCCTTGTCGCCGACCAGCAGGTAGACCTGCTCGTCATTAACGCTGAAAACTCGGCCGGCGGCTTCGGCGTGACGCCGACCACGGCGGAAGAACTCTTTGACCTCGGCGCGCACGTGCTTACCACCGGCAACCACGTGTGGGACAAGCGCGAAATCATCGAGTACATGCAGTCGGCATCTCCGGACAGCCGGGACCGTGCAAGACGCGTGCTGCGCCCCGCCAACTATGTAGAGGGCACGCCGGGGTTCGGCTGGTACGAGGGAGCGCTGCCGGGAGGCGAGTTGTACGCGGTGATCAATCTGCAGGGTCGTGTCTTTATGGCTGCCAACGACGACCCTTTCCGGACCGCGGACCGTATCCTTGCCGGTTTGCGCGCCCGCATCATTCTGGTGGACTTTCACGCGGAAGCCACCAGCGAGAAAGCCGCGCTGGGGTGGTATCTGGACGGCCGGGTGACCGCGGTTCTGGGGACCCACACCCATGTACCGACGGCGGACGACCGGGTGCTGCCGGGCGGCACCGCGTACCAGACCGACGTCGGCATGAGCGGGCCCTATGCAAGCGTGATCGGCGTCGAGAAGGAGCAGGTGCTCCACCGTTTCCTGACGGGAATGCCGGCGCGCCTGGAGCAGGCCAGGGACGATCCGCGCATGAGCGCCACCCTGATCGAGTGCGACGCCGGAAGTGGACGCGCTTCCGGCACACGGCGCTTCCTGCTTGGGGAATGAGAGCCATTTTGGAACGCTTTCCCGTACCGCCTGCTCTTCTACCACAATAGTCATTGCCTTTCGAGAAAGGCTTTCGTACTCTCCCGCCATGGGCTGTGAGCGACAGGCCGCGCGGCTCTAGCCGGTTTACAGAGCAAGATCTCTCCGCAGCGGGTGACATCGGCGTACGGGATGGGGGACGGTGAAGGCGCTCAGTTCCGTTCTGGTTTGGGTGCGGGCGCTTGCTCGCGGCCCTTTGCAACTCGTAGGTCTCTTACTGCTCGGCTGCCTCCAGGCAACCGCGCAGCACTACACCTTTGCCCAGTTTGGACAGATCGACGGCCTACTAAACCAAGATGTAAGCGCGCTGGTGCAGAATACGCAGGGCATTTTGTGGGCCGGGACTGAAAACGGCTTGTTCCAAGCCGATGGCAGCCGCTTTACCCAGCTGGACGCGTACCGCGACGCCGAGTATGGCGCCGTAACGGCCATGCACGCCGACGCGCAGGGCCGCGTCTGGGTGCTCGGGGCGAAGAAGCTCGTGTACTTCGAACAGGATCGTGTGCTCCACGTGGTGCCCGCCATTGACCAGAGCCTGCTGCTGGAAGGCGGGGTCGCGCTGGCTTCGCTGCCGGAGCAGCCGGACACCCTGTTTCTGCTGCGCGCGGGCCAGCTGGAGCGGGTGCACAGCGCGGACCGCGGCGCCAGCTGGTCCGTCGCGCCTCTACGCTTCTCCGGAGCAGGCGCACACATGGAGCTGACCAGTCTGACGGCTGACCCCGGCCACGAGCGCCTGTGGGCCGGCTGCGACACGGCCTTGTGCGAGCTGCATCCGGATCGATCCGGCGACGCCACGGTGTCTGTCTGGGACGCGTCCCGCGGGGTTCCCCGCAACCGCTGGGCGACGCTTCTGCCGGCACGCGACGGCGGCCTTTGGGCGCGCGGAGCAGGCGAGGTGCTGCGACTTGACGCACAGACGCACGCCGTCGTCCGCTACGGCGACCCATCCCAGCGGGAAGAGCCGGAGCTGGACGATAGCGCGCTTGCGGAAGACCCGAACGGCTCTATCCTCGCGAATGTGCCGGACGGCCTCGCGCGTTTGCAGGCTGGAAAGTGGAGCCGCCTCGGTTCGGCGAGCGGCTTGCCCCCAAGCCAGATCACTGCCATGTTCTTTGCCAAGGATGGGGGCCTGTGGCTGGCGCCCATGGGCGGAGGTATCTGGCGCTGGCTTGGGTATGGAAACTGGCAAGGCTGGACGCGCTCCGAGGGCTTGAGCAGCAATGTGATCTCAAACATGCTGCGCGACCGGCAAGGCCGGCTCTGGGTTGCGGAGATGAACAATCTCGATCTGCTGGACGAGGCGCATGGCAGGGCGCTGCAGATGAGCTCCGGCCGGCAGCTGCACGGGACCGAAAGCGTCGCGCTCGACGACCGCGGCCATCTCTGGGCGGGTACAAGCCAGGGCAGGCTCGTCGATTTCGATCCCGCAACCCGACAAGCGCATGTTGTGGCTGACGATCTTGGCTACGTCTACAGGGTGTGGAGCGACGGCGAAGGCAAGCGGGTGTGGATCTGTTCCGCCAAGGGCGTGGCCTCCGTCTCGGAGGAGGACCTTTGGCGCACTCCCCATGTGGTGCGCGACGCGGGAGCGCCGGTGCGAAACGCCTGGGGCGTGACCCGCGACGGCGCTGGGGCGCTCTGGTTTACAGCTGCCGGCGGAATCTATCGGCTGGACGGGGACCGATGGACGCACATGCAGTTCCCGGATGGGGCCAAACTGATCGACTACCCGGTGCTGACCGCGGCTCCGGACGGAACCTTCTGGCTCCAGGCGCCCCTACCCAAACCCTTGCTGCACCTGCGCATGGTGGACGACCACGCGGAGGTTCTCGGGTTCATCCCGGAATCGATCGTAGGTTCAGACGACATCAGCTTCATCGCGTTTGATCGACGGCACTGGATGTGGGTCGGCACCGACCTGGGCATCTTTGTATTCGACGGCAATCGATGGGTGCACTGCACCCAGGAGGATGGGCTGATCTCGGATGACACCGACACATCGAGCATCCTTGAAGATCCGGACGGCTCCATGTGGATTGGCACCGCGGCCGGGCTCTCTCATCTGCTACACCCGGAACGGCTGTTCCGGGTGCCGGCGCCCGAGGTCAGCGTACGCGAGGTGCGCCTGGGCGGCCGGCAGCTCGAGGCCGACCACCCGCTTCGCTTGCAGATCAAGGATCCGGAGCTCACGGCGGAGTTGTTTTCGACCGATTATGGCCGGCCGCGCGCCTTGCAGTTCCAGTACCGGCTCCAACCGGTGCAAGGGCAGTGGATCGTCGCCAACTCGAGCCACCTGCGGTTTTCAGGACTTGTGCCGGGTGACTACACCCTGAGCGTGCAGGCGATGGACAAGCGGGTCGGCACGTTTTCCCAAGCGGTCCACTACCCTTTCACGCTGCTGCCCCCCTGGTACCAACGCGATCGCTCGAAGCTGGTAGGCCTCCTGCTGGTGCTGCTGCTCGGCATGTCGGCATGGCGGCTCAGCCTGCGGCAGCTGAAGGCAAGCGAAGCCACCCTGAAGAGCAAAGTAGACCGCCAGACCGCGCAGCTGCTTGCCGAAAAGGCCGAACTGGAGCGTACGCAGCGGGAGCTGGTGGAAACCTCGCGGCGCGATGCGCTGACGGGCCTGCTGAACCGCTCGGCGATTTTCGAGGTACTGCACCTGCTGCGCGACGCGGCGCTTGAAAGCGGAACGATGCTGAGCGTCATCATGGCAGACCTGGACCACTTCAAGTCTGTCAACGACCGTTACGGTCATGCCGCGGGAGACGCTGTGCTGCAGGAGTGCGCGGAACGGTTTCGCGCGACGCTGCGGCCGGGCGACTCGGTCGGCCGTTACGGGGGCGAGGAGCTACTGATTATCATCCCCGGGCTGCAGCCATCGCACGCGCTGGCCCGTGTGGAAGCGATCCGTGAAGCAGTAGCTTCGCGCCGGGTCGAACATGGGGGCGAGCAGATTCAGGTGACCTGCTCTTTCGGTGTGGCGTGGCTCGACCACAACCAGCCGCAGGCGGAGCTGGCGGTGCAGCTGGCCGACGCCGCGCTGTACCGTGCCAAGCAGGAGGGGCGCAATCGGATCGCGTTTGCGCCCCAGATGGTCGCGCAGGCGCTTGGGGTGAAGTGAGGACCACCAAAGCAAACGTCAATCTGGCTATGAGAGCCCGAGCGGCGGTTTGTCGGAAAACAACTGCTCTACCCCAAGCGGCGCGCCGTACTGGTAGACACGCTTGTCTCCCCAGGGCTCGGTATGAAGCTGGCCCGTGGTGTCCACCACTATATAGGTCGATTGCAACGGCTTGCCTTTGGCCCGGTCAGCCAGCCAGTCGGCAATCATGGGGAAGAACGGTGGCCCCAGTTGAGAGGAGCGCGAGCCGCCCATGCCGTGTTCTTCCCCGGCAAACAGGACGAGCGTCTTGGGGCCGGGCACACGGTTGAGGTGCTCAAAGGTACACGCCACGTCGCTGAGGCTGTCGTCCTCGCCGGCCATCACGAAATAGGGCATCCGCAGCCTGGGACTGAGCGCAAAGACGTCCATCTTCTCCATGACAGCCTTGAAGCTGGACTCGTCTTCCACGCCTGTCATGTACAGGAAGCGCTGTTTAAAGGATGGGGATGCCATCTCGTACAGCGGCCAGTTGTGCGGTTGGAAGCAGGTGTACATGACCGCGCACGCCGCGTAGCGAGGCTCGGCCGCGGCCATCTGGGTCGCCCAGAAGGAGCCGAACGAAAGGCCCCAGACCATAATGCGTTCGGAGTCGACCTCTTCCCGCGCGGCCATAAACTCCCACGCGGCCTTGCCCGCCTCGCCGTAACGATCGGGGTCGTACCAGATGCCGCGCGGAAGGGACGTTCCCTGGCCCGGACCATCGAGCATCAGGCAGGCGAAGCCGCGCCGGAGAAAGCGGTCCGCCGAGGCATTGATCTGCATCTCCTTGAACGCATCCATGCCGGAAACCATAACCAAAGCCGGCAGCTTTCCGCCCTGGTACCCCGGGGGCAGATGAAGGTAGGCGGCCAGGGTCTGATCGCCGTACGGGATCTCCACCGCTTCGATCGTGTGATCGGCGAAACGCGCGAACTCGAGGAAGCACTCGGTCTTTTTACGCTCCAGCGTGAGGTTCAACTCGGTGTTGGCGAAGATGGGCCACTGGGCCGCTCCATACATCACCGATGCCGAGAAAAATCCATCGCCGGCAGTGATCTCGTGCCCTGCGGCAAGCGAGGCGCGTGCCTGGACCTCATAGCGGCGTGCCAGGCGGGCAAACTCCCGCGTGAGGTCGTCCCAGCGGTGAATGAGAGCCTTGAGGCCCATCACCGGACCGCGATGATCCGAGCTCATCGGCGCACTGTAATACTGCAGCCGTGACTGATCGAATTCCGGGCCGGCGAGCTCGATGACCTTGTCCAAGAGCCAGCGTTGATCGCGGAACCGTTCTACCCGGCGCTGCAGTGTGTATGGTGTTGTCGGCATGTGTCCCCTCGCTTGATGAACGCGCTCGCATACGTTTGTATGCAAACATCTGTTTGCATACTGATCTGATGCAATCTAAAGAAAGGTGATTTCCAGCGAAAAAGAAGATCCGGAGAAACCGCTTCGCTCTCAAGCGACCCGCCAGCGTATCCTCGCGCAGGCGCGGAGACTCTTTGCCGAACTGGGCTTCGAGAACACCACCATCCGCGCCGTCGCCGCGGCCGCGGAGATTCATCCGTCCATGGTCATGCGCTACTACCACAGCAAAGAGGAACTCTTCGCTACGGCTGCTTCGATCGACTTCCACATGCCGGACCTGACCAGGGTGGCGCCTGAGCGCAGGGGAGAAGTCTTGGTCGCCCACATCCTGGAGCAGTGGGAGGGCGAAAGCACCGGCCGCGAACTGCGGGTACTGCTTCGGGCGGCTGGAACCCATGATCTCGCGCGGCAGCGATTCGTGCAGATCGTCCAGCAGCAAGCCCTTCCAGCTATTGGCAAGGTAGTCCGGAAAGACCGCCAGGAAGAGCGCATCGGCCTCATCCTGATGCAAATCGCGGGGCTCGTCGTGAGTCGCTATCTGTTCGCCTACAAGCCGGTCGTAGCGATGCAGCGGGAGCAAATTATCCGGACCATCGGCTTTACAATCCAAAGCTACTTGTCCGGCGTCATGATGTAAGGCTTTTGGTCCTCGTTCATCCTCTGAGGTCGGCTTCTGTTGGCTTTTGGCTCCCGTTTACTTGTCCATGTACGTAGTAAGAATTACTTGGCGGCGACGGACATAGGCCTTCGTAGACGATTTTGACGTTTAGTGTGAGGATGCCGAGTGACTCTAGTTCGCCTGCGGACGCAGCAGAGGGAAGAGGATGACGTCGCGGATGGAGCGGGCACCGGTCAAGATCATGACTAGTCGGTCGATGCCGATGCCTTCGCCGGCGGTCGGCGGCAGGCCGTAGGAGAGCGCGCGCAGGTAGTCCTCGTCCATGGCGTGTGCTTCGTCGTCGCCGCGGGCTTTCTGCCGGAGCTGGTCCTCGAAGCGGCGCCGCTGCTCGGCAGGGTCGTTCAGCTCGGAGAAGGCATTCCCGACCTCGAAGCCGCCGATGTAGAACTCGAACCGCTCGACCCAATCGGGCTCGTCCGGCTTTTGCTTCGAGAGCGGGGAGACGGCAAGCGGGAAGTCGTAGATGATGGTCGGCTGGATGAGGTGTTCTTCGGCGACGACTTCGAAAATCGTGGCGATCGTCTTGCCGAGAAGCTCGCCTGGTTTACTGTCGATCGCGTAGCGACCGGCTCGGAGCTGCTCGATGAGGGCTCGCACGCTCTGTTCCTCCTTCATGGCCTCAACCGATGGAGACGGCCCTGTTTCATCCGGCCAGAACTCGATGATCGCCTCGCGCATCGAGTAGCGCTTCCACTTAGCGAGATCAATGGTGTGCCCGTTGAACTTCGTCACCGTCGTCCCGTTGACCTCACGCGCAACAGACGCGACCAGCTCCTCGGTCAAATCCATCAGGTCGTGATAATTCGCGTACGCCTGATAAAACTCGAGCATCGTGAACTCAGGGTTGTGCTGGGTTGAGGTCCCCTCATTACGAAAATTACGGTTGATCTCGTACACGCGGTCAAGCCCGCCGACCACCAGCCGCTTTAAGTAAAGCTCGGGCGCAATGCGCAGAAACAGGTCAAGATCGAGCGCATTGTGGTGCGTGGTGAACGGCTTGGCCGCGGCACCGCCCGCGACTGGCTGCATCATCGGAGTTTCCACTTCCAGGTAGCCGCGCTCGTCGAAAAAGCGCCGCAGCGCTCGCAGCGCGCTCGCACGCTTCACAAACACGTCGCGCACCCGGATCGCGTCCGTGCTTACTGTAACTACGCCGGGCACAGTCATGCCGGGCACAGTTGCCCCGTGCAGCTGCGCTTCCGACGACTGCGAGCCGATCTCCTCCGCCTGCAGCTCGCTCCGGGTCTCGTGTTTGTCGTGCTCGCTGTGCGGCGCCTCGGTGTCCACGGTTTCGAGCTCCGTGTTCATAAACAGGTCAACGTAGCGCTGGCGGTAGCGCAGCTCCACGTCCGCAAGCCCGTGGTACTTCTCCGGCAGGGCGAGCATGGCTTTGGTGAGGAAGGTGAGCGTTTCGACGTGGACGCTCAGCTCGCCGGTACGTGTGCGAAACAGGTAGCCGGTCACCCCGATGTGGTCGCCGGCGTCGAGCAGCCGGTACAGCGCGAAAGCCTGCTCGCCGACCGCATCCTTGCGGATGTACACCTGTAGCCGCCGGCCCTCGGCCTGCAGGTGCGCGAATCCGGCTTTGCCCTGCAAACGGATCGTCATCAGGCGGCCGGCGACCGAGACCGGCACGCGCTCGGCTTCAAGCTGCTCCGCGGTCGCCTCCGCATAGTGTTTCCATATCTCGGCAATGCTGTGCGTGGCGCGGTAGCTGTTGGGGTAGGCCTGCTGGCCGAGCGCGACAATCTGCTCGAGCTTGTCCTGCCGGAGCGCGAGGAGGCTGCGCTCGAATTCCGATTCACTCACTGGGTCCTTCGATTGCTGCGGGGAGAGTCCTGCCCAGTATAGGACGCTCATGGCCAAAGCAAGCGCGGGGCGGGCTGACTTGGTAGAGTGGGAGCGAGCCATGAGCCCGCAACCCCGCCAACCCGGAAAGCCTGTGAACGGCGCGGTAGACGCTGTGGTCAAGGCGGAAAAGCTGACGCAAATTGCGTTTATCCTGCCGGTCGCGGTGCTGGTCGGCTGGCTGCTCGGCGCGGGCCTGGACAAGCTGCTGCACCAGCATTGGATCTTTATAGCCGGCCTTGTGTTTGGGGCAGTGGCAGGCTTTGTGCAGTTGTTTCGCATGATCGCGGAGCCCGGGCTGCTCGGCGCGACCGCCGTGGACCCTCAAGCGCCCAAGGGGCCCGGCTTTGCTCGAGGCAATGATGTGGATGAAACGAAGTCATGAGCGGAAACAGTGGCAATCTGCCGGCGGAGCCGCTCGAGTTCTCAGACGCGCACCTCAAGGCTGCCATGGTCCGGGCAATGCGGCTGGTTGGCGTGCTGAGCCTCCTGCTGGCATCGCTGCTGCTGGTGTTTTTCGGCTGGCAAACGGCGCTGCTGCTGCTGGTAGGCGCGGCGGTATCACTGGCGAGCCTATGGGAGTGGCAGAAGCTGCTCGCGCTCATCTCGGCAAAACTGGTCAACCAGCAGACTGTCGGCGGCGGCCGCACGATTCTGGGCTTCTTTCTGCGGCTGATTGTGGCGGCAGCGGTGCTTTATGCTAGCCTGAAAGGTCTCCACGGATCAGTTTTCGCGTTGTTGGGTGGATTGCTGCTCGCTGTGGTAGCGCTGACGGTTGAAGCATTCCGGCTTGTCCGCGCTTAGCGATCTCCCGCACGAACTGCGAAGCCACATTAGAAGAACCAGACAAAGGATCTATGCTTTTCCTCCTCGACGCACTCCAGCGCACGCTTAACAGGCTTTTTGCTGCTCCTATCGATGCACTTTTGCTGGCGCTCGGTGTGCACCTGGCCCAGCCGCGCGCGCCGATCACCAATGCACTCACCCTTGAGCTGGTCGCGTTTACGCTGCTTCTGCTGTTTTTCGTGCTGGTGCGTATAAGCCTGCGTGTGGAAAAGCCGGGCACGCTGCAGCTGGTTGCCGAGAGCGTGTACGAGTTTGTCGACGGGCAGGGCCAGTCGATCATCGATCACGATCACGCGCGCCATATGCCCTTTGTCGGCACCATCTTCCTGTTTGTGCTGCTGTGCAACTTCATCGGTTTGCTGCCGGGTATCGACACACCGACCTCCAGCCCGGTCGTGCCGTTGGGACTCGCGCTGCTCACGTTCGTCTACTACAACGCAGTCGGCATCGCGGCCAACGGCCCGGTCGGCTACTTCAAGCACTTCCTCGGGCCGGTGTGGTGGATGGCCCCGTTTATGCTGCCGCTTGAGATCATTTCGCACATCGCTCGTATCCTGTCGCTTACCGTGCGTTTGTACGCGAATATGTTCGCGAGCGATCTGTTGACGATGGTGTTTTTCTCGCTTGTTCCCATTGGGCTGCCGATTGTGTTTCTGGGGCTTCATGCGGCGGTTGCTGTCATTCAGGCATATGTGTTCATGCTGCTCGCCATGATTTATCTTTCACAGGCCTCATCGCATGAGGAAGAGGCGCTTTAGGCCTTTCGATCCTTCGAGGAAGCATCAAGTCCTGCCGGGGAGCAACGCTTCCGCCCCGGCGCAAGGGGAGGACCGGCAGCGTGAGGGCCGCGCCCAGAGCCGCGGTCAACCACCCACTGCCGACCCCGCACTCAGGAAGCGACAAGGAGAACAACCGCAATGAAGCAGCTTCAGTACTTGTTTATGACGCTTTCCGTCCTTCTGCTGGCATCGCCGGCATGGGCGCAGACCACCGGCGGCAATGGTGGGGCAGCCAGCTACGTCCCGCTTGGCGCGGGCATCGGCATGGGTCTCGCCTCGGCGGGCTGCGGTATCGGCCAGGGTCTTGCCGCCGCAAAGGCTGCGGAAGGGTTTGCCCGCAACCCGGGCGCGCGCGCCGGCATTCTGTTTTTCTACGTGCTCGGGCTCGCCTTTATCGAGTCACTCGCCTTGTTCACGCTGGTCATTGTGTTCGCCAAAGTCAAGTAAGCATTCCTTTGCGGTACGAGAGCCCTCACCTCGGTGAGGGCTCTTCTATTTTTGTGCCATCCAATTACACTCCATGGCTACACGACTCCTTTTCGACGGCATCGCGAAACGCTTCGGGCAGGCGACGGCGCTCCACCCTCTGCACCTTGCGGTCGAGGAGGGCGAAATCTTCGGCTTCCTGGGGCCGAACGGCGCGGGGAAGTCAACCGCGATCCACATTGCGATGGGCTTGCTGCAGCCAAGCGGCGGCCGCGGTGAGCTGCTGGGCGCGCCGTTTGCCCAAGCGCGCGCGGCTCGGGCACGCGTTGGCTACGTGCCTGATGCTCCCGTCTTCTTTCCCGGTCCGGCGCTTGAGGCGGTGCTGCTGGCCGCATGCCTGAACGGCAGTGTAAATGGCGGTGCGCTGCGAACGCGCGCGTTGGAGCTGCTGCGCCGGCTCGATCTGCCGGCCGAAAAAGGCGATGCCCGCAAGTTCTCGCGCGGCATGCAGCAGCGGCTCGCCCTGGCGCAGGCGCTCATCAGTCGGCCTGACCTGCTCGTTCTGGATGAGCCCACCGCGGCGCTGGACCCGCCCGGCGAGGCGCTGGTGCGCGAGGCGCTTGACCACGCGAGAGGTGAAGGAGCAGCGGTGTTCCTTTCATCGCACCAGCTCCAGGAGGTTGAGCAGCTTTGCGATCGAGCCGCCTTTCTCGACGGAGGCCGGCTGCTCCAGTCGGGTTCGATGGAGAGCCTGCTGGAAGAAGGCGCTCTGGCGCACATCACCCTGCGCGGCCTGAGTCGCACGCACCCATTTGTGCAGTCGCATAGTGCATGGCTGCGCCCCCCGCAGGCTGCCTACAGCACGGATCTTACCTTCTCGGTGCCGATCGGCGAGCAGCGCAGCTTTCTCGAGCACGCCTGGAGCGCGGGCGGGGAACTGGTGCGCGTGGAGCGGGAGCATCGAACCTTGGAGGACCTGTTCGCACGGGCTCGCGGCGCCGAAACGCGGGAGCCCGGTAGGG
>CAXTMW010000015.1:12526-14960 GCA_964245455.1 uncultured Acidobacteriaceae bacterium
GCCTCGGACGGATAGCGCTTGTGACCCGCACGCTGATGCGGCAGAACCGTGTGCTTCTTGGGCTTCTGCTGCTGTGGCCGTGTGTGTTTTCCGCTATCCTGCTCCTCGCCTCGCATGGCGTTCCGGCGGTCGACGATGTGGCTGCCGCGCTGGAACAGGAGCTGTTCTACGGGCTGGTGCTGGCGGGGCTTGGAACCGGCATGGCGCTGGGCACGGAGCAGCGCGCCCGTAGAACGCAGCAGATCCTTGGGCGTGCCGTGAGCCGGACCGAGTACCTCCTTTCGCTCGGCGCGAGCACGTATCTGCCGTTTCTTGCCTACGTGCTGGTGTGGCTCGGCAACGCCGGCTTCTTTGCGGGCGTGCTGCACCTGCGTACCCCCTTGCTGCTGGGTTCGCTCGTGGCCCAGTTCAGCGCCGGACTGCTGCTTTGCGCCGTGGGTTTGCTGTGCTCGGTGCTGTTCCCGCAGCTGCTTGCCGCCGCACTCACCGGCGCGGTGCTGGCCGGGCTTACCGGGGCAGGAATACACGGTAGCGGCGGTTTGCCGCGGCTGTTCGCTGTCGCCGTCGGGCAGGCAGTCCCCGCAGGCACCCTATGGAGCGCGGCTGCCGCGTCTATAGGGACCGCCGCAGCCATCATAACGGCGGCCGCATCTGTCTGGGCGCGCAAGGACGTCAGACTTTTCTAGTGGTCCCTTATTGCACCTGTACCGGCTTGATGGTCGTCGATGCCGGAGCCAGGGTCGCGGCCGGCGCATGCGCGGTCATCGCGGCATCGGTCAGGCCAAATGTGAACGCGCCGGCGCGCGCTGCATTCAGCACACGCCCAGGAACCACACCCAGCAGCAACGTAGCGCTGGCAGCGAGAAAGATGGCGAACAAGAGCGGTACCTGGATGCGAGGCATCGCCTCCATTGGCGCGTTTTCATACGGCCGCGAGTAGATCGACGCCAGCAGCCGCAGGTAGTAGAACGCGGCGACACCCGAGTTGATAAGCCCAATAATTGCGAGCGAAACCAAGCCCGAGTGCAGCGCGGCCGCGAAGACACAAAACTTGCCGAAGAAGCCGCCGGTGAAGGGAATCCCGATCAGCGAGATCAGGAAAAACGCCATCGCGCCGCCCAGCAGCGGCGAGCGGTAGCCGAGCCCCCGATAGTCTTGGACCGTCGTCAGGCGGTCGTCGTAGCCGCCTGCGTGCGAGATGACGGCGAAGATGCCCACGTTCATCGCGGCGTAGGTGACGGTGTAAAAGCTGGCCGCGGCAACACCGTCTGCCGAGAGCGCCGTGAAAGCGACCAGCAGGTAGCCCGCGTTCGCGATCGACGAGTAGGCGAGCATGCGTTTGACGTTGCGCTGCCGAAGCGCGCCGAGATTGCCGATCGTCATGGACAGTACGGCCATCCACCAGACCATGGGCTGCCAGTGCGCGTAGAGCGTGGGGAAGGCGACGAACAGGATGCGCAGCAGCACGGCAAAGGCAGCAGCCTTGGGCGCGGTGGACATCATGCCGACGATCGGCGAGGGCGCGCCTTCGTAGGTGTCGGGCGTCCAGACGTGGAAGGGAGCGGCGGACACCTTGAAGCCGAGCCCGATCAGGATCATGCCAACGCCGAGTGTCGCGAGCATGGGCGTGGTGCTGGATGGGAGCTGCGCGGCCATCAAGCTAATGCGGGTAGTGCCAGTGGCGCCGAAGACCATCGCGATGCCGTACAGGAAGAAGGCGGTCGCGAAGGAGCCGAGCAGGAAATACTTGATCGCCGCCTCGGGACTTTTACCCGTCTTGCGGCGGAAACCGGCCAGGATGTAGCTCGAAATGGAGGAAATTTCCAGCGCGACGAAGACCAGCAGCAATTCCACAGCAGAGGTCATGAGCATGGAGCCGACCGCGCCGAAGATCGTCAGCGCAAACAGCTCGCCCAGGTTTTCCTGGTCGGCTTTGACAGAGTCAAGCGTGGTGAGCAGCGAAACCAGGACGATGCCGGCAATCAGCACGTGGAAGAAGGCCGAAAATGCGTCGGTCTGGACCGTGTTGTAGTACGCGGTGCCGGCGGGCAGGTGCAGCTGCTGGATGGAAGCGAACAGCGCCAGAATTGTACCGACCACGGCGAGCCAGCCCATCGATTTGCGGCTCGTGCGGCGCGGCAGCACGGGGTCGATCATCATGATCGCGACGCCGGTCAGGGTGAGGATCACCTCGGGCCAGATGCGGAGAAGCTGCGTGTTCATTGGGCCTCCGCGCGTACGGTCTTGCTGCCGGCAAGCGTTGGGGTGTGCGCCGGAAGCGCGGGCTTTGTGGTGTAGCCGGTCACAGCCGGGTCAATCGCACGCAGCCAGTATGGAGACGCCACGCCCATGATCAGCATGAGCAGGATAAAGGGCCAGATCAGCAGGTGCTCGCGCCCGTTCAGGTCGCCGATGCCGCCGCGCCCGCTGACCA
>CAXTMW010000015.1:14970-29382 GCA_964245455.1 uncultured Acidobacteriaceae bacterium
GGATCATGGTGAGGAAATAGGCCGCGCTCAGGATCACGCCGGCGGTGGCCGCAACGCCCCAGCCGACATGGGTGGCAAATGCGGACGACAGCACCAGGAACTCACCCACAAAGCCGTTCAGAATGGGCAGGCCGACCAGCGCCAGCCCGGTGATGACAAAAAAGGTGACCATCCAAGGGAGCCGCGCGGCCAGGCCGCCGTAGGCTGCTGTCTCGTAGGTGCCGTAGCGCTCATAGAGGATGCCGAGCAGCGACAGCAGCGCGCCGCCGATCAGGCCTTCGTTGAGCGTTTGGTAGACCGCGCCATCGAGGCCCGCAATCGAGAAGCAGAAAATGCCGAGGGTGCAGAAGGAAAGCGCCGCAAGCGTGCCGAAGGCGACCACGCGTTTCAAATCCTTTTGCACGAGTGCATTCAAGGACCCGTACAGGATGCCGATGACCGAGAGCGCGACCATCCACGGCGCAAACGCACGCGACTGCGCCGGGAAAAGCCCAAGGTTGAAGCGGATGAGCGAGTACAGCCCAAGCTTGCCCGCGACCACGATCGCCATCGCGGTCGGTGCTTCGGAAAACACGTCGCCCAGCCAGCCGTGCAGCGGGAAGATCGGAACTTTCACAGCGAAAGCAAACAGAAAGGCAAAGGCGGTCCAGGCCATGGCGGCGCTGGTGATGGCAAGGCGGCCGCCGGAGAGCATGGCCTGCAGCTCAACGAAGTCGAAGGTGCCCGCCTTGGCGTAAAGATACAGGATGCCGACCAGAAACAACGCGGATGGAATAAAGGTGTACAGGAAAAACTTGATCGCGGCCGCAGGCCCTTTGGTGCGCCCGAACATGGCAATCAGGATCGCCATGGGGACCAGCGAAAGCTCCCAGAAGCCGTAGTAAAGGAACAGGTCAAGCGAGACAAACACGCCCAGCATCGCGGTCTGCTGCAGCAGGAAGAAAAAGTAGAACTCCTTGGTGCGCGCCGCGATCGCGTTCCAGCTCACGAGCACGCCGAGCGGGGCCAGAAAGCCGGTCAGCACCACGAGCCAGAGCGAAAGCCCGTCCACCCCGGTGTGGTAGTGAATGTTCGGGTTCTGAATCCAGTAGTAGTTCTCGACAAACTGGAAGGTGCGCGCGCTGTAGTCGTAGTGGGACGGTAGGTGCAGCGTGAGCGCGAAGGTGAGCAGCGAGAACACGAGCGCGCACCACTGCACAGAGCGGCCCTGCCGCGGCAGCAGCGCGATCAGGATCGCGCCGACGGCGGGGGTGAAGGTCATGACCGAAAGAATGTGTTCGTTCAGCAAGTGGGTTCGTCCTTAGAGCCGATGCGGAGCGTCTTGAAGTGGGCAGGCATCAACGCGGCAGCACCATGCGGTCGCCGAAGCCGAAGAAGGTAAGCACCAGCAGAGCGGCCGCGCCGAGCGCGAGCCAGCCCGCGTAGGAGCGGATGTTGCCGGACTGCATACGCTGTGCGACCGCGCCGAGACCCTTCATGCCCTCGCCCATGCCGAAGCCCGCGCCGGTGATCAGGCCGCCGTCGACAAAGGCCGACAGCACGTAGCGTGAGAAGGCGACAATCGGGCGGACCAGCGTGACGTCGTAGAGCTCGTCGATGCGGTATTTGTCGAGCAGCAGCAGGTAGAAGCCGCGGAACTGCGTCGAGAGCTGCTGCGGCAGGGCCGGACGCGCGACATAGAAGACGTACGCAGCGCCAAGGCCCGCAAAGGCGGTCAGCGTGGAAACCGCAGCGAGGATTGCTTCCAGAGAGACGCCGTTGACGGGTTCTGTGGAGAGGGCGGTGCGAGTCACGGGGGACAGAAAGCGGCCGAAAAAGTTGGAGCCGCCAAGGAACTCAGGCCAGCCCAGGCCTCCGCCAAAGACGGCGAGCAGAGCCAGGATGACGAGCGGGGCGAGCATAACCCAGGGGCTCTCGTGAGGCTCACTTGAGTGGTGCGCGTCAACGTGTGAGTCGACACTGTGAGTGACGCCGGCGTGCGGCGCGGCGTGCTCGGTGGTAGCTTCCGCCATGCCCTTCGAGGCCTCGGCATGGTGGGTCGGCTCGGGCGTGTGCGGGCCAGGCGCTACGGCGCGGCTTGCGCCGAAGAAGGTCAGAAACCACAGCCGGAACATGTAGAACGCGGTCAGCCCAGCGGTAAGCAGGGCGACGAACCAGAGCAGCTTCGCGCCGGGCATCGTCGAGGCGAAAGTTTGATACAGGATCTCGTCTTTCGACACAAAACCCGAAAACGGCGGGAAGCCCGCAATTGCAAAGACGCCGGCAGTCATAGTCCAGAACGTGACAGGTATTTTCGTACGTAGGCCCCCCATGACGCGCATATCCTGTTCGCCGTTAAGCGCGTGAATGACCGAACCGGCCGCGAGGAACAGCAGTGCCTTGAAGAACGCGTGGGTCACGACGTGAAAGATTGCCGACGAGTACGCAGCGACGCCGCAGGCCATGAACATGTAGCCGAGCTGCGAAACGGTCGAGTAGGCAAGCACGCGCTTGATGTCGGTCTGCATCAGGCCGATAGTGGCTGCGAAGAAGGCCGTCGCGCAGCCGATGATTGCCACCGTGCCGAGTGCAAATGGCGACCGGTCAAAGATAGGGTGTGCGCGCGCGACCATGTATACACCGGCCGTGACCATGGTGGCCGCGTGGATGAGCGCCGAAACCGGTGTGGGACCTTCCATGGCGTCCGGGAGCCAGACGTACAAGGGAATCTGTGCCGATTTGCCGGCGGCGCCGACCAGCAGGCAGAGCGCTATCGCGGTCAGCCAGCCGCCCTCGAGCGTGGGCTGCGCGGCGAGGTTCGTCATGACGGCAGGGAAGCTCAGGGTGCCGAAGTGGACAATGACCAGAAAAATCGCGAGCAGAAAGCCGAAGTCGCCGATGCGGTTGACGACGAACGCCTTACGGCCTGCATTCGCGGCCGAATCGCGGTCGAAGTAGTAGCCGATCAGCAGGTACGAGGAGAGGCCGACGCCTTCCCAGCCGACAAACAGCAGCAGAAAGTTTTCCGCCAGCACCAGCGTCAGCATGAAGAACATGAACAGGTTGAGGTAGGCGAAGAAGCGCCAGAAACCTTCTTCGTGCGCCATGTATCCGACCGAGTACAGGTGGATCAGAAATCCGACGCCCGTGATAACCAGCAGAAACACTATGGTGAGCTGGTCGAGCACGAAGGCGAAGTCCGCGTGGAAGCGCCCGGCGACGATCCAGGGAGCGACGTACTCGATGTGCGGCAGGGCGAGCGCATGGAAGCGCAGTGCGATGCTCGCGACCGGAAGGAAGGGCACGCCCGTGAACAGGAGCGCGATTGCCGAAACAGCAGGCCGCGAAAGGCGTCGGCCAAGGGTGCCATTGATTAGAAAGCCTAGAAACGGCAGCAGCGGAATCCAGAGCAGGTGGAGGGAAGCGGCGTGGTCGTACAGGGCTTGGTCGTGCAGGGCGGCTCCGTTCATAGCTTCATCAGGTCGACTTGGTCGACGTCGAGGGTGTTGCGGGCACGGAAGATGGCGATGATGATTGCGAGTCCTACGGCGGCTTCCGCCGCGGCCACCACCATGACAAAGAAAACAAACAGCTGCCCGGAGACCTCTCGATGCTGGTGCGAGAACGCGACAAAGGCAAGATTGACCGCGTTCAGCATCAGTTCGATCGACATAAAGATCGTGATGATGTTGCGCTTGATGAGGAACGCGCCCACGCCGATTGAAAACAGGATGGCCGAGAGCACGAGGTAGTAGGCGACCGGTACCGTCATGCTAGCTGGGCTCCTTGCGGGCGAGCGCAACCGCGCCGAGGATCGCGATCAGGATCAACACGGAGGTGACCTCAAAAGGCAGCAGCAGGTCGCGGAAGAGAACGCGCGAAAGCGCGGTGGTAGTAACCAGCTGGTCGCCCAGCGCAGTCGTGCCCAGGTGCAGCCGCTCGTGCAGGAAGACAAACGAGAGCAGGCAAACCAGTGCGAGCACACCAGGGAAACCCGCGCCGTAAGCCACCTTGCTGATATTTCGCGAGCGCTCTTCGGTGCCTGCGTTCAGCAGCATGATGACAAAGGTGAACAGCACCATGATGGCTCCCGAGTACACGATGACCTGAGCCGCGGCAAGAAACTCCGCGCCAAGCAGCAGGTAGAGCACGGCAAGCGAGACCATGACGACGACGAGCGAGAGCGCGCTGTTGATCGGCTGACGCGCTCTGAGCAGGTTCAGAGCGCCCCCTATGCAGAGTGTCGCAAAGATGAAGAAGAGGACGACGTACATTCGGGGTCACACTCGCGGCGAGATTGACTCGCAGAGGTTCTTTCCGGGATCGCTCCGCGAAAGCTGTTTCAGGCCTTCCCGAAGTAACCATTTGCCGGCGAGTCAAATTGTAAATCACGTTTTGCGCAGCAGGCTGTTGCTTGAGAGGGTTAGAGCGGAGACCGCCAGGCAAACCACAGGCTCGACACGATGATGTTGAGGATGGCGAGCGGCATCAGGAACTTCCAGCCGAAACCCATCAGCTGGTCATAGCGGAAGCGGGGCAGCGTACCGCGCACCCAGATGTAGAGGAACAGGAACAGAAATACTTTGAACACAAACCAGAGCAGCGGGAAGATCGCTGACAGGATCGGGCCGCCGAAGTTGTCCGGGAATAAATGCCCGAGCGGGCTAAGCCAGCCGCCGAAGAAAAGCAGGGTCGCGACACAAGCGACGGTGATCATGTTGGCGTACTCGGCCATGAAGAACATGGCGAACTTCATGGAAGAATATTCGGTGTGGTAGCCGGCGGCGAGCTCGCTTTCGGCTTCCGGCAGGTCGAAGGGGGTCCGGTTGGTCTCGGCGTAGGCAGCCATCAGGTAGATGAAAAAGCCAACAATCTGCAGCCCGCCGAAGATGTTCCAGCTGAGCAGGCCGTGCGCTGACTGAACGTCTACGATGTCGCGCAGGCGGAGCGAACCGGCACGCATGACGACACCGACCAGCGAGAGCCCGAGGGCGAGCTCGTAGGAGATGAGCTGCGCGCTTGCCCGCAAGGACCCGAGCAGGGAATATTTATTATTCGAAGCCCAGCCGGAAAGCGCGATCCCGTACACGCCGACCGAGGTGACGCCGAGAATGACGAGCAGCCCGATGTTGACGTCGGCGATGTCGAACAGTTCCACGCCGCGCCAGCTGTTTGGGCCGCCAAACGGCACTACCGCGATCGAGGTGAGCGCGCAGACGAGCGCAATGATCGGCGCTGCGATGTACAGCGGACGGTATACCTCGGTCGGCAGCAGGTCTTCTTTGAGGAATAGCTTTAAGCCGTCAGCGAGCGGCTGCAGCAAGCCAAAGGGACCTACGCGGGAGGGTCCCCAGCGGTTCTGGATGCGGCCCACGACCTTGCGTTCGAGCAGCACCGTATAGGCGACCGCGGTGAGATAGATCACCAGCACGACGGCGATCTTGATGAGGCTGAGCAGGGTGAAAATCAGGATCGTCGACACGCGTTCGGCCTTCCATCTTGCTTCTGGTCTTACAACAGTGCAGGCCGGCGAGCTTCGTGGAAGCGGAGCCCGCGGCTTGCGGATCAGTCTGCGGCTGCCTCGACGGGCCGGGTTTCGCGGCTTTCGAGTACCTCATGCAGCACAGAGGAGTAACGGCCAAGTGTACCTGAAGTGAAGAGCGTATCCCGGGCCGGAAGCACCAGGTCCGGGCGATCCTGATTGAGAAAGCCAGGATCGGAACCGATCTGAACCAGGTCGGTACGCACCGGCTTGTCCATGCCGGAGAACAACTCGAAGCGCGAGATGGCGTACGAGGGAACGAGTCGCTGGATCTCGTCAAAGGTGGCGAACGGATCAAACGGACTCACCTTCGGCTCGTAGTTGTTCGCGGCCAGCCACACGGCATGGCGGTCGGCCTCACCGGACTGCGCACCGCGCGACTGGCCCATGTCGACCCGTAGGCCCTTGCCGAATGGCACCAGCGACTGTGCTTTTGCACCCATCTTGTCGGCGATGCGCACGATCAGCTCGAAATCCGGGCGCACGCCCGCTGTGTCGGATGCCTTCTTGACCATCTGGATATCGCCGTAGGTGTTGGTGACGGTGCCGGATTTCTCGTAGAGGTAGGCGGCGGGCAGCACCACGTCGGCAAGCGCGGCGGTCTCGGTCAGGAACATGTCCTGCACGACGAGGAAAGTGTCGCGCAGCGCGGACGGATCGACCGAGTAGCGCGCGATCGGGTTCGCGCCGACGACGTAAAGCGCCCCCAACTCGCCGCGGCCGGCGGCGTCCAGCATCTCGAGCAGGTTCTTGCCCGGCGTGGACGCCAGAGCCTGGCCGTACTCTTCGGCGTACTTCGCAAGACCGGCACCGCCCTGCGCGACTGGCACGTAGCCGGGCAGCAAGTCGGGCAGGACGCCCATATCGGCAGCGCCGCGCGAGTTGACGTAATCACCGAGCGCAGCGATCTTCGCGTTTGGCAGCGTGAGCGCCCACTGCACAAGGGTCTGGAGATCGCGGCCGCGAAACTCCGCGCCGAAGGCGATCACCAGCTCCGGCTCGGCAAGCAGCGCTTCACGAAACTTCGTTGCCGCCTCATTCGGCACAAACTCCGACTCCTGGCCCGCGAGGTAGCTGACAAGCGCGCCGTAGCCGTGCTCGGGGACTTGCACCATCGCTTTTGCCTGCCGGCGCAGCTTGATCTCGGCATGGTTCGCGAGGTAGAGCTTCGCGCGGTTGGTACGGACGTTGGTGCGGATGTTCCAGGCCAGCAGCGGGTGCTGCTCGGTGGGGTCATTGCCCAGCACCAACATTGCCGGTGCTTTTTCAAAGTCGCGGATGCTCGCCGACTTGTCGGACCCGCCAAGCGCGGCCAGGAACGCCGGGTAGTCGGCGGTGCGGTGATGGTCAATGTTGTTGGTGCCGAGCACCGTGCGCGCGAACTTCTGCAGCAGGTAGTTCTCTTCGTTCGTCGTCCGGTTCGAGCCGATGACGCCGATCGACTCGCCCCCGCGCGCGTCGCGGATCTCGCGGAAACGCTTGCCCACGTGGTCGAGCGCGACTTCCCAGGTCGCGGGCTCCAGCTTGCCGTTCGGCTGGCGCACCAGCGGCTTTACGATGCGGTCCTCGCGGGTCGCGAAGTCAAATGAGTAGCGGCCCTTGATGCAGAGAAAATCGCCGTTCGGCCCGCTCTTGTCGCGGTTGTCGCCGCGCACGATCACCGAACCCTCGTTGTCGCGACGAGTGCCGAGCGTGGTCTTGCATCCGTCACCGCAGTGGGTACAAATCGTCGCGGTATGGTTCATCTCCCAAGGCCGCGTCTTATAGCGGTAGGAGCCTGAGGTAAGCGCGCCGACCGGGAAGATGTAGATCCAGTCGCACCAATCATCGCAGTACAGGTGTTCTCCAATGTTGGGCGCGATCACCGAGGCCGCGCCGCGGTTCTGCACGCCGAGCGCCCAGACGTCCATGCCTTCGCCGCAGACGCGCACGCACCGATAGCAGAGGATGCAGCGCGGGCGGTCGAAGTACACCACCGGCGACCACTGCTGCTCTTCGCGGTGGTTCTTGACCTCGGTGTAGTTCGACTCTGCCGCGCCATACTTGAAGGTCATGTCCTGCAGCTCGCACTGGCCGCCCGCGTCGCACACCGGGCAGTCGAGCGGGTGGTTGCCCAGCAAGAGCTCAAGCACACCCTTGCGCGACTGCGCGATTTCCGCAGACTCGGTGGTGACGACCATGCCTTCGGCCACCGGGGTGGTGCATGCGGTTTGGAGCTTTGGCATTTTGTCAACGCGCACCACGCACATGCGGCAGGCGCCCTGAAGCGAGAGGCCCGGGTAGTAGCAGAAGGCCGGGACTTCAATGCCGGCGGACTTGCAGGCATCGATGAGCAGGGTGCCGGCCGGCGCGGTGAGCTGCTTGCCGTCGACGGTGAAGTTCAGATTCTTTACGTCAGCCATGATGAAGTGTTTCCTGGGTTGCGCTGAAAAGCGCGGGTTGCTGGGCCGAGAGTAGGGCTTGTTGCGGAACTTCGACTTCGAGCCATTCGACAACGGTGTACGCGACTTCCATTTCCGCTGCGGCCGACGTGAAGTCGAGCGATGTGATGGTCGGAGGGGGAACAGGATCGCCATCTTCGGCCATCAACCGCATAAGACCCTCCATGGCCTCGCGCATCATCGCTCGCATGTGTTCCAAGGAATCGCCGACCGAGACGCAGCCCGGAATGTCCGGACAGAAGCCGGCCCAATCGCAATACTTGCCTGTCGTATCCATGGTGCGTTCGTAGTAGACCAAATAGCGCTTCTTCATTTCAGCCCCGCCTGCTTGAGGATGCTGTGGATGACCGACTTTGGCAGATCTTTATTACCGTGGACAGGCACCTGGGTCTTGCCGGGCTTTGTCGCGTGAACGAAGTGTCGATGGCTGCCAGTTTAATTCTTCAGCCTCCAGCCCTCGGCCTCAATCATGCGGATGATGTCCTTCGCCGTCACTTAGTGCGCCGCGAGCTGCACCAACTCAGGCTGCTGCGCCAGGATCAAGCCCGGGGTCGACGGATTCTCGGCCAGAAACGCCTCGAACTCCTCCCGGATCTTGGTAATAAAGCCGATGGTCGGCATCGCCGCCGCGTCCCCAAGCGTGCAGAATGTCCGGCCCATCATGTTCTCCGCCAGGTACTTGATGTTGTCGAGATCCTTCGACACACCTTGCCCCTGGTACACGCGCGTGATCGTCTTCTTCAGCCAGTCCGTACCCTCGCGGCACGGGATGCACCAGCCGCAGCTCTCGTGCTGGTAGAACTTGATCGTCCGCAGCGCGAACTCAACGATCGACACGGTTTCATCAAGGACCACAACGCCGGCGGAACCGAGCATCGTTCCTGCCTTCGCCAGCTGGTCAAAGTCCATGCCGACATCGATCTCGTCTGCCTTAAGCACCGGCACGGACGAGCCCCCGGGCACCACCGCCTTGAGCTTGCGCCCGCCGGGGATGCCGCCGGCAACCTCGTAGATTGCTTTGCGAAGCGAGTAGCCCATGGGCAGCTCGTACACGCCGGGCCGGTTGACGTGGCCGGAGATGCCGAACAGCCGCGTGCCTCCGTTGCGCTCCGTGCCGATCTTGGCGTACTCCGCGCCGCCCAGCCGCAGCACGTGCGGCACGCTCGCGATCGTCTCGACGTTATTAATCACGGTCGGGCCGCCGTACAGGCCGACGACTGCAGGGAAGGGAGGCCGGATGCGCGGGATGCCGCGCTTGCCTTCGAGCGACTCCATCAGCGCCGACTCTTCGCCGACTTCATAGGCGCCGGCGCCGGTGTGCGACAGGCAGTCAAAATCGAGCCCCTCAATGCCGAAGATGTTCTTGCCGAGGAAGCCTTTCTCGTAGGCTTCAGCGATGCACTTGTCCATGATCTCGAGCAGGTAGCGGTACTCGCCGCGCATGTAGATGAAGCCCTGCTTCGCGCCTGTCGCAAGCCCCGCAATAATGGTGCCTTCGATAACCGAGTGCGGGTCGTACTGGCAGATCGGGCGGTCCTTGCAGGTGCCGGGCTCTGACTCATCGCCGTTGACCAGGATGTACTTCGGGCGGTCTGAGGTTTTTGGGACGAACGACCACTTGAGACCGGTCGGGAAGCCCGCGCCGCCGCGGCCGCGCAGATTCGACGCTTTGAGCTCATTGATGATCGCTTCCGGGCCCATATCAATGGCGCGCCGGGCCTGCTCATAGCCGCCGAGCGCAATGTAGTTGTCGATCTTTTCGGCGTCCTTGCCAAACCGGAAGGAGATGACCTTCACTTCATCGGGATGAGAAACGAGATACATGGTTCCTCCGCTGAAACGAGTGAAACTGTAAGCGAGCCTGTGACAAATCTTACTGCGGGCGCGCCTGCGCCCGGTACCTGGCAATGGCTGCGTCCATGGACGCGGGCGTCACGTCTTCCACGAAGTCATAGTTGACCTGCACGGCCGGCGCCCAGCAGCAGGCGCCAATGCACTCCACCTCTTCGACCGAGAACAAACCGTCCGCGGACACGCCTTTATTCTCGTGGATGCCGAGCTTTGTTTTGCAGTGATCGAGGATGTCGTACCCGCCCCGAAGCAGGCAGGAAATGTTTGTACAGACTTGGATGTTGAACTTCCCCGCAGGCTTCGTGCGCAGCATGGAGTAGTACGACAATACGTTGCGGACATCAAGTTCGGTGATGCCGACCCGCTCGGCCGCTTCCTTGACAACCTCGTCCGAAATGTAGCCGATCTCGTCCTGTGCGTAGAGCAGCATGGGAATCAGCGCGGAGCGGCGCACCGGGTAGAGAGTTACCAGACGGTCGAAGCGGGCTGCGAGTTCGGGAGAAAAGATCGTTGTCTGTGTGCTCATGGTGTGCGTTCATCCCCTTGACTTGATCGTGCAAGCCTAGTGGCTCTTCTGTTCGCGCTCGGTCTCAAGTCTGGCAAGCCGCTCTGACAGCGCCGAGTAGTTCGTCAGGCCAGTCAGCGCATTCATCACTGTTTCGTGCCGCGCCGCGCTTACTTTGTCTTGTGCGTCGAAGCGCGACGTAATACTTGCTTCGAGCGAGAGAAAGCGAGCATCTGTTTTCTGATCGAGCGCTTCGATGCGGACCTTGATTTCGCGCAGCTCCGGGGTGAGAAAGTCCTGCACCAGCTTTCGAGTCTCCTCAATCGCTCCCATTTTTTGTCCCTTCCCCCTTGCCCTAGCTCAACACCAGTGTAACCAGTGCTTCGGCCACCGCATCCATCTCCTGCCGGCCCGCTTTTCCACTCCACTCTAAAAGAGAATCGAGCCCCAGCCGGAATACACCCTCGTCCAGCATGGAGGCTCCTGTAAAGACAGCCCAGTATCCCTCGCCGGTGCCGGGCTCGAAAGCCAACTGCACAGTCCGCGCAGAGCCGATGATCTGCAGCTCGCCGGGCCTTGCTTCCAACAGTGCGACCTGCGGAATGTCTGCACCAAGCGAGCCTGCCGCCAAATAAGCCTGCAGCAGCGAACGGAAGGAGGTCCAAAGTTCCCGTCGGGCCAGCTCGTCCGTTGGATTAGCGGTCAATCTCGCCCAGCACGATGTCGATTGACCCGATGACCGCGACCACGTCTGCCAGCAAACGGCCTCGGCACATGGTGTCCAGCGCCTGCAGGGTTGCAAACGACGGGTTACGCATGTGGACGCGGTACGGTTTGGAGGTGCCGTCGGAGACGACGTAGTAGCCCATCTCGCCGCGCGGCGACTCGATGGCCTGGTAGACCTCGCCCGCCGGCACCGCGAAGCCCTCGGTGACGATCTTGAAGTGGTAGATGAGCGACTCCATTTCGGTCTTCATCTTTTCGCGGTCCGGCAGCACCACCTTGGGCGCGTCCGCCGTGATCGGCCCCTCAGGGATGCCATCGAGTGCCTGCTGGATGATCTTGACCGATTCGCGCATCTCGTCGAGCCGGATCACATACCGCGCCCACACGTCGCAGCCGTTCGAGATCGGCACCTTGAAGTTAAAGTTCTCGTAGCCGGTGTACGGCATGTCGCGGCGCAGGTCCCAGTCCACGCCGGAGGCGCGCAGCGGCGGGCCGGTGACGCCGAGCGCGATGGCGTCTTCGGGGCTGAGGTGGCCGACGCCCTGTAAGCGGTCGACCCAGATCGGGTTGCCGGTTAAAAGGTTCTGGTACTCATCAATCTTGGAGGGCATGCGCTTGATAAAGGTCTGCACCCGCTCGAAGAAGTCGATCGGCGGCTCCAGCGAAACCCCGCCGATGCGGAAGTACGAGGTCATCATGCGCTGGCCGGCGACGTGCTCGAATAACCGAAGTACATCCTCCCGCTCACGAAAGGTGTAAAGAAAAACCGTGAGTGCGCCGATATCCATGGCATGGGTACCCAGCCACACCAGATGCGAGTTCAACCGGGTCAGCTCGTTCAGCATGACCCGCAACCATTGGGCGCGCGGCGGAATCTCGAGCTGCAGCAGCTTCTCAACGGCCAGGCAATAGCATAGATTGTTGCTCATGGGGGACAGGTAGTCGATCCTGTCGGTGAGCGGGACAACCTGCTGGTAAAACTTCGCCTCGCAGGTTTTCTCAATCCCCGTATGTAGGTAACCGATGTCGGGCACGACCCTCAGTACGGTCTCGCCGTCGATCTCGACGACCAACCGGAGCACGCCGTGGGTGGACGGGTGCTGCGGGCCCATGTTGAGGATCATTGTTCGATCTTTGGTCGGATCCTCGGGGCGTGGGGCGATCAGCGAGGCTGTTTCAGTGAACTGACTCATTAGCGATAGCCCTCAACAGGGAAGTCCTTGCGGAGCGGGTGGCCTTCAAACTCGTCCGGCATCATGATGCGGCGAAGGTTCGGGTGGCCATGAAATCGAATGCCGAACAGGTCGAAGACTTCGCGCTCGTAGAAGTCAGCGGACGGCCAGATGGGAGTAATCGAGTCGGCACCGCCGACGATGGAGTCGACAAAGATGCGCAGCCGCACGCGCTCTTTCAGCGAATGCGAGACGATGTGGTAAGTCACCTGGTAGCGCGGCTCGGCCGGCAACCAATCCACCGCAGTTACGTCTTCAAGAAAGTTGTAGCCGGCCTGCTGCACTGCCCGCGCAGCCTCGCGGATGTCCTCAGGCGCGACTGTGAGGGTCAGCTCATAGCGGTCGAACTTCGCGTCAAACTTCGGGTTCTCCCGCATCGCCGGGGTCATGGCGGCGACGGCGCGGTTGTCGGCCATCTCCTGAAGTACGGCCTCACGGTCCAGAAATCGCCAGCTCTTCTGGCCCGGGTTTTCCTGCATGCTCGGTACGCTTGCCATTATAGATCCGCCTTGTCTGAGGACCAGTCGAGAATGCCTTTTTTCCAGATGTAGAAGAAGCCGACAAACACAAAGCCCAGGTAGACCAGAATTTCCCAAAATCCAAACATGCGGGACCCGGTGATGGCGGGAAGCTGGCGATAGATCACAGCCCAGGGCAGCATGAACACGGCTTCCACATCGAAAAGGATGAACAACATGGCGACCATGTAGAAGCGGACTGAAAAGCGGCCGCGGGCATCACCCTCCGCGGGAATACCGCACTCGTAGGCGGCGAGCTTGGCCTTGCTGGCGCGGTGCTTGCCAATGAAAAAAGAGCCGGCTGCCATGCCGCAGCCCATTGCGGTTGCGATCAGCACCTGGATCAGTAAAGGAAGGTAGTTCCAGAAGTAATGCGGTGCGGAGGTCACGCTAGATCACCTGTTGAGGTCACTGTTCTCAATCTAGATAGGTCGCCGGGGGGCGTCAAGGCGCGGAGCACGCTCGTTTCGTCTCTATCAATTCGGGGCACCGTTGCGAGGCGGCACATGCAGGCAAAAGCAAACCGGAACGACGGTGCCAAGTCGGGAGAGAAGCTCCACAGCGTCCCAGAACAGGACGAGCCCCAAGTTTTCTGGTGTCTTTCCTCGTGAAGAGGGGCACTCGGGTCGATAGAGTCAGCAGCGAAGAGGAGCCCGACCATGCAGACAGTCCTTATGCACCACGCGCCCGCCGCCGAAACCGCCAACCCTGTCCCACCTCTTTCTATGCCGCACAGCGGTGCAAAGCAAACGCGGAAAGTGGGCAGCAAACAGCTGGATTCCCTGCTCAAGACAGAGGCTCGACCGGAGCTCGACCTTCTGGGCACGCTGGATCTTGAACCGACCGTGGGTGCATTTCAGGGATTGCGCGTCGCCATGCTGTTCAACGCAGCGCTGGGTATCGCAGGCCTGGTCGGCTACGAAGCCTGGACGATGATGGCGCGCTAAGAAGCGTGCGGACTTCCTGTCCGATCAGCTCGCATCAGGAAAGGTCTGGATCGCGGGCATGTCTCCGAAGCATCCTGCATCGCCTGAGACGGGCAGTCAGCTTCCGGCTTGCTGCGCGGCATCTATGTTCTGTCGGAGCCGCCCGACTCCACCAAAGCCCGGATAGCGGCTGCGCAGGTACGCATGGAAAAGCGCTTCTCGAAGGACGGGTCAGTGCGGGCGACCATGGCTGCTTTCTCCCCGTCGGAAAGCCCGAGCCATTGCTCCAGAAGGCGAAAGGTGCCGGCCTCAGTGTCCTCATCCACGAAACCGGTCCCGTCTTCCGTGACATAGTTCCAGATGTTGATCTTGTTGGAGATCAGCACGGGGAGCCGGCACGCGATGGCTTCAGCAATGGCGATGCCGAAATTTTCCTGGTGCGAGGGCAGGATGAACGCCTCGGCGGCCTGGAATGCGCCCCACTTCACGTCGCCCTCCAGCATGCCCGGCCAGTGGACGCGATCGGCAAAGCCCTGCTCCTCCACAATCGTCTCAAGCGCCGGCCTCAGACCGTCCCGATCCGGTCCGGCCAGAACCAGGTCCAGCTCTCGCTGAGTAACAACAAGAGACGCTACCTGTTTCGCGATGGGATCCGCAACACTCTGAAAAGCCAGGCTTGCCGCGTCGCGCAG
>CAXTMW010000016.1:0-316 GCA_964245455.1 uncultured Acidobacteriaceae bacterium
CGCGAAACGCTGACACTGTTTTTGTTCGCCGTCCTGTTTGCGTACTTTCTTGAGCCGTTGGTCGCCCGCCTGGAGCGCCCCTTGCGCGGCCGCGGCAAAGCCATCCTGGTGGTGTATGCCGCGCTCATCGGTGTGCTTGTGGCCATCGGCTTTATCGCCGGGCCGTCCATTGGGGAAGAAAGCAAGCAGCTTACTGTGAGCCTGCCTTCGCTGCTCGACCGGCTCGGTTCAGGCGAGCTGGTCAACAGCTTCGGCCAGGCACACCATCTGAAGCCGGCGAATGTCGACCAGATCCAGGGTTTTTTGACCAGCCATC
>CAXTMW010000016.1:363-8593 GCA_964245455.1 uncultured Acidobacteriaceae bacterium
AAGGAGATTGCGACCGGTGCCGTGGCGCTTGGGCGTTCGGCTCCGGAGCGGGATATGCTCGCGGGCCTGCTGACAGACATAAACGTCATGCTCGGCAGCTACATCCAGGCGCAGATTACCCTGGCCGGCCTAACGCTTGTCGCGTACACACTGGTGCTAAGCGTTCTGGGCGCTCCCTATGCTTTCATCCTCGGGCCGCTTGCCGGTTTCCTCGAGTTTATCCCTGTGGTCGGCCCGGCAATCGCGGCAGTTTCCGTGCTTGCTATCTCCACGCTCGCCGGCTATTCCCATGTGCTGTGGCTTGTGCTCTTTCTCGCTATTTGGCGGCGCACCCAGGATTACGTGACCGCGCCGCGCATCATGGGGCGCACCCTTGAGATCAACCCCTTGCTCCAGATCTTCTCGGTACTCGCCGGCGGTGAGATCGCCGGGGTTGTCGGCGCCTTGATCGCTGTGCCAGTAGCCGCGACCATCCGGATTTTCGCACGACGCCTTCGGCACACAACACCCAGCACCGCTGTAAGCCCGTCTGGCGGCTCACCCGCGCAGTCCCTACCCGTCATACCCGTCGCGGTGAAGCCTTTGGCGACCGAGCAACGCCTCGGATAAGGGGTAGTGGCGCTACGATTTGGTTTTGTTCCACACGCTTCATGCTCACGCTCCTCTGAAACTTCTGGGAAAATGCAGCGGCGATTCACCGTGTTTGAGGTAGCCCACTGAGAAGGGCAGCCGCGGCCGGTCTCCAAGCCTCGGGCTCAGGCTTTTAGAAGTCCGAGTCGCAGAAGGCTTTCAGCCGAGGCAACGATGGCATCCTCGCTGGAACGGGGCGCCCAGCCCAGCATGCGAACCGCTTTCTCACCTATCGCGCTCTTTTTATTGTCGAGCTCCGGCACAACCAGACGCAGCGATGGGTCGCGCAGGGCGGCAAGGCGCATCACCCAGTTGGGCAACTGCCTGGTTGGCACTCGCCTGGCGGCGGCGCCCATACGCGCTTTCAGGATCCGCGCGATCTCAATGAGCGGCATGACCTTGCCGGCGATCGCAAGGAATCGTTCGCCCCTGGCGCGCGGATCGGTCATGGCCAGCAGATGCAGATCCGCGACGTCGCGGACATCGACGCCGCCGGTATAGATGCGTGGGCAGCCCGGCACGGTCCCGTTCATGAACCGCTGCACCAGCAGGATGGACGTTGCAAAGTCAGCGCTCAAGGCGGGCCCGAAGATGCCCACCGGATTGACCACGGTAAGTTCGAGGCCGCCACCCTCGCCGGCAAGGAACGCCCAGGCTGCGCGTTCGGCGAGGGTTTTGGACTTTGCATAAGCCGCCACCCCTGCTCCCTCGACGTTTGTCCAATCCGCTTCTGTAAAGGGCGCAGTCTGCGGAGGATGGCCATAGCCGATGGCGGCAAATGAGGAAGTGAGGACCACCCGCCGTACCCCGGCGTCGCGAGCGGCGCGCAGCACGCGCAGGGTACCCTCACGCGCGGGGACGATCAGCTCGTCCTCGTGCTTCGGCTCCTGCGGAGGAAACGGTGAGGCGACGTGCAGCACATAGGCAGCGCCGGCGACGGCGTTAGCCCAGCCTGCGTCGGCGGTAAGGTCGGCTGCTGCAAAGGACAGGGAATCGCCCGCTTCGACGCCGCCGAAGCCGAGCATTGCGCGCACGTCGGCTTCGCGCGCCAGGGATCGGACGGTGGTTCGTACACGGTAACCGGCTTGAAGAAGCTTCAGGATGCAGTGCGCGCCGACAAAGCCTGAACCGCCTGTGACAAGTACGAGTTCTCCGCTCATGCGGTAAGTCTACATGAGCAGACCGAACGTTCGCTCTAGTTTTTTGCTCGAACGGCTTCCCAGATCTTTTCCGCGATATCGCGCAGCACGGGCTCGGGAATCTTGCGAGGCTGCCTGGCCAGCCGGACCACCAGGCCGACAGTCACTTCCCTGAGCACTTCTTTCGGCCACTCATTGAGTACCCCGCCCTGCGAACGGGAGCGAAAGCGCTGTTCAAACTCCGCGGCTGCCTGCGCGTCAGGGGAGCCTTCGGCCGGCGGACAGGCAAAGCCCGCGTTTTCGCACTGTTCCAGAAAGCGCATCTCCCGATGGCGCTTGCGATAAAAACGGTACCCGTTCAGCCAGACGTGAATGAAGGCTTCCCTGGCCTCCATCTGCGGAGAATAGCCCGCAAAGAAGCTTGCCCGCTGCAGCGTGAGTACCTTTTCGTACAGCGCTTGGATGATCTCACTCTTGCTCGCGAAGTGGTGGTAGATGACGCCCGCGCTTGCCCCCGACCGCTCCGCGATGAGCGACATGGGCGCGTCATGGAAGCCGCGTTCCACCACAACGTCGAGCATCGCATCGAGAATCGCATCGCGTTTGCTGGGCTTGGTGGACACGCTTTCCATTGTTCCATGCGGAGACAGCACGATCCACGCGCGGTATTCAACGACCTTATGCTACGCAACCTGGCCAACACGCCCGCGTAAAGCGAAGTATGGCCGCTAGCGCCCGTACACCCGCACCCAGTCCACCAGCATCTGCCGCGGAAACCGGGTCGTCGCATCCGGATACCCCGGCCACTGGCCCCCTACCGCGAAGTCAAAGAGGATGAAAAATGGATGGTCGTACACCCACTTCGTCCCCGGCGGCAGCGTTTCCGGCGTCTGCGTCACGGTGACGTGCCCGTCCACTGAGAACTGAAGCCGGTTCGGCGACCAGTCGACCGCATAGGTGTGGAAGCCCGTGTCGACCGCCTCCCCGGCCGGGAAATCATAGTGCCCCTGCGGCCCGTGTGAACCCGAGTACCCTGGCCCGTGGATGGTCGAGTACACCTTCGCCGGCTCGCCGATGCCCTCCATGATGTCGATTTCGCCGCGCGCCGGCCAGTCTTTTGCCTCGCTTTCATCGCCCAGCATCCAGAAGGCCGGCCAGATGCCCTTGCCGGTCGGCAGCTTCATGCGCGCCTCAAAGCGCCCGTAGGTCGGTGCGAAGTGACCCTGCGTTTCCAGCCGGCCCGAGGTGTACGGCCGCGCGATCCCGTCCGCGCCCGTGTACTGCTCCTGCCGCGCTTCCACCACCAGGTTGCCGCCCTCGATGCGTAGGTTTTCCCGCCGGGCCGTATATGACTCCAGCTCCTTGTTGCCGAACCCGTTGCCGCCGGTCACGATGCTCCACTTGGTCGGGTCCACGCCCGAGCCGTCCGGCGCATTGAACTCATCGGACCAGAGCAGCCGCATGGAGGCAGTAGGTACGGTGCTTTGTGCGGGGGCGTGGCCCGCTTGCCCAAGGGAGACGAAGGACGCGAGAAGCAGCGAGGAAAGAACGAGAAAGCGGTGGGAGAACGGAAGACGTGTCATCCGGAGGAGCATAGCGGGGAGAAGGCACGTTTTTCTACGCCGCTGGAGCAGAGCAAAGCAGATTCTTCGGTTGCGCTCAGGATGGCCCCTTTGATCAGGTTAGGCAGGTGCAGGGTTCGGGCCGGTGTTTGTTAGCTTGGCTGGCCGCACTCAGCTCCGGCCGCTTCAACAGCATGGGCCGGCCTTTGCTGCGGGCGGCGGCTCGCCGCATCCAACGTGCAATGCCGAAAGCCTTGCTTACCGACGTCGATGGAACCCTGATCGATTCCAACGCTCTCCATGCCGAGTCCTGGCGGCGCGCCTTTGAGCATTTCGGGATTGAAACCAGCATGGCCGACTGCTGGGCGCAGATCGGCAAGGGCGGCGATCAGGTGATCCCGATCTTTGTGCCGGAGGTTGATCGGGAGCGCTTGGAGAAGCCAATTAAAGACCTGCGCGCTGCGCTCATCAAGAGCGATTACATGCCGCGCATGGTGGCGTTTCGCTGCTCGCGTGAGTTGCTGGAGCGCGCCAAGGCCAACGGCTCCCGCATCGCGCTTGCCACCTCATCCGAAAAGGAGGATTTGCCTGTGCTGGGCCGCATCATCGGCGGCGAGCGCGGGATCGACGACTTGATCGATGAAGCCGCAACCAGCGCCGACGCCGAAAGCTCCAAGCCATCCGCTGACATCTTCGCGGCGGCGCTCAAAAAGCTGGGCATCGCGGTCGAGGACGCGCCCCAGCAAGCCGTTGCGCTCGGCGACACACCGTGGGACGCCCAGGCCGCCGGCAAGCTTGGCATCCCACTCATCGGCCTTACCTGCGGCGGATGGCGGCGCAAAGACCTGCTCGATGCCGGCTGCGCTGAGGTTTGGCAAGACCCGGCCGACCTCCTGGCCAATTTCGATCGCTCGCTGCTTGCCTAACCGCGTTTCAGTGGGCGATCAGCTTGCTTCCAGCATGAGCCGCTGCTGCAGCAGGTCCACCAGCGCCTGCTCCTCGTCGCGCAGCGCGTGCCGCCGCTCCTCGATCTCTTCCTGCAGCTCCCGCTTGGCTGTTTCGGTGGATTTGCCGCCAAGGTACGCCTCGATTACGGCCGGGTGGACGTAGCACTTTCGACAGACAGAGGGCGTATTGCCAAGGCGAGAAGCCACACTGGAGATCGCCTGCACCACGTTCTTTTTCGCCTCGGTCGCGGTCGTAAAGGGCGGCAGGTCGCGCAGCGCCTCGCAGGCCAGCACCGAGCCCGCCCAGGTGCGAAAGTCCTTCGCCGTAAAGTGCTCGCCGGCAATCTCGTGCAGGTACGCATTCACATCCGACGAGTCGATGGCATGCCGCTCCCCCTCGCGGTCCACGTACTGGAACAACTCGTACCCGGGCAGGTCGGCGCACCGCTTCACAATGGCGGCCAGCCGACGATCGCGCAGGTTAATGGTGTGGTGTACGCGGCTTTTCCCTTGAAATGTGAAGGTGATTTCAGACCCGTCTACCTCCACGTGCTTGGTGCGCATGGTCGTCAACCCGTATGACTTGTTGTCGCGCGCGTACTCCTGGTTGCCGACCCGGATGTGCGTCTGCTCGATCAGGCGCACGATGGTTGCGAGCACTTTGTTGCGCGGCAGCCCGGGCAGTGCCAAGTCGTGCTCCACCCGTTCGCGAATGCGCGGCAGCGCCTTGGCAAAGTGGTTCATGCGCTCGTACTTGGTTTCGTCGCGCGTTTCGCGCCAGCGCGGGTGGTAGCGGCTCTGCTTGCGCCCTTTTGCGTCGCGGCCGGTCGCCTGCAGGTGGCCGTTCACGTGCGTGGAGATCCACACGCCGCTCCAGGCGGGCGGAATGGCAAGCGACTTGATCCTCCCCAGCGTCTTCTCATCGCGCACCGGTTTACCGTCCGGGTCGACATAGCGAAAGCCCTTGCCGGTTTTTTTGCGGGCGATCCCGGGCCGGGTATCGGTTACATAGCGCAGCCCGGCGGCCTTGGCGGACTCCACCGGATCGGTAATGGGTTCGGTAAGCGGGTCGAGCAGAGGGTTGGGGCCGTGCTCCGGCTCCAACGCAAGTTCAAGGGCACACATCTCGACTAGGATGCCGCGGTGAGCAGCTCGCTTTCTGGCCTGTTTGCGTCAGGCAGGCAACAAGCTATCGGCGGTGCGGCCGACCTATCAGGCTTTTTGCCGACCGCTGCCCACAAATACGCTCAACAGCGTCAGCGCCGCAGGCGTCACTCCGGGGATGCGGCTAGCCTGCCCAATCGTGCTCGGGCGAATGCGGCCCAGCTTCTCCTGCATTTCGCGGCTAAGCCCGGAAACGCCCTCGTACCGAAAGTCGGACGGGATGGCGCGCTGCTCCGCAGCCTTGAGCTTCTCAATCGACCGGCGCTGCTGCTGGAGATACCCTGCGTACTTGATCTCGGTTTCCACCGCTTTGAGCTCGATCGCCGCGCGAGCTCGCAGCACCCCGCTGGCGTGCGCAAACGCCTCGAACCACGGGGCAAACAGCGCTCTGTCTCCGCTTTCAGCATGCAGAACCGGCGCAAGCAGCGGCCACAACGCGAGCAGGGTGACCTCAGGCCGGCGCAGCAGCTGCGCGAAGGTAAGCCCGGCGGTGTTTTCGAGCGTCAGCTCATTGCCGGAGCTGGGTGCCGATCCAGGCTGCAGCGCAGGCAGCAGAGCCGCCCAGCCCACGGTGTCCGGCCGCGCAGTCTCCAGGATCTTCTCAAGCGCGGCCGCCCGCGCCTGCTTCGCCTCATACCTCGCCCAATCCTCCTCAGCGATTAGGCCCAGCCTGCGCGCGTGAGGGGTGAGCCGCCGATCCGCGTTATCGATCCGCAGATGCAGCCGGAACTCCGCGCGCGAAGTAAACATGCGGTACGGCTCGTTGGTACCCTTCGAGATGAGGTCGTCGATCATGATGGCGATGTAGGCCTCGGTGCGGTCGAGCGAGAACACCGCCGGAGTGGGCGCCGAAGGCTCAGATGCTCGCGTCCGCTCCGGGTAGGAAGTGGCCGCCAGCCGCGCAGGCGGTCTTGCCTTTACCGCTAACGCCGCATTGATCCCCGCCATCAGCCCCTGCGCCGCTGCCTCCTCATAGCCTGAGGTCCCGTTAATCTGCCCCGCCAGGTACAGCCCCTCAAACCGCTTCACGCGCAGTGACCGGTCCAGCTCCGTCGGGTCGATCGAGTCGTACTCGATCGCATAGCCCGGCCGCAGCATCACCGCGTTTTCCAGCCCCGGGATCGACGCCACAATTTCACGCTGCACCTCTTCCGGCAGCGAGGTCGACATGCCGTTGACGTACACCTCATCAGTCGCGAGCCCCTCGGGCTCGAGAAAAAACTGGTGGCCGGCCTTGTCCGGGAACCGCACCACCTTGTCCTCGATGGACGGGCAGTAGCGCGGCCCGAGCGCCTCGATGTAGCAGGAGATCTGCGGGAGCGGGAGCTCGTCTGTCTTCGTTGAGAAGGCAGTCGGCTCGGCATCGCCGGGCTGCTCCTCAAACTTCGACCAGTCGATCGTGCGCCCGTCCAGCCGTGGCGGCGTTCCCGTCTTGAGGCGGCAGTTCCGCAGGCCAAGCGCCTTGAGCGACTCGCCCAGCAGCACGGAGGCCGGCTCGCCCGCGCGACCCGCCGTGTACCGCGTTTCGCCGCAGTGGATCAGGCCGTTCAGGAAGGTGCCGGTGGTGATGACAATGGCGTGCGCCCGTAGCTCGCCGCCCCCGCGCAGCCGCAGGCCCAGCAGCCGCGCGCCCTCAGGCGGAGGCGTGGCCGTCGGCAGCGGTTCTACGTCCCGATCGGGAGCAGCATCCACAGCCGCGCTTGAGTTGGCGTTCTGGTCGACGAAAATAAACCCGATCACCTCAGCTTCCATCAACGTGAGGTTCGGTTCGGCCTCCAACAAACGGCGCATGGTCTCGCGGTACAGCATTTTATCACACTGGGCGCGAGGGCTCCACACTGCGGGCCCGCGTGAGGTATTCAGCAGCCGAAACTGGATGCCGGTCGCATCCGCGACCTGCCCCATTACGCCGCCGAGCGCGTCGATCTCCCGAACCAGGTGCCCCTTGGCTACGCCCCCAATCGCGGGATTGCAGCTCATCTGCGCGATCTTGTCGAGCGACAGCGTCAGCAGCACCGTACGCATACCCATGCGCGCAGCCGCCACCGCGGCCTCGCAGCCTGCATGGCCCGCTCCGACTACCGCGACGTCGTACTGCGTCTGCAACGCTTCGCTCACCCGATTATTGTATCGGCGCTAGAGCGGAGAGGCTTTAAACAAAAGAGGGGTCATCCTGAGCGCAGCGAAGGACCTGCTTTTCTGTGCTGCTGACGGGCAACAACAGACCCTTCGCTGCGCTCAGGATGACCCCTCACATAATGCTTTACACCTGTCGCACCCATGCTCCTATCGAACTGCCCTAAAACTCCAGCCGTACCGCAAGCTGCAGCTGCCGCTGGCTGAAAGCGAAGTTGCTGTTGTTAACCGCCGTTGTCGACCCGAACGGCGTCGCCGTAAACGGCGTCAGCAAGTTTGCCTGGCCAATCGGGGCGGCGCTGGTTCCTGTTGTCACCACAGTGGGCGAGTACGCATTTGTGCCGACCGCGCTCACGTTCTGGTGGTTGGCAAGGTTGAACGATTCCCCGATGAACTCAAGCCGGTAGCGCTCCTGAACGACCACGCGTTTCGACAGCCGGAGATCGAGGAGATTGATCCGGGGCTGCTGATAGGCATTCCGGTCGATCCCCGGCACACGATTGGCTCCGCCGGACCCGTTGAACGAGGCTGTGTTGATGATCTTCTGCGTCGGCTGCCCCGGCGTCACCGTCAACGCCGCGGCCGAGCCGCTGATGCCGAGCGAGTACGGCAGGCCGGACTGCGCCTGAAAGTCCGGCGCAATCTCGAAATC
>CAXTMW010000016.1:8603-20676 GCA_964245455.1 uncultured Acidobacteriaceae bacterium
GAGGTAGCCGAGCGGGCCTTTCACATGGAACGGCAGGTCGGCAATCGCATACACAACGCCGCGAGTCGGCACGTTCTGCGGCGAATTGCCGTAGTCCAGGCGCAGGTTCGTCGGGTCCAGCAGCGCGCTCGCCGCCGTGCCGGTCGTATTGTTCACGCCGTAATCCATGGCGTGCGACCAGGTAAAGTTGCCGTTCAGCGAGAAGAACTGCGCAAAGCGGTGCTGGTACTGCCAAGCCACCGCCTCATAGTTTGAGGTCACGCCCGAGAAAATGTCGGTGATGTAGCCGAACTTCGGATTGGGGCGCGCGCCCAGGAACGTGTTCGCGGCGAAGCTGTAGCCGTTCGGCAGCGGCGACAGGTGGCCCGGGTCATCGACCGTGAACGTGACCGAGGTCGGCTTCGGCAGGTTGGTATCGACAAAGTCCGGCAAACGCCGCCCCCAGGAGCCCAGCCACGACACGCTGAAGCCGTCGTTCGGCCCTAGCTGCTGCTCCACCGTCAGGTCTGCCTGATGCACCTGCGGCAGTTTGAAGTTGCCGTCGAAAAATGCAGCCGTCGGCACTCCGCTTGCCCCTTCCAGGGCCGCGGTCGGGATGATGTGCGGAAAGCTCGGAGCATTGGGCTGCCCCGGGTTGAACAGCGGGTTGATCTGCGCCCCGTTCGCCCCGGTCGTGCCCGTGCCGATCAGCGCCTGGTAGATCGTCGAGTTGATGGCGCGGGCGAAAAACATCCCGTAGCCGCCGCGAACGATGGTTTTGCCGTCGCCGGTCGCCTCATACGCGAAGCCGACGCGCGGGCCCACGTTGCCGGGGTTGCTCGGCAGTACATGCGTTTGCGGCAGGGCCGGGTTCGCCAGCTGCGTACTGGGGAACTGCTCATACTCCCACCGAACGCCGGCGGTGAGCGAAAGCCGGCGCGTCGCCTTCCACTGGTCCTGCACAAACGCCGAGTAGTCAAAGGTTGTGAAGTCGATCCCCGCAAGCCCTGCGCCCTGAAGGTACTGCGTGTAGTGCTGCGCGGTCTTGCCGGCCTGCGCCAGGTTCAGGTCCGACAGGTAGTTCCCCAGCGCGAGATTGCCGTTATACGCGTATCCGCCGAACTGGTCGTACAGGTTCGACAGCCGGTCATCGGTATGAAGCACATCGCCGCCGAAGCGGATATCGTGATTGCCGCGCACTACGTCGACCGTGTCGGCTACCTGCCAGCGACGCTCATCCGGGTAGGCGCCGCGGTTCAGAAAAAGCGGCGTGCCGAAGGCAAACAGGCTTTGCAGGTTCACGTTTGGCGGCAGCCCCTGGGTGTTCTGCCCGAGCGCGGTGAGGTTGGCCTGCTCGTACGACGTCGGCGTCTGGTTGTCTTCAAACTCAAAGTCACGCCCATACGCATAGCGCGCCTCATTCGTGACCTTTGGCGTAAACAGCGTGTCGAGTTTGCCGATGCCCCAGGTGTCACGCACGTAATCATTGCCGAAGCTGGCCAAGCCGTCCGCCACGGCTGCTCCGGTCTGGATGCCCGCGGGGGAAATCCAGCGCAGTCGGTTGCCCTCGACCGCCACATGATTTTTCGCGTTCACCTGCCAGTCGAGCTTCGGAAACCAGATCGTTTGCGAGCCGGTGCGGGGCTCCGTGCCGAGCATGCTGGTCAGCCCGGCCGGCCCGGTGACCGCGCCGGCATAGAACGGCAGCACCGCCGCATACGTTTGGCCGGTGTTGGTGGCCAGCGCGCACGCCTGCTGGTCGGCGTATTTGGTGACAGCCGCGCCGCGCGTCCCGCCGCACACCTGGCCGGCCGGCAGCGCAGCGTCAGGCGCCGCGTAGAAGTTGCTGTTCGCGGTCGCGCCGGTGATGGTCGCCGCGGCCGGAAAATCGTGAAAGAAGCGATCGCCTGCGAAAAAGAAGAACAGCTTGTCCTTGATAAATGGGCCACTTACAGTAAACCCGTACTGGCGGCGCAGGTCGGTCGGCTTAAATGGAGCCGTGGTTTCGCCGCCGCCCGGCAGCGCGACAGGGTGGACCACCGTGGAATTGATCGCCGCCCAGGCGCTGTCGCGGTCAAACAGGTAACCCTGTCCATGAAAGGCATTCCCACCGCTCTTGGTCACTGAATTGACCACGCCGCCGGCCGCCCTGCCGTACTCCGAGGAGTAGTCGGCCGTGTTGACCTGAAACTCCTACACCGACTCCTTGATGGTCGAGTAGCCGGCGCGGGTGCGTCCGCGCTCCTCCGAGAAAAAAGCCTGGTTGTCGTCCGTTCCGTCGACCTCGACGTTGTTGAGCAAAGTGCTTTGGCCGCGAAAGCTCAGCAGTCCGTAGCCGCTCGAGTCGTTCACCACGCCCGGCGTCAACAGTGCGAAGGCCGACCAGCGATAGTTGTTCTCCGGCAGGTTGTGTACCGTTTCCTGCGGGATCACGTCCGCAAAGTCCGGCGAGGTCGTGTTCACAATCGGCGCCGTATCGGTGACCTTGACCTCCTGCGCGCTTGCGCCGATAGCAAGCTGCGGATGCAGCGTCGTCAGCACGCCCACCTGCACCACCACGTTGGTGGACTGGTAGCCGGCAAAGCCGGGCGCCGTCACCGCAACGTTGTAAGCGCCGGGGTCAAGATGCAGCGCCCGGAAATACCCGGAGTCGTCCGCAGTCAGCGCCGTCTGCGCGTTGGTGCTGTTGTTGCGCACCGTGACCTGCGCGCCGCTGACAACAGCTCCCGAGCTGTCGAGAACCGTGCCGCCGATCGCGCCGTCAACGGCGGTTTGTGCGTGTAAGCCGGGCAGTGCGGCGAGTGCGAGCGCAAAAGCGGTAGCCGCGCAGGCAAACATGGGGCGTGCTGGCATGAACTCTCCTGAGTTGAAAGAACCGGGCCACGCCGTGGGGATGCGCTGCGCGGTTCTGGACTTTGGAGAGACTGACACGCGGCTGTGAAGAGGGTGTAAACAGCTGCAATTGTCACCGGGATGACAACAAATCGAGCGCCTTTAGAAAATATGGCAAATGGGGTCATCCTGAGCGGAGCGAAAGATCTGCTTTCCGCGCTGGGTGGAGTCAAAAGCAGACCCTTCACTTCGCTCAGGGTAATCCCATCGATTTGCCGGAACTTCGCACACACCCTCTCAGGATGACCGTTGGTAGACTGGAACTGTTGCTGTTGACGCTTATGAAAGCGGTTGACTTCCCCGTCCCCTTCCTCCAGTCACTTAGAAGTGCAGCCGTGCCGAAACCTGTACCTGCCGGTCGTGATAGATGTTGGTGTTGTTCGCATTCAGTACCGTGCCGAACTCCGAGCTGCCGGCCTTGAGTCCGCTCTGCCAGGTGAGCCGGGGCGGCTGGCCTATTGAGGAATTGCTGATCGAGTAGCCGGTCGTATCAATGCTGGTTACATTTGAATGGTTGACGAGGTTGAAGCTTTCGCCGAGCAGCTCAAGCGAGAGGCCCTTTCGCAGTTCGGTGCGCTTGGACACGCGAAGGTTCGCGTTCACCACGCCGGGATAGCGGAAGGTGTTGCGGCCCACCTCGGCGATGCGTGCGGCACCTCCGGAGCCGTTGATCGTCGCACCCAGGCCGCTCAGAGTGGTGCTTCGATGATAGGGGTCGATGTAGCGCTCGCCGGGGATAGAGCCAGAGGTTTGCATGGAATAGGGCAGGCCGTCGCGGACCTCGGCAGTCGGCGAGAGCTGCCACCCATTTACAGCTTTTCCTGTGAAGCCTTCCACGCGCCACGGCGCTTTCAGCACCAGGCCGCCGGTGAGCCGGCGACGGATATCCGCGTTGGAGTTTCCGTACTCGAGAGCGAGATCGGCTGGATCGAGAACGTCGTTCGTATCGGTAAAGGCAACCGCGTTCTGGTTCCAGTCGGCAGCGTGCGCGTAGGTGAACGACGCGTGAAGATCGAGCGAACGGGTCACGTTGTGGTTCACACTCACGACGGCGGCGGCGTACTTGGAATTGGTTTCGGAAAAGATGCGGGTGACCTGGCCGTAGTTCGGGTTCAGGCGCGCGGTGTAGAACCGCGTCGTATAGGAGGATGGCAGCGGGCCCTGGTGCAGCGGGTCGAGCACGGCGTAGGTGATGGTTTGCGCGGAGGAAAGGTCGATGTTGCTGTCGATGTAGCTGGGCAGCTCACGACCAAGCGAGAGCAGCCCGGACGCAGTAATCGAGGTCGAGCGGCCGACCTTCTGCTCGATGGAAACCTCGGTCTGGTGGATCTGAGGGTTCTGGAAACGCTCGTCGAAGTAGACGGCCGAGGGCGCTACCGAAAGATACGGCGTGCCTGAAAACACGAAGGGGAACGGCGGCGTCCCTGTCGCCAGCGGGCTGAAGTAGTACGAGCGCTGGGCGCCGGGAGCGCCGGTTTGCGTCAGCGCGGAGAATGCGGTGGAGTTGATGATGCGCCCGTAATAGACCCCGTAGCCGGCGCGCAGCACGGTGTGGCCGCGTCCGTTCACGTCCCAGGCAAAGCCGAGACGCGGGCCGAAGTTGTTGTTGTCGTGCGGCAGGCGTGCCGAAAGTGGAATGTCCGGGTTCACCAGCGAGGCATTCGTATTCGGCAGCTGCTCGTACTCGTAACGGAGCCCATAGGAGAGCGTCAGTCCCGGGCGTACCTTCCACTGGTCTGTAAAGAATCCAGCGTAATCCGCCGATTGGAACTGAAAGGTCGTCGGGCCGAAGCTTTGCGTGTAGTACGCATAGCAGGGCAGCACGCCGGCACCGGAGGTGGCGCGGTCGCAGTGGTTGGGCGACAGATAATCTGTCGCAAAGTCGCGCACATTTGCGTAACTGTAAGTACCGTTCGCATTGTAAAGCGCGTCGGAATAGTCATTGACGTAATCGACCGAGTAGCCGACTTTGAACGTGTGATTGCCGCGCACGTCGGTGAGGGTTTCGTTCAACTCATAGCGCCGCTCGTCGGGGTAGGCGGCGCGATTCAGCACGGGTGGATTGCCGAAGCGGAAGCCGTAGCTCTGGATCTGAATCTGCGCGGGGCGCCCATAGATGTTGCCGGCGAGCGTCTGCTCAAACGGCGCGGGCGGGTTGCTTTGCTGCTGCTCCAGGTCGCTCGCGTACTCAAAGGACGTGTCGCTCAGCAGATTGGGCGAGAGAAAATACGCCAGCCGTCCGGTCGTCGCATCGCCCGAAATCACCGAGTTGCCGAAAGAATTGCTGCCGTAGGTCGCCGCTGGCGAGGTTTGCACGCCGTTCGGCGAGCTCCAGCGCATTCGGTTCCATTGAAGCGAGAGGTGAGCGCGTTCGCTGGCCTGCCAATCGATTTTAGGGAAGTACGTGGTCTCATCGGCCGTGCGGGAGACACCTCCAAGCAGGGTCGCAAGCCCGGCGAGCACGCCGTTGTACTCGCGCAGCGCCTGCGCCGGCAGGATGGTGAGCCGGGCGGCCAGCGTCTGGACCTCCTGCTGGGTCGGCGTCTGAAAGAGCTTAGTCGGATTGCTCGCACGCGCGATCCCAGGAAAGTCGCGGTGGTAGCGGTCATACGTGAAGATGGCGAAAAGCTTGTCGCGCCGAAGCGGCCCGCCAACGGAGAGGCCGCCCTGGGTCAGCGTATCCTGGAGCCGGACACTGCCGATCGTGACCGAGTCGGTCTGGCCGAGCGAAACAGCCGTGGAGCCCGCAAAGGCGTTGCGAGCGCCCCAGGCGCTGTTGCGGTCGTATAGAAACGCCTGCCCGTGGAACGCGTTGCCGCCGGAGCGGGTGACCGTGTTGACCACGCCGCCGGCGGCGCGGCCATACTGCGCGTCGTAGTTGGAGGTGTTGACCTGAAACTCGTCGATCGCGGCCTCAGAGGTTGAATAGGCGACGGTCGTGCGGCCGCGCTCCTCTGAGAAAAAGGCCTGGTTGTTATCCGAGCCATCCACAAGGTTGTCATTGAGCAGCGCGCCGATGCCTCGAAACGCCAATAGTCCGTCGGCGGCGGCGTCCGGGGTCACGCCGGGCGTAAGCAGGGCAAAATCTGACCAGCGGCGGGTGCTCGAGGGCAGGTCGTCCACGGCAGCCGGGTCAAGCGTTGTACTGACAGCGATGGTTGCCGTGTCGATGACGGGCACAATATCGGCAACGCGCACCACGGCCTGCGCCGTGCCGAGCGGAAGCGTGGCTCGCAAGGTCGTCACCGTGCCGATGGATACCAGCGCGTTGGCCTGCCAGGTGGCGAACGTCGGCGCGGCCGCGGAAAGCTGGTAGTAAGCGGGTGCGAGCGCCGGGAACTCAAACTGGCCGCGGTCGTCGGAAGCAGCGAGGAGAGTCGCGCCGGTCGCCGGGTTCACGAGCGTCAGCGTGGCACCGGCTACCGGGTGATCGAGCGGATCGACCAGCAGGCCTTTGATCGCGCCCCCGTCAGGCGTCTGCGCGTGAGCGCCCGCAGGCGCAAGCCAGGCGGCGGCCCATAAACACGCGAAAGCGAGCACGAGACCGAGCGGCAGCCCGGCGCGGAAATGGCATTCGATCCTCGGCACAGAACCCCGTTCTCAGGACAGCAATCGAGAACACGCAGCGGGGCGGAACCAATGACAGCAAGGTCGCGCGGGCGCAAGCGTTGCCACTTCGTGGCGGCAGCGCGATTGCAGCTCGGCGTTTGCGCGCACACCAGGGGCAGCAGGCGCGCAAAACAAAACAAAAATCATGTGTAAGTGAGGTGAGCATAAACTTGGTGAAGACAAATGTTTATCGATGAAACGCGGATTCGTATCAAAGCCGGTGACGGCGGTAACGGCTGCATGGCATTCCGGCGCGAAAAGTTCGTGCCCAAAGGCGGCCCCTCGGGCGGCGACGGCGGCCGAGGCGGCGACGTCGTTATGGAGTCAAGCCAGCGACACAACACGCTGATTCACTTTCGCTACAACCCCGAACACAAGGCCGAACGCGGCCGCCACGGCGAGGGCTCCAATTGCTCAGGGCGCGACGGCGATGACGTGGTGCTCAAGGTGCCGGTGGGTACTTCGGTGTGGAACAACGCGACCGGCGAGCTCATCCACGACTTCCGCGAGCCGGACGAGCGCGTCATCGTGGCCCACGGCGGGCGCGGCGGCCGCGGTAACCAGCACTTTGCCACTCCCACGCACCAGGCCCCGCGCGAGCACGAGATGGGCTTCACCGGCGATGAGCTGGAACTGCGTCTCGAGCTCAAGCTGCTGGCCGATGTCGGCCTGGTGGGCTACCCGAACGCCGGCAAATCGACGCTGATTTCTGTGATTTCAGCCGCGAAGCCGAAAATCGCCGACTACCCCTTTACCACGCTCGAACCCAACCTGGGCGTGGTGACCGTGGGCGAAGCGCCGCACGAGGAAAGCTACGTCGTCGCCGACATCCCCGGCCTCATCGAGGGCGCGCACCTGGGTGCCGGCCTGGGGGTGCAGTTCCTGCGGCACATTGAGCGCACCGGTGTGCTGGTGCATCTGGTTGACGTCTCCGACGGAAGCGGCCGTGAGGACCCGGTCGAGGACTTCAAGGTGATCTCAGCCGAGCTGCGCGCGTTCGGCCACGGTCTGGGCGAGAAGCCGGTGCTGGTGGTCGCCGCGAAACTTGACGCGGCCAACCCGGACAAGCTCAAAAAGCTGCAAGCGATGGCCAAGCGGCGCAAGCTCGCCTTCTTCGCCCTCTCCGCGGTCACCGGGCAGGGTGTGGACGCGCTCCGCTACGCAATGGCCGAGCACGTCCGCACCCACCGGGTGGAGCAGCAGTCGGCGGCAGCAGAGCTGGCCGGCGGGTTTTGAGCCCGCCGATGCTCCCGCTAGGCGGGGCTGTGCTGCACCAGCCCAGTCTGCATGTTGCTGTGAGCTCACTTACTGCAAAGACGAGTGACCCAGTCGAATATCCTCCTTCACAGCCTGCGCTCGCTCTTTTGGCACGTATCGGTTGAAGGCTGACTAAGCAGTACTGCTCTTGAGATATCCTAGAGGTTCAGCGATTAAAGCTGCTGCGCTCGCCGGAGCTCTCGCAGCGGCATCAGCAATTACGGAGGCACTGTCCTCGTCCTTTAGTTCAGCAAGCGCCTCTGAAGCCGCAACCGCGACAAGGTAGTTCGGTGATGTAACCGCCCTTCTTAAGAGCGGTATCGCTCGTGAGTCATCCGTCTTGCCCAAAAAGAGCATGTAACCCGGAAAAACTACAGTTGCATCCTGAAGTGCTGTGGGAGGGTCTAACTTATTGAAGTCGACCCATGCTTCAAACGTTGGGGAGACTCCTGGAAGCTCTTTTCCTTGTGCATCGGTAGCGATAGGAGACGGCGCTGGATTGGTCAAAAGCGGCGTGACTAATTGGGCCAAGTAATTCCAATAAACATCGTCCGGATCTTTAAGCTTCACTAGAACTTGGGCGATCTGTGCCTTATCCATCTCTTGCTGTACTAGAAAGAACTGCTTTTCTAGCGCTGGAATTGCTTGTTTCACGCCTTGCTGGCCGAGTTGGGTGAGATCGTAGGACGAGATCTCACCTTTGTTCAACAATGCGATTGCAGCCTGCACATTGAACGTGGGAGTAGCGTTCTGAGGTGGAAGCGTGTTTTGAGCGAGGCTTAGAGAAGATACGCAAAACACACCCGCCAGTGCCATCCAGCGAAGACCGCTGGATGGCACTGAATCGAATTTCATCTTCGTAGGCATCATTGTTATCCTCACTTTGCAGACTATGGAAGCTGTGAGCCCGATGTGATCTGATTGCTTTCATCTTTTGAAACAAATGTCGGGACTGCAGCTTGCTGATCCGTCTGTATCTGCTGCCCGTTGACGTAGATGCTGTAGTACGGAAAGATTTCGTGAGGTGCGGAGACGAAGTTTCCATTTGCATCGAATTCAATGGCGCCCCAAATCCATGGAACTGTTCTACCTTGGTTGATCGTTTTACTGCCTCGTTTTCCAAGATAACCGATGCGACCTTCCGCAAGTTGGTATGACCTGCCAGAGTTGGACGTGCCATGTGAACCCATAAAGTCGCTTGCCTCACCGCTTTCTACCCATTTCGGCACGAAGCTGAGTTTGCATGGGTCAGGCGTGATTCCTACCCTGCTGGTGGGTGCTGTCGTACTGCCGCCCCAGACATTGAAAAGCCGGAAGTTGCCGGCGTTCAATTGGTCCTGAGAAGTGATGGTAGGAGGAGGAGCGGTGTTCCCCGAGTTCTTCACCAGCCATGCGTTTGCATAATCGCGGTCCGCTTGATTGGTGAGGTTTCGATCAATCCCGGCCGTCCACTGCGCGACTTGCGTGAAGCAGCTAAAGGCACCGGGCGTGAGGTTTCCCACAAGGGTGGAATTTGCTCCACTGGGAAGCGTAACTAGATCTGCGTTCACCCACGCGATGAGCGTCACTTCAGGAGCGGATATTGGCGCTCGCACGGATGCTTTTACAGGAGAGCCGGTCGGCTGCCCACCGCCGGTTGGAGAAAATGCTTGACCGTTACTGCCGGTTGAAGTGATACTGACGTCGATATCCTCGTTAGGCGTTCCCGGCGATACAATTACGTCAGCAACAATTTGACTGTCGTTGGAGCTGGTAACGGTGTACGAGATGCCGCCGCCAGGCGAGAAATTCAGCGTAGGTGGATTTGTTCCGAAATACTGCCCACTGAAAACCACGCCTGACGTGGTCTGACCACTGGGCCACACGTTCGGCTGTATGCCTGTAAGAACCGGCGTATTGTTGCTTGGCTCCTGTACAGTCCCATCTACTGCCGTTGTCCCAAGATAGATGTACTGGTAGTCCACGTAGGTCGGTCCTCCGTTAGGAGAAAACGATGAATAGTCCGGGCCGGAGCCTCCGTCTGCTGATAAAAAGCCGTCAGGATTGGAATAGTAAGAGGTCCCACTCCCATCGGTGTACGCGAATGCGGTAATTAGATAATGATCACTTTGTATTTGGTACTCAGAGCCAACCGAATCGGGCTGCTGAATGCAGCCCTCTGCGATCTGAGAGCTGATATTTCCATCACAGTTTGAATTGGTGTTTGCCGTCGCGCTTCCTGAGCCAATGAGATTGCCGTTCTCGTACAGATAGCCTTCAACGTAGGGTTCGTAATAAGCCGAGGTGTTGTAGTCCACTTCCGTTGCTGAGTATGTAGTGATGTACCCATTGGAAACATCCAAGATAGAGGAAACGCCTGTCACCTGCTGCGCCCGCATTCCTGGAACGAATACGAGGAAGCAAAAGAACATCATTGTCAGAAGGGAGAAAGACCTCTTAAACATGGTCATCATCACCGGATCCTTTCAAGCGGCGCAAGGGGCTTCGCAGAAGGGTTGTGATCGCGGGGTGGACCGACGAACGTAACTTTTAGATGCGGCGCAAACTGCGTCTGTAGGAAGCTGTCAAGCCGCTGAGAGGCTTCTGTGCCCAGGCTGCCGCGTAAGTGTGTAACCCCGCTCTGGATCAGGCTGTCGCGCTGCTTCTGGAGTATGGCAAGCTCCGCAGGTGTTGCCGGCAGCGGACTTGACGCAGATACCTGGGGATGCTGCGTTCTGAACGCAAGGATAATCTGCCTTGCCTTCGCGTCGAGGGAGGCTACAGCTTGTTCCGTGGTCGTTGCTGTTGTTCGCACCTTTCCGAACTGGTCCGGCTCGAAGCGTAGCTTCTTCTGATAGGAGTTTCGCTACTCGCCTTGAGGAAGAGCCTGCTGCTGCTGATGGAGTGCGAGCTGGTGATCAAGGAAAAGGAAGTGGCGAAAGAACTGGTGATAGAGCACCACGTCAGAAATTCCAGTTTGCGGGCCGCCCAAACCCGCCCTTGCATTCTGCTGTCCAGCGGACACCTGTTGAGCAGTTGCGCACAGAGTTGAAAGGCATATTGCGAGAACAGCAGACCCATATCGCTGAAAAGCAGAAAGCCTTCGTTCTGCTTTGCTAAGGGAGCGTTTCTTAAGGAAGCAAAAAACACCGAGAGACATACTTGAGATCCTCCACGGACGCATTTTGTGCACCTGCAAGCGCACCAACACAATCCGCCCTGGATATTCAAAGTGTCAAGACGAAAGTAATTAAAAATCGGTTACCGGCCATTCTCGGCGGCAGGCATCGAGCCGCTTTAAGCACCCCCGCATCTCACCCGACCATGAGCAAGCTCCTTCTACCCGTCCTCTGCATCGCGTTCAGCTATCTGCTGTCGGCGCCGGCACAAACGGCAAGCCCGGCCAGTACGGACCGCACAGTCGGCCAGCTTGAAACAGTCGCGACCTTTTCAGGGGCGATGCCGACCGGGGTCACGGTGTCGCACTCCGGCCGCATCTTCGTGAACTTCCCGCGCTGGGGAGACGACGTCCCGTTTACCGTGGCGGAGCTGGTGCAGGGCAAGGCAGTCGCATACCCGGATGCGGCGGTGAACGACTGGCCCGGCCGCACCAAAGTGAATTCGAACGCCTTCAGCGACGAGCAGGCCGACCAGACCCACTTTGTCAGCGTGCAATCAGTCGTTGTGGACCCAGCGGATCGCCTATGGGTGCTCGACACCGGCGCGCCGCTGCTCAAAAACACCGTGCCCGGCGGCCCCAAGCTCGTGTGCATTGATCTCGCGACCAACCGGATCGTGAAGACAATTCTGCTGCCCCCGGAAACAGCCGGAACCAACAGCTACATGAACGATGTGCGCTTTGACCTAACCGCGGGCAAGCCGGGTACGCAGGATCCGGAAACCGCGGTCGGCAGCAAGCCTGCTCCAAACCCGGACGCCGCGCCGAAAGACTCCATGCACCCCACAGCGGAACGTACTGCCGGCTCGGGGGCCGGCACCATTGCCGGAGCCGATAGCATTCGCGGCACGGCCTACATTACTGATTCCTCGGCACTGGGGCCGAATGCGTTGATTGTGGTCGATCTCGCGACGGGAAAAAGCTTCCGGCGGCTAAATCAGCATTCGAGCGTACTGTCGGAGGACGGCTTCCTCATGTTTGCCGAGGGGCAGCCCGTCTACCAGACCCTGCCCGGCTACCCGCCCAGGCCGGTGAACTTCGCGGTGGATGGCATCGCGATCTCCCCTGACGGAAAAACGCTGTACTACTGCCCGATCAACTCTACCAAGCTGTACGCGGTCTCAACGGAGGCTTTGCGAGACCGGTCGAAGTCGGATGCGCAGGTCGCGTCGACGGTGC
>CAXTMW010000016.1:20686-22027 GCA_964245455.1 uncultured Acidobacteriaceae bacterium
GGTTGTTACCGGCAAAATGCCGTCCGACGGTCTGGAGTCGGACGCGGCCGGCAACGTGTACATGACCGATCCGGTGACCGACAGCATCCATCGCTGGAACCCTGTGAACGGCTATACCGAAACGCTGGTGCACGATCCGCGGCTGCTGTGGCCCGACACGATGTCGCTCGCGGGCGACGGCTACCTGTATGTGACATCGAACCAGCTGCACCGGCAGCCGATGATGCACAACGGGCAGGATTTGCGTGTGAAGCCCTACCAGCTTTTTCGCCTGAAGGTGGATGGTGCGCCGGTACAGCTGCGGTAGCAGAATTGCGCATGGACGCTGCGGGCCGACGCCAACCAGGGGTAGCTGACTGCGACTGTTGCGGTCTTCGGTCAGCTGCTGTCCCGGTTTGGTAGTAGCGCAGCTTCAGGGTTCAGTATGGGACAAGGCGTCTGGACAGTATCGTCCACCATCTAGACATAGGCTTGGTTGAGCGCGTTAAATCATGTCGTGATGTTTCTACATATATCCGCATGTGCGGGCTTGGCTCCCAACTCGCTTTCCGCCTCAGGTCGTGCCTTCAGGAGTCTCTCGTGAAGGGGTTCAATCGCAGACGATTTTTGCAGGGGGCGGCCGCGATAGCTCCACTCGTCGGCGGCCGCTTCGGCCGGCTGGTGGGCCGCGCTGAACCCGTGTCGGACCCAGCGGGACACACTCTGTTTGTCGGCACGCAAACCGTGGAAGGCAGCAAGGGGATTTACGCCTACCGGTGGAACTCGGAGGACGGAACCGCGCACCTGCTGGATCTGGCGGCCGCGACGCCCATGCCCACCTTTCTTACGCTTTCAAGCGACAAGCGTTTTCTTTTTGTCGCGAACGAAACAGACGCTTTCGACGGTGCGAAGTCGGGTGGGGTCTCCAGTTTTCGCGTGCTGCCCGGGCCTGCCGGCAAGCTCGCGCCGGTCAACAACGAAATCGCGGGCGGCGAGTCGACCTGCTATGTGGGCCTGGACCATACCGGGCGTGTGCTGCTGTGCGCCAATTACGGAGGCGGCAGTGCTTCCTCGTTTCCCGTGTCGCCCGACGGCCGCATTGGGCCGATCGCGTCTCACTTCAAATACTCGGGTTCAGGCCCGAACCATGAGCGGCAGGAAGCACCTCATGTGCACCGGGCTATGGCGTCGCCGGGCAATGGTTTCGCGCTCTTCAATGACCTGGGACTCGATGTCATTCACGTGTACCGGATGGATACGCAGACGGCGAAGCTGACTCCGAATGATCCGCCGGCGTGGCACGCGCCGGCCGGTTCCGGGCCGCGCTCCCTCCGCTTTCATCCGAATGGGCGCTGGGCTTAC
>CAXTMW010000016.1:22037-29028 GCA_964245455.1 uncultured Acidobacteriaceae bacterium
TGCCGGCCGGCTTCACAGGGCGCTCCCAGGCCTCCGAGGTTGTGCTCGATCGCGGCGGTCGATTTCTGTACGCGGCGGATCGCTACTACGACGGGCTTTACAGCTTCGAGGTCGATGAAAAAACAGGCGAGTTGCGAGGCATGACCAGGACCGAGTGCGGAGGCAAGACGCCCCGGCTGATTACGCTCGACCCTACGGAGCGATGGCTGCTGGTGGCGAACCAGGACTCGGATAACATCGCGATTTTTGCGCGCGACCCTGAGTCTGGAAGGCTGGCCGAAACCGGCACAAGTGTTGCGCAGGGCAAGCCGCAGTGCTTGGTGTTTGTGTAGCAGCAGTGTCTCGCTGGTAGAAGCAAGCGGCAGGTCACAGCTCAACCTGCGGCGCATCGTCACCATTTTGCCGTTCACCCATTCACCCTGTGCGAGACCTTTCCCATTCTGGGACAAAATGGACGTCCAGCGTGTTTCCGCCGGGTTCGTGCTGAACGAACGGGCTGGCCTGCCGATATCTGTAGCGGTATGGACCTGATCGCACGCAAACTCAGATGGCTAGTAATCGTTCTGCTGGCGTTCCTTGCTCTCGTGCCTCCCAGCGCATGGGGCGAGAAGAGCAAGGACGCCGACCCGAAAAAGCCGAAACCGGCCAAACCGCCCAAGGTGCATTCCGTCGTGCTCGGCGCGGCAAAGAAAGTGCCGTACAGCAAGGAGGGCGATCCGGCGGGCGCGCTCTCTTCGGAAACAGAGCTGCGGGTGCGTCCGCTGGTGGTTGATAGCCGGGTTAAAGAGTGGACCACCGGTGAGCCCCACGATGTCACGGACCGCTCCTTTGCGGTGCGCCGGGCGATACGCATCAACGACGCGCTGCCGACCGATAGGGTGGAGCACTGGGTATGGCAGAAAGGCCCGTGGCTGCTGATCGATCGAACAGCGGGGCACACAGTGCCTCTGAAATTGCCGGACTACGACCCGGCCGTTTCTGACGTGAGCTGGTTCCGTGACTATGCCGCTTACTGCGGACTGACCTCAACAGGCAAGCAGTTGTACGCAGTGGTTGCACAGGTTGCCGCACGCAAGCCGCTGGTTGTGCAGAAGCTGGGGGCCTGGGATGCTCGAGCGCCGCGCACTGGTGCGGTCTGCGCGCCGGCCGCGTGGCAGCGCGAGCCGCTCCGCATTACCTTCCAGGCTGCCGGCGCTGACCCGGCATCCTTTGATCTCGTAGGTTCGTCGGCCGTTCTGGTGGAAGAAGGTGACGTAGAAGAAGCGGCTGCGCCGAGTGGAGGAGACAAGTCTCAGTGATACAGCGCCAAACTGTGTAGATCGGGCGCCCGGGCCATGAGCCTGAGCCGGTAGCATAAGGCTATGGACACGATGGAGTTGTTGCTGGAAGACGCTGCCAAGGCACATGGTCACTTGTGCGCGGGCCAGATCCTCGGGGTGCGAATGGCTATGCTCGGCTGCGCGCGGCTCGATGTTGAGGAACCTAGGGGAAAGGACCGCAAACGCCTGGTGACCTTTGTCGAAATCGATCGATGCGCAACCGACGCAATCGGCGTGGTGACAGGGTGCCGCCTCGGTAAGCGTGCGCTCAAGTTTCGCGACTGGGGCAAGATGGCGGCCACCTTTGTCGATCTCGCCGATGGTCGCGCCATCCGTATCGCGGCGACTGAAAGCTCGAAAGCGCGGGCGCGGGAGCTTTACCCTGAAATTGAAAACAAAAACCAGCAGCAGATGCACGCGTATCGCGTCATGCCGGACAGCGACCTGTTCACCGAACAGTGGGTCCGCGTGGAACTTCCCGCCAAGGAGTTTCCCGGCTACAAGGGCGAGCGCGTCGCCTGCGCGGGCTGTGGTGAGGGCATCTCCTACGAGCGCTGGGTAGAACGGGATGGGCAAAGATTGTGCCGGGGCTGCGCGGAGCCTGAAGCGCGGTACTACCAGCCTCTTGCATCGCCAGACGTGGGAGTGAGCATCGCTGAAGAAGTGGTTGTGCCTCGTTGTGAGTGCCCATAAGACTGTGCACACTCTTGTATTTGCCGTATCGCTCCGACAGATCGCGCCGGGGAGCCCTCGATCGCAGCATCGACAGCACACTGTTGAGCAACGTACGGATGTCTGCAGCCGTCCGCCCTACATGTTCCAACGACTCGGGAGCGTATCCCGAATGGGACTCCCACTATGCTCACTTAAGTGCTATCAACTCGCTACGACCCAAGCGGAGTAAGTCAAACAAGCCCTGTAGGGGTATATGTGAGTACACCCTAGCGGGCATGCGCTTGGACATTCCGGTAGACGATGACTTTTTCCCATTCGGAGCCGAAGCGGTCGGCGGCACGGTCTTCTTCGCTGAGAGTGAAAATCTCGATCCACGTGGTTTCGAGCCAGGGCTGCGCGCTCAACAGCGGGTGGAGCTCGGGGTTGGTGTAGAGGATCCATGCCTCGCGCGGCGATGCGGCGAGCGAAGCCTGGAGGCGAGCGAGAAAGCGGCGCATCACTGGGGCGGCGAACGGGTGGTAGAGCGAGAGGACGAGCGGGCCCGTGGGAAAGGTCATCTCGGTCGCGTCGGTGCAGAGGACGGTGGCCAGGGTTTGCGGCCGTTCTGCCTGGAAGTGCTCGAGGTTGCGGGCGGCGATGCGGGCCAGCTCGGGGGACAGCTCGACGCCGACGACGGCGCGGAACGGGAAGCGGGCCGCGAGCATGAGGGCGCGGCCTTTGCCGCAGCCGATGTCGAGGAAGGTGTACCGGGGCCAGTCGAGAGCCAGGCGTTCGAGCGCCGCGGTGAAGACTGAAGGCGCGATGCCGTAGTAGGCGGTGGCCCAGTAGGCTTCGGGCGTGTGCGCGCTGTTTGACGCGTTCAGAGAAACGTCCAGCTGCTCCCCGAAGATGAGGCCGCCGGCGTCCACGCCGTGCTGCGCGTCGAAGGGGTGGTTCGGGGTTTTTGGCGCGGGCGTCGCGGCGAGCAGGGGCTGCTTGCCCGAGAGGATGAGCCGGGAGCGGCGGACGATCTCGGCAGCGAAGCCGCGCCAGCCCCGGTTTTCGATCCAATGGCGGGAGCGGCGGATGAGGGAGGTACGCATGGTTCTAGGCTTAGAGTGCTTTGGCTGGTCTTGCGGCTGGTCTTGCAGCTAAGCTACGGCTGCGTTGCTTGCCCAGGGCGCGCTACTTGGGCAAGGCGGTTGTGTCGTCCTCGATGATCTTCCAGCCCAGCTTTGTGTTTTCAAGGACCAGGAGGAAGTAGCCGTCCCGATTGCCGCCGCCCTTGGGTGTGCGCTCCAGGTGAAAGCGACCGGTCATGGAGGCGTACCGGTCATCGAGCGGCTGCACCTGCTCGTCGGAGAAGGTTAGGGTGCCCATCTTCTCGCGTGTGCCGTAGTTGTGCTTGTAGGTGGCGAGCATCTGCGCGTAGCCGTGGCTGATGGTGCGGCCGATGAATAGAATGTCGGGCGAGTTCTTGTAGGAGGTGACAAAGACGTCTAGGTCGCCGCGGTCCCAGTCGGTAGCGGAGCGCTGCATGACAGCCAGTATGGCGTCGGAGGGGTATCTGCGCTCGGGTTGCGAGTGGGGCGGTCAGGAGAGGTGCAAATATCCACATGTACAAACAACTTCTGCTCATCACTTGCTCCATGTGCGTGAATTAATTAACGCCTTGCGCTGTGAGGGCGGTCGGCTCACTACAGGGTGGGCCTTTAAGGAAGTCACATCTAATGATCTAGATGTAGGCCATTAGCACCAGTCCTAGAAGACTAGGCCGACTGCATCGTTATGAAAGCACGCATTTTGTATTTGGTCGCGGCTTCGTGGAAGGAACATGCCATCGCTATTGAGTATGACTGGGTCACCCGCAGCAGAGTAGAAGGTACCACTTAAGGACATGGTTCTGGCGTTCAAGAAGCGCAGGTTGAAGATTATCTCTCCACGCAAGTTAAGAATACTGATACTTGAAGGATCTGGACGCTCTACAAGGCTTACTTCAAGCCTGTTCGTATAAATTTTATTTCCTCTAAAGAGAGCTATCAAGCTACCTTCTGGACCCAGGAGCTTACCATTTAGTACATAAATGGGACCTGATTTCATTAGAGACAGTAGAACCGATGGATCATTAGGTCCCAGTACACCTGGATTTTTAGATTCGCCGCTAAGAAGAATACAGGTTTTCAGGCTGCTACACGTAAATTCTGTAGGCCCATCACCTAAAAGCACCCCGAAGTCTTCAGGAGATACTGAGCACTTTGACGCCGGCGTCTGATCATGAGAGGGCGATAACAAACCGTCCCAGGCGGTCTCGGCACCTAGGTACGTCTTAGCTTGGCTTCGCAAAGCAACTTTTGTGTGGTTGGATGCTGAAGGATGAGCTCGAATCACTTGGGTGTTATTTTCATAAATGACAGTGTTGTTGTTGCCAGCAATCGCCGGAGATTGGGGTCCAGCACTCTTCGCTGCATCCTGCCTTGCAGCGGACGATTGAGCGTTAAGCAAGAGTAAGCGGGCTGAAATAAAAAATACGGTAATCAAGCTCATCTAGGCTTCCCCCTCTTGTCCGAAGTTGAGTACTCAACCTGATTACCACTTCCTGCGATGGCAGGACTTTGATCTCCCATACTTTTAGCGCTGTTGTGAGTCCGTCGTGATTCGATAAGGTATGTCGGCGTCCGCTCTGCCTTGTATATCTCGTACGCACACAGGGACACTATGAGAAGGGCTATTAGGAACACTACGGGACGATTTATAGCGAGGTTGGATAGAGCCCTCACCATTGAATTCTGCCAATTCCTATGCTCCAAAATTGTTCCTCCGGAAGATCGGGTGTCATAACCAGTACCACTCTTCATCTACAACTACGCGTTTTATGCGCCACTGAACGCAAGATTCTCAAATCGAGTGCACTTACTTAGGTAAGCCAAGTGCACCGAGCCGGTTGGGCCGTTTCTTTGTTTTGCGATGATGATCTCGGCCTTGCCTTCCGTTTCTGGGTCGGGTTGGCCGTTTTCGTCTTTGTTGTAGTAGCTTTCGCGGTGGATGAAGGCGACTACGTCGGCGGCCTGTTCGATCGAGCCGGATTCGCGGAGGTCGGAGAGCATGGGTTTTTTGTCACCGCCGCGCTGCTCGCTGGCCCGGGAGAGCTGGCTTAGGGCGATGACCGGCAGGTCGAGCTCTTTTGCCAGGGCTTTCAGGCCGCGGCTTACTGCCGAGACCTCCTGGGTGCGGTTTTCGTAGCGCTTCTGGCCTGGGCCTCCCGCGCTGGAGCTCCCGGACATCAGCTGCAGGTAGTCGATGACGATCAGGTCGAGGCGGCCGTGCATCTGGCGGAGACGGCGGGCTTTCGCGCGCATCTCCGTGAGCGAGATCGCCGGGGTGTCGTCAATGAAGATGTGCGACTCGGTCAGGCGTTCGAGCGCCTCCGTCAGGCGCGCTTGGTCTTCGCGGGAGGTGTAGCCCTTCTGGATTTTCTGCTGGTCGACCAGCGCCTCGGACGCGAGCATGCGCCGGAGGAGCGACTCCTTCGACATTTCGAGCGAAAACACGGCCACAACCGAGCCGCCGCGCACTGCCGCGTTCTGCGCGATGTTGATGGCCCAGGCGGTTTTGCCCATGGACGGGCGCGCCGCGATGATGATCAGCTCGGACTTCTGCAGGCCGCTCGTCATGCGGTCGAACTCGGTGAAGTGCGTTTCCAGGCCGGTGACCTCGCGGTGGCCTTCCGCAAAGAGCTGGTCGATCGAACCGAAGGACCCGCGGACGATCTCGGGGATCGACGCGAAGCCGCGCTGGACCCCGTGCTCAGTCACCTCAAGCAGCTTGGACTCGGCCGTGTTGAGGACGTCAAGCGCGTCCTCGGACTGGTCGGCGGCCTCTGAAATGGCCTCGGAGCAGACAACGATGAGCTGGCGCAGCAGCGACTTGTTCTTGACGATGCGGACGTACTCGTCGATGGAAAGCCGGCGGGGCAGGTTCTCGGTCAGCGACGCCAGGTAGGCGACGCCGCCGATCGCCTCGGTCTCCTTGTACTGCGAGAGGATGTCGCGGAGCGTGATGATGTCGACCGCGCGGCCGGCGTCGATCAGCTCGGCCATGCGCATGTAAATGCGGCGGTGCGCGTCCAGCGCGAAATCTGCCTGGGTGATGCGCTCGGCGGCCTCGTTGTAGAGGTGGTTGTCGAGCAGGATCGCGCCGAGAATGGAACGCTCAGCGTCAAGCGAGGCGGGCAGCCCGCGCTCGAACTGGATATCCGGAAGAGTGGCCATGAAAGGCTAGAGTACCCCGGGAAAGGCTCCGGGGTACTCTCGCCTTTCTTTGGAAAACTTCGGAAAAGCAGGACGAAAACCGCCTGCGCGGCTGGCGGCCACTTCGTGGCGGGTTTACTTGGTGCTTCGGGAAGGACGGCGTGGCCCTCCCGTTGGTCGGGAGCGGGTATTGCGGAAGAGCAGATCCTTCGCTTTGCTCAGCATGACCCCGCGATGAGCGGTCACGGAGACTTGAGGAGACGATCCCAACCAGCGGGAGGGCCGCAAAGGCTCGCAGTGCAAGCACCAACAAAGACCCGCCACGAAGTGGCCGCAAGCCGCGCAGGCGGTTTATCCGGACTACGGCATGTTTGGCGCCTTTCAGGCGCCGAACATGCCGTAGTCCGGGCGGTCGGTTAGATTTTTATGGCGAAATGCGCGATAGATGGCGCGGTCGCGGAGGAAGAAGACGCCGGGAAGCTGGGTTGGGTCTTCCTTGCCGGGGGAGCCGGCGCCGTAGCGCCAGAGGGCGCGTTTCACCAGCTCGACGTAGGCGGTGGCGCCGAAGAAATGAGGCTGGACGGTGGTCTTGAGCAGATGGAACTCGGGGGTTTGATAGAGCTTCATCTCGGGGTCGGAAACGCGGTCGACCGTGGGGATGCCGAAGCGGCGGAAGAAGGGAGCGGCGCGCTCGGGCGAGGCCATGTGGACGAAGACGGGGCGGACGTTGCGGGCCTGGAGTTGCGGCATGGCGCGGGCGACATCGTGGAT
>CAXTMW010000017.1:0-19648 GCA_964245455.1 uncultured Acidobacteriaceae bacterium
CTGTCACGACAGAGGCAATCGCAAATCCGACTAGTACCTAGAAACGCTTTTCTCGTCATCCAAGAGCGGCACCTAACGCCCGTCGCGCAGGCGCGAAGCCAGCCGGTCGGGCAGGCCCGCGCGCACGATGCTTTCCTGCGCGGTACGCAGGTCGTAGGGCACGCGGCAAAACAGCACCGTGCGGCGGTCCGTATCGTAGAGCGCACACGCTGCGCGCCAGTCTCCATCGCGCGGCTGCCCCACCGAACCGGGATTGAGCACGTAGCGCGCGCCGCTCGACAGCGGCAGCTCCCAGCTTTCTGCCGCGTCGCGCGTCCGATAGTCCGGCGTAAGCCGGTACCACTGTTCGCCGTCGGTGGCGAAGCCGCCCTGCAGGTGCGTGTGGCCGAAAAAGTTGACGGCCGGCCCAGTGCCGGCCAGCGATGCGGACGCCTCGCGCGCGCTCAGCAGGTACTCGTCTTCGTCGAGCAGCGAGCCATGGGTACAGCGCACAGCCTGCTCCAGGCCCGGGGGCGCAACAGGCCCGCCGGGCAGTTGGTGGAGCCAGGCGATGTGCTCGGCCGAGAGCACACATTGCGTCCAGCGGGCAGCGCGCGCGGCAACCGGGTTGAAGTCCTCCAGCGATGTAAGCCCGCAGCAGGCGCGGTCGTGGTTGCCGCGCACAAAGGTGTCGCCCAGCCGGCGAACGCGCTCGATCACCTCGTTTGGATTGGCGCCATACCCAACCGTGTCGCCGAGGTTCCACACTGCGTCGTGCTGGGGTGCCAGCTCGAGCACCGCATGGAGCGCCTGGAGGTTCGCGTGGATGTCGGAAAGCAGCAGCGCGCGCATCAGGTTCTATCCTACGTTTCACTTCACCGCAGCCGGCGATCAGGCGCTGCGAACCCAGTGCCCCGGCGCGTGCTCCCGCAGCGTACCCTCACGCCGGCCCGCGGCCGCGTTTAACGTCGCGAGCGGCGCGTCCAGCGGCGTTTGCATCGTGGGTACAGCTTTCAGCAGCGCCTGCGTATACGGGTGTACCGGGTCATGGAACAGCGCGCGCACCGGTGCCGACTCAAGCAAAACCCCGCCGCGCATCACCGCCACGCGCTCCACCACCTCGGACACCACGGCAAGATCGTGCGAGATAAACAGCATCGACAGTCCGTACTCCGCGCGCAGTTTGCGCAGCAGCTCAAGGATCTGCGCCTGCACCGTCACATCGAGCGCGGTCGTCGGCTCGTCGGCAATCAGCAGCTTCGGCCGGTTGATAATTGCCATCGCGATCAGGATGCGCTGGCGCTGCCCGCCGGAAAACTGGTGCGGGTACTCGCCGGCGCGGCGCGGCGGCAGCGACACGTCGTCCAGCGCCTTGTGCACGGCCTCGCGCACAGCCCTGCGCGGCATCTCCGGCCCGTGCGCCGCCAGCGCCTCCGCAATCTGCGCGCCTACCGGCATCACCGGGTTCAGAGCCGTCATCGGCTCCTGAAAGATCATCGCGATCTCGCGGCCGCGCAGCCGGCGTATCGGCTCCGCCGGGAGCTGCAGCAGGTCGACTTCCCCTGCATTGCTTGAAGTGAAGTTGATGGCACCGCGGATCTCCGCCGAGCCTTGTGCCAGCAGGCCGAGAATCGCCAGAGCCGTCACCGACTTGCCCGAACCGGACTCGCCAACCAGCCCCAGCGACTCGCCGGGCGCGATCAAAAACGAGAGCGAATCGACCGCCGGCAGCGCGGCCCGGCGAAAGCGGATGGTGAGGTCGCGCACGGCCAGCAGCGGTAGAGTTGCAGCGAAGGACGACACTGCCCCTGATCTTAACAAGCGGACCTTAGCAAGCGCTCACTCATTGCATTCTGCATCGGCAGGTCAGGCGTCCGGCCCATAGACCTGCTCTGGAACAACCGCGAAGAGGAGCCGGCGCATAAAGGGCGCTGATACCGCAGACAACCGCTGCTTATCGCTCATTTTCTCCCTTGTAGCGCCCCCAGTCCCGCTCTACGCTGGTCACCATCACCCAGGAGATCCAATGCCGCTGACACGCCGCACCTTCCTCCGTTCCGCCGCATGGAGCTCCGCCGCAGCAGCCACGCTGCCCCTGCTGACCGAAGCGCACCTGGCCCAGGCGCAGCGCCAACGCAAGCCGCGGCAGGCAGGCGCGGTCCTGATCGACGCAAATGAAAACCCGCTCGGGCCGTGCGCGGCAGCGTGCAGCAGCATCGCAAGCATGATCCCCGAGGGCGGCCGCTACGACAGCGACCTGACCGATACGCTGGCCAACACCTTTGCCGCGCGGGAAGGCCTCAAGCCCGAGTATGTGGCCGTGTACGGCGGCTCCAGCGAGCCGCTGCACTACACCGTGCTTGCCTTTACCTCGCCCGACCGGCCCTACGTCACCGCCGACCCCGGCTACGAAGCTGGAATGCGCGCCGCCGCGCTGAAAGGCGCCCCGGTCATTAAAGTGCCGCTCACCGCCACGCACGCGCACGACGTGAAAGCGATGCTCGCGGCAGCCCCGCAGGGCGGCGTGTTTTACATCTGCAACCCCAACAACCCAACCGGCACCACAACGCCGCGCGAAGACATCGAGTACGCCCTGGCCCACAAGCCCGCCGGCTCGATCCTGCTGATTGACGAAGCCTACATTCACTTTTCTGACGCAACGCCCTCGCTCGACCTGGTCAAGGCCGACAAGGACGTCATTGTGCTGCGGACGTTCTCGAAGCTGTACGGCATGGCCGGCGTACGCTGCGGCTTCGCCGTCGGGCGGCCCGATCTGCTGGCTAAAATCAGCTACTACGGCATGAACCCGATGCCCATCTACGCGGTTTCCGCCGCGATCGCCAGTCTCAACGATGCGTCTGTGATCGCCGAGCGCAAGCGCATCAACGGCGACCTGCGCCGGCAGACCTTTGACTGGCTCGCGGCGAACAACTACAAGTTCATCCCGTCGGAGAGCAACTGCTTCATGATCGATACAGGCCGCCCCGGCGGGCAGGTGCGGGCTGCGATGGCCGAGCGCAACGTGCACATCGGGCGCGTGTGGCCCATCATGCCCAATGCGGTGCGCGTCACGGTCGGCACCGCCGGCGACATGGCTGCGTTTCAGGCGGCGTTCCACCAGGTGATGACGCAGCCGAGCGTGGCCATGCTGGATGCAGCCGCAGGCATGAACCGGAGCCGCATGCTTTCCTGACTGATACGTGAGTCTGCGCTTTGACGCGTGCGAGATTACGCGCCAAGTTCATTCCTACTGAGTTCACGCTCCAAACAGGGGTCATCCTGAGGAGCGAGACGGGGTCCCCGGCGAGCTTGCTCGCTGGGGTGTCCGAAGCGACGAAGGATCTGCTTTCCGCGCTCGCCTGGATAGAAGCAGATCCTTCGCTGCGCTCAGGATGACCCGGCTGGTTCCACGAAAGACGCACACTTCTTTGATCGGCGCTGCGGTACACAGCCCCGAACACGCGCGTTTGCGCGGTGCTACCATCCAGCCATGAACCCCTCCCTGCCCGGTGCACCGCGTGCGTCGTGAAGCACTGCTGACCCTTTTGCGCGCGTACAAAACAGGCGAAGCCACGGAAACAGAGCTGGCCGACCGGCTCACCACTCTTCCTTTTGAAGACATCGGCTTCGCCAAGGTCGACCACCATCGCTCCCTGCGCTCCGGCATGCCGGAGGCGATCTACGCCGAAGGCAAAACGCCCGAACAGGTAGCAGCCATCTTCGAGCGGCTCGCCCGCACCGGCGTGCCCGCGCTCGCCACCCGCGCTCGCCCGGAGCACGCCCAGGCGGTGCTCGCGTTGATCCCGCAAGCCACCTACCACCCACTGGCCCGGTGCGTCACGCTGCCCGGGCACTCCGCCGAGCCGTCGAGCCTGGAAGCCGATCAGGAGAAAGGCACGATCGCCGTGGTCTGCGCGGGCACCAGCGACCTGCCCGTCGCCGAGGAAGCCGCGCTCACCGCGGAGCTCTACGGCGCGCGGGTCACACGGTTTACCGACGTCGGCGTGGCCGGGCTCCATCGCCTGCTGGCGCAGCTCCCGCTGCTTCGAGAGGCGGATGTGGTCGTCGCCTGCGCCGGCATGGAGGGCGCGCTGCCGAGCGTGCTGGGCGGCCTGGTCGCGGTGCCGGTCATCGCCGTGCCCACAAGCGTCGGCTATGGCGCAAGCCTCCACGGCATCGCCGCATTGCTGGGCATGCTCAACAGCTGCTCCCCCAATACTTCGGTGGTCAATATCGACAACGGCTTCGGCGCGGGCTACCTGGCGTGCCTGGTGGCGCGCAAAGCCGCGGCATAGCGAAGCCGCAAATAAGAAACGGGCGCCCGCGGACGCAGGCGCCCGTTGTGAGGCAATGATTCTAGAAGAAGAACTTGGCGGCAAGCTGCACCTGGCGCGAGCTGCTTGCCGCACTGGTGATCTTGCCGAAGTTCGAGCCGTCATTCACGCCCGTATCCGGGCCGTTCAGCTGCACATGGTTGAAGGCGTTGAACCCCTCTAGCCGCAGCTGCAGGTTGTAGTGATTGTCCGCGCCAAAGTAGTTGTTCTTGATCGCCGACAGGTCCGTGTTCACCAGCTGCGGCGTGCGAACGTTATCGAGTGTGCGCCGAGCGTTGCCGAACGTGAACGGCGCCGGAGCGGAGAACAGGGACGTGTTAAACCACTGGTTGCGGGTAGGATTGGCCAGCTTCGCGTTTTTGGCGCTCTGCGTAGGACGTTGCCCCAGGGTGTACAGGCCTGTGTTGTCGCCCACGCTGCCAAATGTGATGGGCGTACCACCAAGCCAGGTCACAATTCCCGAGCTTTGGAAGCCGCCGAGCAGCCTGCCGGCGATGCCGTGGGAGCTGCCGAGGAAGCGGCGCCCCGGCCCAAACGGCAGCTCATAGGTGTAGCTCGTGACCAGGTCACGCGACAGGTCCTGCGGCGAAAGCGCGTACTCCGCTTTCGGGTTGTACTGGTTGGCGTAGGTCTGGCTGGTGGGCCCCAGGAACGTAACCGCGGACGCCGAATTGTCGAACAGCTTGCCGGCCGTGTAGGAGAGCAGCAGCGTCAACCCGGAGTTGAAGCGCTTATCCACCCGCACGGTCAGCGCGTTGTAGTTGGAGAACGCGGTGTCCTTGCGGTACTCGTTCACCTGGGTGTACTGCGGGAACGGCCGCAGCAGCTGGTTCCGCTGCACCATGGGCTGCGCCAGCGACGAGCCTGGTGTCGTGATGATGCCGTAGAACGGGTTCGGCACCAGATCGAGCAGGCCCTGGCCGAGCGACAGGTAGCTGGGATCGACCTGGTCATGAGGCACGCCGGGGTCGCCCTGCACCAGGAACTTGCCCAGGTTCATTAGCCAACCCACTTCCACAATCGTTTGCCCGGGCAGCGCGCGCTGCACGGTGAAGTTGGCCTGCTCGGAGTAGGGCGTCCGGGTATTGCCATTGATCAGATAATCCTGAGTCACTCCCGCACCCAGGTTGTTGCCCAGACCGCCGGCTGCGCCGGCCGGCAGCTGAAAACCGGTCGGATAGGGGTTATCGAGCGTGGCATTGACCGTGCGCTCGCTGTCGAGCGAGAACAGCGGGCCCGTGTTGGTACTGTAGCCGTCGGTACCTGCGCCGCCCGAGGTGCCCGCGGGCTGGACGACGGAGGAGGCATACACAATCGCATAGCCCGCGCGAATCGACCAGTTCTGGTCCGGGCTGTAGATCATGCCGATACGCGGGCCGAAGTCCAGCTTGTGCATCCCGACCTGCTGCCGCCCGAACTGCCCTGTGGAGCTGCCGACAAATTGCTCGGCCCCGCGCAGGTTGCCGAGTGCCGGGTACGCGGCGTTTGCCGGAAGGAGGTTGTTGATCGGCGATACATCGTTCGGGTTGAAGTACGAAAGCTGGTTGTGCCGCTCTGTGCGCGGCTGGTCCGCATCCCAGCGCAGCCCGTAGCTGATGGTGAAGTGATTCGTCACGCGCCAGGTGTCTTCCGCGTACAGGGCGTAGTACGCGCCCGCGGTCGAAAAGCTGGGATCGATGGTGTACTGGCCGCTGTCACCGGTACCCAGCAGCAGGGACGCAAACGGGTTGCCGCTGGCGGACGGGCCGCCTGCAACCGCTTGGCCGCCCGTGTCGTTGACCGCCAGCTGCGTAAAGTTTTGCGAAAAGTTGAACTGCCCCTGCGGGTAGCCGTACTGGTGGAAGTTGAGGAACAGCTTGCGGTACTCGCCGCCGAACTGCATCTGGTGCGCGCCCTTTGTCTTGGAGAAGTTGGCGACCAGAATGTGCGACGAGGGGTTCTGCAGCAGTGGTACATACCCCTGGGAACCGAAGCTCGAGAAGCCGCTGGAGAGGCTGAAATTGGGGAAGGCCTGGTAGTTGTTCGATTTCAAAGCGGCCGGTAGGCCGATCGTCGTTACGTTAAACGGACCACCGAACGGTACGCGTACCGTGGTCGAACGGTTAAAGCCGTACCGGATGTCAAACACCAGGGTCGGGCTCAGCGTGAAGACGTTGTCGTAGGCAAAGTTATATTCGCTGCCGACGGACGGCCCGTTGTAGCCCAGCGACGCGATGCCGCCGGTCGGCTGGCCGGCCGCATTGATCGGGTAGTCGGCAAACGGGGTATAGGTGCTCTGCAAATGCGAGAAGCGGACGAACGTCTGCCAGTTCTGCTTCCAGCGATGATCCACGCGGGAGTCGATCTGCCAGTTGTTGTTGGTTTGCGCGCCGGTGATGTTGTAGTTGTTGAAAATGCCCGCGCCGGGCACGTTCGGCAGGGGCTGATACGCAAGCGCCGCCTGGCCGGCGGGGCTGAGCTGCGTCTGCGGGATGATGTTGCCGGCATACGGATTACGAATGTAGCCGGTGACCGGCTTGCCGCCGCTTATATACGTGCCGAAGTGAGACGAGCGCGGATCGTAGATCTGAACCGGTGCCGGCTTGCCGCTGCTGTCGACCAGGGACAGCAATTCGCTGAAGTTGCCTTGCCGCATCAGGGGTGTCGCAACGGAGTCGGTTTCTGTCTGCGAGTCGGTTTCCTTGGAAATCTGGAAACCGCCGAAAAAGAAGGTGCGGTCCTTGATGATCGGACCGCCGACGCTGGCCCCTGCCTGATTTCGCTGCGAGGGCGAAACAGCCGAGTTGGGCGAGGCGAAGTAGTCTCGAGCCTGGAAGACCGAGTTCTTGTTGAACTCGAATAGATCGCCGTGAAAAGCGTTGGTGCCGGTGCGGGTGGCCACGTTGATGACGCCGCCCGAGAACCGTCCATAGTCGGCCGGCAGCACGGTAGTTTGTACGTTGAACTCCTGCACGTCATCGACGACCGGCTGGTACGACTCAAAGCCGTTGCCCACGTTGTTTTCGGGCAGGAGCGTCGACACGCCGTCGAGCTGCACCTCAGAGTTCGCGTTGCGCGAACCGGCAATGTGCGGCGTGGACGAGCTGCCCGCACCTGTGCCGACATTGTTGACGCCGGGCACCAGCACGGCGAGGTCGTACGGATTGCGCCCATTCAGCGGCAGGTCCAGAATCCGTTTGCCAGTGATGACCTGCTCGGTCGTGGCGCTCTGGGTTTGCAGCTCGGGCGTAGTGGACTGCACCGTGACCTGCGCGGTATCGCTGCCGACGGCGAGCGCGAAGTCCACCGGGTGCGTTTGCTGCACGTCGACGGTGACCCCGTTTTGCTCCTGCGGCGCGAAGCCGGGTGCGACGATCTTGACCTGGTAGCTGCCGGGGTTCAGCAGCCCTTGCGAGTAGCGGCCGGAGTCGTCCGTCTTCACGGTCTTCGACTCATTGGTGCCGGTGTTCGTAATGGTGACGGTCGCGTTGGGAACGGTGGCGCCGCTGGCGTCCTGTACAGTGCCGGCAATGGCTCCGGTAGGCGACTGAGCATGGGCACCGATCGCGCTTGCGGCCGCAAGGCCGCCGGACAGGAGCAGGGAGCGAAAAAAGGTTTGTTTCCGGTGCATAAGGCCTCGTTAAAAGTGACGAACACGTTGCGTTTTGTCTTGGCGCCGCTTTACTCTCGCGGTCGTCATGGTACCGTTCCCAATTGTGAAGGATCGCGGGATGGCGCGGTCTCATTCGGGCGGATTGTCTTTGTCTCGGGAGAGGCTTGTCAAGCAGGAATTTTGAGAAATAGCGGGAAGGGAGCGATACCATGCGTCACTCAGAAGGTTTGTATCCGGCGATGTACCCGGCCACGTGTTCGGCAATGGAACAGACAAGTGTCTCCATGCCGGCGACGCTGGAACGCCGGCACTCGCAGGTCCAGGGCCGCCCGGCGCTCGCTCGACGGCCATTGCAAAACGCGGCTCGCCTGCGCCTGGCTACAGCCCTGCTCACAGGCGCATCCCTTCTCACCGGGGCGGCAGCCGGCCCTGCCTGGGCCCAGGGCGCACCGCCCGCGCACACCGTGGTCTTTGCCCAACAGGGTTTCCCCACCATCGACTCGGAGCCTGTGCCGCAGGCAACGCTCACGGCCGCGCTGGGGCCGGGAACTATTTTTGCCGATGTAGCCGAGCTGCGTGCCGGCACCGTGCTGCTCGGTGCCTCGCTGCTGGTGATGCCCTATGGATCGGCCCTGCCGGCCGCGGCGTGGCCCGCCATCGAGCAATATCTCCATAGCGGAGGCAATCTGCTGTTCCTTGGCGGCCGGCCGCTGCGGGTGCCGGTATTGGGTGAGAAGGAGGGTTCACTCCGCGAAGAAGCCCCGCAGGACAGCTACAGCCGCGCCCTCGGCATCGAGCACAGCTACGCCGCCCCGCTCACCGGCGAGCCGTCTCACTTTGCCTGGCGCACCGGCTATGGCTTTCTGCCCGCGGTAGCGGTGCACGCCGAAAGAGTGTTCGTGGAAGAAGGCCGCCTCAGCGGTCTTGGCTACCTTGATGCGGAAGACGGCACCCACCTCCTCGCGCCCGTCATCGTACTCGACAGGGCGGCCGACCGAGGCAGCTCGCGCATGGTGGCACTGCCGTTTACGCCCGCGGCCGGCTACTGGCAGTCCCCGGACGGCACGAGCCTGATCCACGCCGCCGCTGCCTACGCGCAGGCGGGGCCGGCGAAGCTGGAGCTGGAAGCGCAGTACTCCACGCTGCGGCCCGGCGAGCTGCCGGAGCTGACGCTGCACCTGCGCCAGGGCGGCGCTCACCCCCGGACGGGCGTCGCCGAAGTTCAACTGGTGGCGGGCGACACAGTGCTCGACACAGCGACCATCCCGATCGGCGGAGCTTCAGGCGCCGGAGCGAGCGACGCCCCGGTGCCGTTCCGCAAGCCGCTCGCCGCAGGGGTTTACACCGTTCGCGCTGTCTGGAAAGCTGACGGCGCAGGCACTGAACATGAGTTCGGGCAGGAGTTTGCGCAGACCGGCCTTTTGGTCGAGGATCTCCAGGCACTCGAAAGCGGCCCCGCGCTCGGCGTCCACGGCGACTTTCTTTCGCTCGGCGGCAAGCCGTTCCTGCTGGTCGGCACCAACTACTTCACCACCGAGGACAACGGCTGGGACTTTTCCGGTCCGCGCAACGCCGCGGTCTGGGAGCACGACTTCGCCGACATGGAGCGGCACAACGTCACCTTTGTCCGCACCGGCGTGTGGATGGGCAATGCGAAATTCGTCGAGCCCTCTACCGGCGAGGCCAATGAGCGCTTTCTACGCAATGTGGAGGCCTACCTGGCGGCCGCGCAGCGGCACCACATCGCCGTCAACTTCACATTTTTCGCGTTTTCGCCGCGGGTGGGCGAGCCGCACCGCAGCCCCGACAACCCCGGCGCGCCGGACCCCCTCCCGGTCAATCCTTACCTCGACCCTGAAGCCGTGCGCGCCGAGCAGGGCTACGTCCACTCGGTCGTCCAGCGCTTCCGCAACGTGCCCTGGCTCTCGTATGACCTCATCAACGAGCCGTCGTTCTCCAACCCGCGCTCCATCTTCCATGGCAATGTACCCAATGGCGACCCGGCAGAGCTAAGCGCGTGGCATACGTGGCTCCAGCAGCACTACACCAAGCTCCCGGCGCTCGCGGACGCCTGGCGCGTGACGCCTGAGTCGCTCGGGAGCTGGTCCGAGATCCCCCTGCCCAGCACCGCCGACCTGTCGCTCGGCCGCTACGGCAATGCCGACGAGGTGCGCGCCTACGACTACAACCTGTTTGCGCAGGACAGCTTTGCGGAGTGGGTTCGCGGCATGGTTGCGACCATCCGCGCCACCGGCAGTACACAGCTGGTCAACGTCGGGCAGGACGAAGGCGGGGTCACCAACCGCCTCCTGAACCAGTTTTATGCCACGGCCGGCGTGTCGTTTACCACCAACCACACCTACTGGCAGGACGACGCGCTGCTGTGGGACTCCGTCGCGGCCAAACGCCCCGGAATGCCCAACATTACGGGCGAAACCGGCTACCAGCCTGCCTGGAACCCCGACGGCGCCTGGCGCTACGACGAGCTGACCGGCGCCGCGATCGACGAGCGCAAGTGGGCGCTCGGCTTTGCCGCCGGGAGCTCGGGCGCCATGCAGTGGGCCTGGGATGCCGAGGGCGACTTCGGCATGGAGCGTGCCGACGGCTCGGCGAAAATCCTGGAGCGCATGCTGGGCGACATGGGCGGGTTCGCCAAAGCGGCCGCCCCCTATGCCACGGGGCTCACCCTGCCGGAGGTCGCGCTGGTGCTGCCGCAATCGCTGCAGCTTTCCGCCTACAACGCGCAGGCGCTCCAGGCGCAGCAAACCGCCGTGCGCGTGTTGTACGAGCGCAATCGTGTGGAGGCCTACGCGGTCGGCGAGTACCAGACCGACACGCTCGGCACCCCGAAGCTCATCGTGCTGCCCTCGCCCTACGGACTGTCCGACAAAGCCTGGGCCGACATCGAAGCGCGAGTACGCGCGGGCGCGGTCCTGCTGGTTTCGGGCCCGTTCAACGGCGACCCGCACATGCACCCGGACATGCATCCGGACTTGCATCCGGACTTGCATCCGAAGAACCGCGCGAGCGAGCTCGGCCTGCGGGCAACGCTCGCTCCCATGCAGCAGACCTACGAGTCACTCAGCTTCCCTGGAGGCACGCTGCCGCTCACCTATGGCGGCTCTGCGACGACGATGCTGGACCGGTCGGTGTTTGCCGATGGACGCACCTGGGCCGTGCTGCCGCTCGGGCAAGGCAAGGTTCTGCTGTCCGCGTTTCCGCTGGAGCTCAACAGCAATCTCGACTCGGTTGCCGCCGTGTATACCTACGCGCTGAAGACGGCAGGCGTGCGCGCGACTTACACGACAGACGTGACAACCCCCGGCATCCTCATCTGCCCGACAACGCTGCCGCACGCGCGGTTGTACGTGCTTGCGTCGGAAACCGAGACAGCCACGGTCGCCTGGACTGATACCGCGAGCGGCAAAACCTTCCACGGCACACTCGACGCCGGACGCGCCGCGCTGCTACTCGTCAATGATCGGGGCGAGCTGGTCGCAAGCTACGGCTGGCATGCCGCGCCCTGATGCCGCACTGCCGCGACCCGCAAGAGCTCCCGCCGCGCCGGTGAGATGGGATGACGCGGGCAGCGCCGCATAGGCATGCACAAAGGAGGTTGAGCTCCCAAACATAGGAACCGGCAGTTTGAGCCGGTAACTTGCCAACACAGGCAAGGAGTGGAGCTGAGCTGCATCCGAACCTGTACCGCAAGTCCAGAAAGGGTTTTTTGTCTGCCAAGCAAACCTATCCTGAAAACCGCTCGGCTGTTCTTGAGGAGCGCCGAACATTGAAGATGGCCGAGTCGGCCCATGCCTACGTACGCGGCAACACCGTCCAGTTCTACAAGTGGCTCCGAAGCGACAAGGTGAAAGCAGCGCTCCCGTCCGGGCCGGATGTCTGGATTTGCGGGGATTGCCACACCGGCAATCTGGGTCCTGTGGCCGACCTGGAAGGCAAGATCGACATCCAGATTCGTGATCTCGATCAAACCGTGATTGGCAACCCGGCGCACGATCTGCTCCGCCTCGGCCTTTCGCTCGCCATGGTCTCGCGCAGTTCCGATCTGCCCGGTGTCACGACTGCCTTGATGCTGGAGGAGCTGGTCGTCGGCTACCAGACCGCGCTTGCCGGGGAGGCAGAGCGCGTGCTGCCGGAGGAGATTGAGCCGATCCGCAAGGTGATGCGTGAAGCGAAAAGCCGCCGCTGGCGACACCTGGCTGAGGAGCACATTGAAGATGTGGAACCGGACATTCCGCTGGGGCGCAAGTTTTGGCCGCTCACACGGGAGGAACGTGAACAACTTGAGGATTTGTTAGAGAAGCCCACCCTCCACAAATTTGTCGAGACCATCTGCGGCAAAGCGGATGACGATAAGGATGAGCTCAAGCTGCTTGACGCTGCGTACTGGATGAAAGGGTGCAGCTCGCTCGGTCTGCTTCGCTACGCGGCCCTGGTCCAGCTTGGAGGCGGCAAGCAAAAGGAGTACCGCTTACTCGACATCAAGGAAGCTCCCCATGCCGCGGCGCCCTGCTCATTCAATGCCGCCATGCCGACGAACGATGCGGAGCGCGTCGTCACCGGAGCCCGCCACCTTTCGCCCTTTCTGGGTGAGCGAACGGTCGCTGCCGAGCTGGACGGCAAGCAGGTGTTCATCCGGGAACTTCGCCCGCAGGACCTGAAGTTTGAACTGACCGGCCTGAAACAGAAGGAAGCAGTCGGCATCGCGCATGTGATGGCAGGCGTCGTCGGCCGCGCGCACGGCCGGCAAATGGATGTGGGAGACCGGCGATCCTGGGCTAAAGAGCTTGAAAGCCGTCACAGCCGTGGGCTCGATGCGCCACGCTGGCTATGGAGCAGTGTTCTGGATCTGGCGGCACTCCATGAGGCGGCCTATCTTGAGCATTGCCGGCGCTACGCGCTCGGTCAGGAAGTTGACTAGGCGAGGAGCCCGGATAAAGACGCACCTTCATCGCACAGATTTCGACTCGCTACCGGCATCGCAGACCAGCTATGCTTGCCTCGGGTTCTGTGGGCAGAGTGCGAAGTGGTTGCAAGCGGATAAGAGCGGAGAAACATGAGTGCAGCGAATCAGCCGTTGGCAGCGGACCCGATATTTGAGCGATGTTGGTGGATCTATAGCCTGTGCCGCGAGCGTTTGTTTGCCGATCACACGGAAACCATCGCCGCCGCGCTCCAGCCTATGCTTCGCTCGCGTTTGCACATCTCGCTCCTGGAGGTGGGCTGCGGCCCGGGCTTTTACTCCCGCCGCCTGGCGGCGCGCTTCCCCGGGGTGGAGGCCATGGGCATCGATACCTCCGAGCGGCTCCTGTCTCATGCCCGGCAGCAGGCGCTCCGCGCCAAGCTCGGCAACTGTCGGTTTCTCCGCGCCGACGCGCACGACCTGCAAAGCTGCCTGGCAGTCGCCGACGCGGCTATCGCATCGCGTTTTTTCCTGATTCTTTCCGAGCGCGACCGCGTGCTGAGCGCCATCTTCGACACGCTCCGCCCGGGCGGCCTTTTCTTCGTCGCCGAGCCGCTTTCGCCCTTCCGCACCGCGCTGCCGCTGTGGCTCATGCGCACGGCGGAGCGCTTCGGCGGCATACCCCGCACGCCGGTGCCGACGCACTGCAAGGTTCTGTCCGCGGGGCAGTTCCACACGCTGATCGGCGGCAAGCCCTGGAGCAAGGTCGAGATCTGGCGCGACAAACGCTACCAGTACGCGCTGTGCGAGAAAGCCTCGTGAGCGCTCCGTTTTTCTTGCTCAACCCGGCGGCCCACGACCCGCGCTTCAGCGGCCGCTGCGCCCTGACCGTGATGGCGAAAGCGCCGGTGCCGGGCCGCGTGAAAACCCGCCTGAGCCCGCCTTTGAGCCCCGAGCAGGCCGCCGCGCTCAACACGCATTTTCTTCGTGATACCCTGGCGAGCCTCGGCGCAGCCGCCGAGCAGTGCCCTGCGCACTGCGTCGTCTCCTACACGCCGGTGGGGCAGGAAGCTGCGTTTCAGGGCATCCTGCCGTTGGGCACCCCCCTGCTTCCGCAGCGCGGCGACGGCTTCGGTGAGCGCCTTCTGACTACAGCGGCTGACCTGTTCGGGTGCGGGTTTTCGGCCGTGTGCCTGATCGACTCCGACAGCCCGACCGTGCCGACCGGCGAGTTCGTCCGAGCGGTGCAGGGGCTGCTGCCCGCGCCGGGCGAGGTTGCGAAGCGCGCGGTGCTCGGCCGCTCCGACGACGGCGGCTACTACCTGCTCGGATTGACCGCGCCGCACGCGCATCTGTTTGCCGACATCCCCTGGAGCACCGAGGCTGTCGCCGACAAAACTGTGCAGCGCGCCGCCGAGCTTGCGCTGCCGGTGACGCTGCTCCGCACCTGGTTCGACGTGGACGACCAGAGCTCGCTCGATCGGTTGCGCCGCGAGCTCACCGGCGAGCCTGGCATCCCGCAGGGCTATGCCGCCCCGCACACGCGCCTCTTCCTCCAAACGCTTGCCTGCGACCTGCAGCCGGTCGAGAGCGGGAGCGCGCATGGCGGCCGCTAGCGCGCTCCGGCGCGACAGCGCCTCCCTCACCAATGCCGCGCTGCTGCTGTTCGGTCTCATCTTTACCGAGCTCACCCGCACCGGCACCGGCGAGTACACCCACTACGTACACGGCATCAGCGAAACCATCTTCGGCCAGCTCATGCTGTACCTGGGTGCGATCGGGCTGATCGAGCGCTCGGCGGTCAACCGCTGGACGCTGCCCCTTATCCTCGTCATCGCGTTCACCGCCCGCCTGGTCGCCGTTGCCCACCCGCCGTTCCTGTCGGACGATGTGTATCGGTATGTCTGGGACGGCGAAGTGCAGAACGCGGGCATCAACCCGTTCCGCTGGATCCCGGCCGACCCGCACCTCGCCTTTCTGCGCGACACGCACCTCTACCCGCTCATCAACCGCAAGGACTACGCGCACACCATCTATCCGCCGGGCTCGCAGCTGCTGTTCCTCGTGGTCGCGCGACTGCACGCAGCGGTCTGGTTTATGAAGCTCGCGTTGGTCGGCTTTGAGGCCGCGACCTGCGTCGTGCTGATTCGCTGCCTTGATCTGCTCAAACTGCCGCGCGAGCGCGTGCTGCTGTACGCATGGCACCCGGTGGGCGTGTGGGAGATCGCGAGCAGCGGCCATGTGGATGCTGCCGCGCTGACCGCCATCGCGCTCGCGCTGCTCGCGAGGCTCCGCAACCGGCCGCTCGCCCCAGCCGGGTGGATTGCCGCGGCCACCCTCATCAAGCTGTACCCGGCGGCGCTGCTGCCGGCCTTTGTGCGCCGCCGCTTTGTCGCCTCGCTTGTGGTATTTGTCACCGTCGTAGTGGCAGGCTACCTGCCATACCTGTCGGTCAGGCGTGGCGTCTTCGGCTTCCTGCCCACCTATGCGAAAGAGGAGGGCATCTCGAGCGGCACGCGCTTCTTTCCGCTCGCGTTTGCCGAACGCAACCTGCACATTTCGCTGTCGCCGCCTGCGTACATTGCGCTGTGCGCGCTTGCCATGGCGGCGCTGGCCCTCTGGGCCTGGCACCGTGCGAGCCGCGGCGGGTTCAGCGCCGTGCAGGCCGGCCTCGTGCTGGCCTGCGCGCTCAACCTTTGTTTTTCGCCCCACTATCCCTGGTATTTCCTGTGGCTGCTGCCGTTTCTCGCGCTCTGGCCCTGGTGGCCGGCGTTTTACATGGTGATGGCGCCAACGTTTCTTCTGTCAACGCTGCTTGGCGTGCCCGGCGAAGGAATCTACCAGATGAATGTGCGCCTGTACGGCGGCTTTTTCGCGCTGCTCGCCGCGGACTGGCTGCTGGGCGTCTGGCGGCAGCGGCAAACGCAACCAACATACGATCCACAGCAAGCGCCCATGCTTGCGGAGATGAGGTAACGCACATGAGCACTCCCGTACAAATCACGCCGGCCACACCCACACCCATGCGCCGCTATTTTGAGAAGCCTGAGGACGAGCTTTCCGTCATTGTGGAGGGGGAGCCGGTCTGCCTGTATCTCGAAGTCACCAACCGCTGCAACCTGCTGTGCACCACCTGCCCGCGCACCTTTGAGGAGTTGGAGCCGGAAGCGGACATGAGTTGGGAGCTGTTCACCAAAATTGTCGACCAGGTGCCCAACATCAAGCGCGTCGTGCTGCACGGCGTCGGCGAGCCCATGCTCGTCAAGCACCTGCCGCAGATGGTCGCGCACCTCAAGCAGCGCGGCGTGTACGTGCTCTTCAACACCAATGGCACGCTGCTGACCGAGCGCAACGGCCAGGCGCTCATCGACGCGGGCCTCGACGAGCTGCGCGTCTCGCTCGATGCCGCGGACGCAAGCGTTTTCCAGATGGTGCGCGGCAAGGATATGTTCGACCGCATCGTCTCGAACGTGCGCCGCTTCCGCGCCATGCAGATCGAGCAGGGGCGCGAGCTGCCCCGTGTCTCCCTATGGCTGACCGGCCTGCGCGAAACACTCGACCAGCTTGAAAGTTTTGTCCGCATCGCCGACGCGCTCAACGTGCGCGAGGTGTACCTGCAGCGCCTTGTCTTTTTCTCGGGCGAAACAAATGGTCTGGCGCGCCCGGAGAGCGCGCTGTTTGAGAAAACCACAAACGATGAAGAAGCCGTGATCGCCCGCGCCGCCTTGCTAGCGCAGTCGCTCGGCATTCTCTTCTCGGCCTCCGGCGCGACCGAGCCCGAGCTGAGCGTCAAGAAGAAGAAGGAAGACAGCCCCTGGTCGCTGTGTCGCCGGCCCTGGGCGCTCATGTACTTCACCGCGACCGGCCGCGCCATTCCCTGCTGCATCGCGCCTTTCTCCATGCACGGCTACGGCAGCTTTACGCTGGGCGAGGCTACGCAGCAAACCCTGCGCGAGATCTGGAACGGCGACGCGTACCGGCAGTTTCGTGCGCAGCTGCTCAGCGACCAGCCGCCGCAGGCGTGCGCGAACTGTGGGCTTCGATGGAGCTTGTAGACCCCGCGGCAACGCCTGCTGTGGCACCGTGGTCGCCCACCTCCCGCGTTGCGGTCATCATCCCCGCATTGAACGAAGAAGCCGCGATCGGCGCCTTGATCGCGGAGATGCCGCGCGAGTTTATTCACGAGTGCATCGTGGTTGACAACGGCAGCACAGACGCAACCGCCGAGCGGGCCCAGGCAGCCGGGGCGCTTGTCATCAGCGAGCCGCGCCGGGGCTATGGACGAGCCTGCGCCGCGGGCGCGGCAGAGGCAACTTCCCCGGTGCTGGTGTTTATGGACGGCGACGGCAGTGACGTGCCCGCCGAGATTGCCCTGGTTGCCATGCCGGTGCTCGAAGGCCGCTGTGACTTTGTAATCGGCTCCCGCCTGCGCGGCTACCGCGAGCCGGGCAGCCTGCTCCCATCGCAGGTCTTCGCCGGCCGGCTCGCGGGCCTGGCGATGCGTCTGCTGTATGGGGTGCGCTACACCGATATGGCCCCCCAGCGCGCGATCTCTCGATCTGCTCTCGCACAGTTACAAATGGGCGAAATGACCTACGGCTGGAACCTGGAGATGCAGATGAAAGCGGCACGCGCCCGCCTGCGCATCCTGGAGCTGCCTACGACCTGCCGACGCCGCCGCGGCGGCGTCTCCAAGGTCGCCGGGTCTTTGTCGGGCTCGCTCAAAGCAGCCTACCGCATCACGGAAGTGTTGCTCCGGCTTAGTATCGGGGGGCGCTAGAACTCCAGCTTCGCCAGGAACTGGATCTGCCGCGGAGTACCCGTGCCTACCGGTCCGGTGTTGACCGTATTCGTGATTGCGCCGAACGAGCTTCCCGTAAAGTCAGCCAGCGGCAGCCCATACTGCGCTCGATTGAACACGTTGAAAAACTCCGACCGGAACTGCAGGTTCATCGTCTCCCGCACTGGAATGTTCTTCGCGAGCCCAAGATCGTCCTGCCACAGCCCGGGCCCGCGCAACGCATTGCGGCCGAGGTTGCCGTAGCCCCCGCCCGTCACCGCGGCAAAGGCGTTCGGGTTGATCCAGTTGTGGATGCTGGAGCCGCCGGCAGGCTTGAGCGACACGCCGGGCACACGGTTCGGCCGCTGGCTTGTAGTGTACCCGGTAGCTACGCCGGTACTCGCCGGGTTTGCTGCGTTGAACGAGCTCGATCGGTCGATCGTGACGTTGACCGGCAGGCCGCCGCGAGCGCTCACAATACTCGATGCCTGCCAGCCTCCCAGCACCGCACCCGCGAATCCGCCGTTGTGCAGGAAGGGCTTGCCTCGCCCGACCGGCAGCTCATACACCACATTGCCGCTAAACACGCTGCGCACATCGAAGTCGCCGGAGGCGCGCTCCGCGGCGAAGTTTGCCGGGTCCTGCGGAAAGTCCGAGTCGCCGCCGCCCGCCGCATCCTGGTCAATCTCGTGCGCGAATTCATAATTAGCCTGGAACAGAAATCCATTTGCGTAGGAGCGCCGAATCTGCGCGACAAATGCATTAAAGGAACTGCTGTTGTGATTGCCGCGCGTTTCCACCTGGCCAAACAAAAGATCCGGGCGGACGCCTGTCACAGGATTGATGAGGTTTGTATACGAGGTCCGCAGTAATTTTGAGCCTTTGCTGCCGTCGTAGGAGAACGTGCTGACCCAACCCGCGCCAAACGCCTGCTGTACGCTCACACCGTATTCAGACACGTACTCATCATGGCGGTCGCGGTCCATGTCGCGCGGCGATGTTACGCCGCGATAGGTTAGAAAGGAGTCGACCGGGTAACTGACATTCGTTTTGCCTGTGATGTTATAGCGCGGCACCTCATTTGAGATAGGCAGGTTCTGGTCGTCGAGCTGGCCGTCCCCGTGATACACCCCGTAGCCGGCACGGATGACGGTGCTCCCTTTCAGGTTTGCAGGAGCCCAGGCAATTGCCAGGCGCGGGTCCAGGTCAAGCCGACGGGGGCTGCCGAAGCTCGCGCCCGCGCCGCAGAACCCTGCCGCGCCGCAGGTCATGAAATCAAACGGAATCGCGCGCCCTTCCACCTCGTGAAAGCGGTCATAGAAGCTGTAACGCACACCCAGGTTCAGGGTCAGCGAGGGCCGCAGCTTCCACTCGTCCTGGGCAAAAGCGAGCGCATACACCTTGCGCAAACCATTGATCGGCAGCGGAGCCGCATAGGATACGGAACTAACATTGTTCGCGATGAAGTTAGGGAGCGACGAGTACGTGACTGTGCCGTTGGCCGTGTTGCCCTGGTTGAGCTGGATGCGCCGCACCTCCGCGCCCAGCTTAAGTGTGTGCTGCCCATGCACCCAGGTCACGTCGTCGATGTACGAGAAGCTGTTGCCGACGCCCAGCTTGTACTCGTTGTTATTGAGCGAGGTAAGCCCGGCGATAGAAAAAGCATAGGGTACGCCCGCTCCCGAAAAGTTGGTCGTGTACACGTTGCCGCGATTGAAGCCGAACTTTGCCTCGTTGACCCACGCTGACGAAAACAGGTGCAGGTACTCGATCACGCCGTTCACCGGTCGCGAGTTTACCTGCTGCGTGTCACTCGCATAAGTGCCGTTGCTGCCCGCCAAAGGGATGCTGCTTGTGGCAACGTCATAGTTGAAGCGTAGATCGGCCGTGTCCTTTGACGAAAACCGGCGATCGAGCCGGATCATCGCGCTGTCTTCGTGATCCAGCTGCCGCCCTGAGCCGATGGAGTTTGCCACCAGCCCACCCGTGCCCGCGACAATGCTTCCGCCGGTCGGGTAGGCATTGAGCACCGACGCGAGCGC
>CAXTMW010000017.1:19658-26607 GCA_964245455.1 uncultured Acidobacteriaceae bacterium
TTTGCCGAAGCCCCTCATACGTGAAGAAAAAGAACGTCTTGTCCCGCGCGACCGGGCCGCCCAGCGACCCGCCATACTGGTTCAAGTGGAACGGCGGCTTGGCTCCGTGGTCGATCGGCTCGCGCGCGTCAAGCACATCGTTGCGCAGGAACTCAAAGATGTTGCCGTGGAACGCGTTGCTGCCAGTCTTGGAAACAACAGCGACCTGCCCGCCCGGCGTACTTCCGCTCTCAGCCGTAAACAGGGCCGAATCGATCCGAAACTCCTGAATCGAGTCGGTCGGGATCGCAAGCCGCACAAACGGCTGCTGCGCCTGGTTCACAATATTGGTCGCGTCGATGCCGTCGTACGTGAAGTTGTTGTCGTCGAGCCCCTTGCCGGCAAAGCGAATGGTGCGCTGGTTTGAGCCGCCGGTATCGATCGCGCCCGGCACAAGCGCGGTCAGCGTCGACCAGTTGCGCCCATTCAGCGGCAGCTCCTGCACCTGCTTCTGCTCAATGCGCGCGCCGAGCGCGTCCGAGGTCTGGTTCAACTCAGACGCTGTATCCGACACCTGCACCTGCTCGCTCCCACCCGCCACGTGGAGCGTCGCGTTCAGGGTGCGCGTGCGGCCCACTGTTTCCAGCACGTCGGTATAGGTGATTCGCGCAAACCCCGCGTTGAAAAAGCTGACCGTGTACCTGCCGACGGGCAGCTCCGGCAGGTCGTAGGTCCCATCTGTTGAGGTGATGCCTTCGCGCTGCAAACCCGTCGATGCTTCAAGCGCGATTACGTGAACGCCGGGAACGACCTTGCCTGCTTCATCCGCGACGGTGCCGTTGATGGCCGCGCGGTCGATCTGAGCATGGGCAAAGGACAAAGGAGCAACAACAAACAGAAGGGAAAGAAAGCGTAGTTTGGCCACGGTTGATCTCGTCACTGGTTGAATTGTTGCGTGGAGTGGGAGCGCGGTGAAGCGCGGGCGCGAAACGCGCCCGCGTTCCCTGCTATTTCGAGCCGTGCGTCGCGGCGACCTGCGTCGCGGCATCACCGCTCTTGCCGGCCTGTGTTTTGCTCGGTACAGGGCGCGTTTGCGTCTTGCTCGAATCAGGCCGGGCTTGCGCTGCGTGGAAGTTCCGGAGGAACTCCGCACGGTTCACGCTCAGGTCCGCGCCGTTGCGCTGCGTCGGATACGGCTTGTCGCCCATGGTTCCGGTCCACACCAGCCGGTTGAACTTGTTCGAGTCAAGGTGATCCTCGACTGAAAAGTCCATCCCCCTGGTGCGAGCTGCCCACCAGGCGCCGGTGTGCAGCGGCTTGAGCTGTGCTTCCGCATTGGCTGCAAACGCTGATTTTGGAATCGGCAAAGTGGTGTTCGCGAGCAGCGCCGAAGGCACCGCCGTGAACTTCCACGAGGGCGGCTGCGCCGTGTCAAACGCACTGGCCATGGGAATCGCATTTGCATCATTCAGGTTGAGCGGCGCAATGCCAAGCACCTGCTCCATGGTCGCAAGCATGTTCACGGTGTTGTACCGCGTCGAGTCCACAAAGCCCTGCTTCACATACGGTCCCACGATGTAAGCGGTGCTGCGGTGCGCGTCCACGTGGTCGCCGCCATCCTGCGCGTCATCCTCGATCACAAAGATGAGCGTCGAGTTCGCATCCTTGCTGTTGGCCACAGCCTCCACGACGCTGCCCACCGCGTAGTCGTTGTCCGCCTGCTGCAGCTCCGGAGTATTGACCCCATTGAGGGCCGTGCCGAAGTTGCCCATGTGGTCGTGCATGATGCGCAGGAGGCTCAGGTTCGGCAGATTGCCGGCGGCCTCGTACTGGTTAAATTCACGCTGCCACTCGGTAAAGCGGAAGTAGTCCGGGAAGGCATTGTCGAAGCCGCGGAAGTACGGGTCCGTCAGTGACTGCAGCTGCGGGTTTGTCGAGTAGGCCACCTGGTAGTTGTCAGCAAAGGCATTCTCGTCCGGCTTGATGGCCAACGGTGCCGCCGCGCCGGTCAGGTTGTAGCGCACGATGTCCACAAAGAAGCCGTAGTCGCGAACGCTCAGCCCTGCGCGTAAGGCTCCGCTCCAGATATAGCCCTGGCCCTGCTCGCTGTCATCCGTCGTCGGGCCGTCCGGAGCGGCCACGTTGTTGTTGCCGGGCAGAAGATCCGGGTCGGGGCTCGTCAGAGGGTTTGCGGCCAGGCGCGCCGCCTGGTTCGCGATGCCTACATTGACATTGCGGTTGGTGCCTTCAGAGTTGTTGTTGACGCCGCGCCCGGCGTAGTTGACCGGGATTTCTTTTTCAATGGTATCCGTGGTGCGCGCCGAGGTCGACCACGGCCAGCCGTCGCCGCTTACCTCGGAAACGTCGTAGAAGTTATCAAAATCCACATAATTCAACGCGATATCGTGGTAATTCGGAGTAACTGCTTCCGGGAACTGCGTGATCGACGGATCGCCGTTACCAACCGGCAGGTCGCCGAGAATCTGATCGTAGGTCCGGTTTTCCTTGATGATGTAAATTACGTGCTTGATGTTCTGCTTCAGGAAGGCCATGGTCGCCTCCTGGTTCGCGTTCAGCGTCCGCCCGAAATGATCGTTGACGATGACCTTCGCGGTCAGGTTCGTCAGCTCGGCCGCGGTCGGCACCGGAACCGTCTGAAAGCCGGCCTTGGTCAGCTGCAGGTCGTACTGGTTGGCTTCGTTGCCGGCCAGCCGCGACGCCGGTTCTGAGCTGTCGCCGTACTGCGGATTGGGCCCGTTCGCGCTTTTGCCGTTCACGATGTACAGCGTTTTGCCATCGGCGCTCACACTTACCGAGTTCGGGTAAAAACCCGTCGGGATCAGGCCAAGCACGCTCGCATTGCCGGGATTGGTTACATCCACTACGGCAACCGCGTTTTCTCCGGCATTGGTCACATACAGGGTCTTTTCATCCGGCGAGAGCGCCAGGCTGTTCGGGTTCGCGCCCTTGTAGCCCTTCGGGTTCGGATACACCGCAACCGGCGCCGTGACCGGGATGTTGGCGATGACCTGCTGCGTCGCCGTGCTGATGACGGCGACGGAATCGCTGTTGTCCTGCGCCACATAGAGCAGCGTTTGCGCCTTATTCAGGATCATCTTGTTCGGATTGCCGGGCACCTTGATGCGGTCGATCACGCCCAGCTCCGTCACCAGATCGATTTCGCGGTCCCGCACACTCGACACATACGCCGCATCGTTGCCGAGCGCCGCAATCCAATACGGGAACTCGCCGCCCGGGGTGCCGGTCGACTTGATGAACTCACCCTTGCCGGGGCGCAGGTCCAGCTCCGCCGCCTTGTTCCAGCTGCCGCCTGTCTTCAACAGCAGGCTCACCGCGTCATTCTCATAGTCGGCAACAATCAGCCGCGTACCGTCGGCTGAAATCGCAAGACCGGCTGCCTCGGGCTGCGTGACAATGCCCAGCCCGCCGGCGCTGGTTGGCCCCTGCACTCCGGCAGCGTGGCCCAGGTTGATCGGCGTGCCGGTCTCGGCCCATACACCCGCGGTCCGCTTGTAGAAGTGAACATTGTCGTTGTTGCCGCCTGACACGTAAAAGCTCGTCCCGCTTGGGTCAAACACGATGCCGCTGTAGGAATTCGGCACCGGGATCGCCTGCTTCTGCACCGGAGACCCGCCGGAGATATCGAACACAAACACGAACTCGGTCGAGTCGGTCGGGTTGAACTTTCCCGCGTTCGGACCGGAGCTGTAGTTCTGGCTGTTGAAGCCGCTCGTCAGGATCAGCAGCGTCTTGCCGTCGGGGCTTACTACTGTTGAAACAGCCTGGCCGACCGTGTACTCGGGATTGTCCGCAAGCCCGGGGTTCAGCTGCAGGAACTCAGCGCCGCGCGGCGCCAGCGGGGTGATCGTCTGATTCGTGCTCAGAATTTGCGGCGCACCGCTGTTCGGGGGCGTGGTCTGCGCAAGCAGGGGAGCGGCTGAGATAGCGCAAAGGCTGAGGGCGCTCGCGAAAACGGCGCGGGGGGCGCGGGCATGGATGCGGTGCATGGGTGGCTCCTGATCTGACTTGCAGTTCGGCTTGCCGAAGGTAAAGGGTCATGGGGACGATTTCTCGCAAAGCTCTGCCCACTCACCGACTATCCTCGGAACTTCAGACCACAAAGAAGCAACGGCGCAGCGGGCAGGACTCAACGCGAAACAGCGTCTCAGGAGTCGTCACGGTGGCGGCTCCCACAGACCACCGTTCTCTCACGTGCGCGATAACGCCGTCGCCCACGTTCTGTTAAATACATGTCAAATCTGTAATGCTGCTGCTCACCAAGTGCAAAATTGACCTCCCGTATCGCGCATACAGCGCTAACCTGCCTTGCACTCCAGAGAACAAGCTCCTACCCATGCCGCAAAACCATGCGGCAAAGTGAAAAGGGCAACTCCGGGCCGCGTCGGCGGGGGAGGGACGAGCGGAGCGGCAGCTGTCCTGCTGACCTGAATGACTTAGGAACACTCTTCGTCGGTTCTTTCGCGGCGCCTCTTTGCATATCTCTCCGCCGTCTTCCGGCATCCAAAAGCGTGCATCGGGAAAGAAGGCGGGAATGGGAACACTGAACACGTCAGGCATTGGGCCGGGGATCGGTTTGGAAGCACGGGGTACCGGCGGCTCCCGAACCGTCGGCATTCTGCTCATCCTCGCCGGCGTGCTGGCCCTTCTGCTGCCCTTCTTCGCGGCGGTGGCCATTACCGCCATCGTCGGCTGGCTGCTCATCCTCGCCGGCGCGGCGCATCTGCTGTTTGGCTGGCACGCGCGCTCCACCGGCGCGATTGTGTGGCAGGCGATCCTCGGGCTGCTTTACCTCGGGGTCGGCGTCTATCTCATCCTGCATCCCGCGCGCGGGCTGCTGACGCTTACGCTTCTGCTCGCGTCCTACTTCGTCATTGAAGGCATTATCGAGATCGTCATGTACTTCCAACTGCGCCGCCGGCACGGTGTTACCTGGTTTCTGATTAACGGACTCATCACGCTCTTTCTCGGCGTGCTGATCTGGAGCCAGTGGCCGTTCAGCTCCGTCTGGGCCATCGGCACGCTGGTCGGCATCAGCCTGCTGTTCAGCGGTATCGCACGGCTATCTTTCCGACACGGTCCGTCCACGCTCGGCAGCTTCGGGCCCGGCGCCGGAGCGGTTGGCCCGGCGTAGAATCAGCTTGATATTGGGGGCTTCATGACTCGCACGGCAACCTTGTCTGCGCCGATCCGCATGTCCGTGGAGGAATACCTATCGACGAGCTTTCGCCCGGATGTGGAGCTCGTCGGGGGCGAGCTGAAGGAGAAGCCGGTGGTCGCACCCGTGCATGGAAGAGCGCAGCTTCTCATTGGAGCGTGGTTTGAACGCCACGAGGATGAATGGAAGATTCAGGGGATGGTCGAGGTACGTACCCAGGTCACCGGAGACAACGTACGCCTGCCAGATGTTGCCATCACGATGGATGGGCCTCTTCCGAGAAAAGTCCTGGTGGAACCGCCTTTGATCGCTATCGAGGTTCTCTCAGCCACGGACACTTTCATCGAGATGGGGGAGCGCGCAGACGATTTCGCCTCCATGGGCACGCAAAATATCTGGCTCATCGACCCGGAAACGAACGCAGCCTGGGTATTTGTGCAAGGTTCCTGGCAGAAGTGGTCTGAGTCGCGGCTCTCTGTCCAGAATTCCCCTGTGTACCTGGACCTCAACTGGCTCTGGAAAAAACTCGACCGCGCTCGCGGCGTTGCCGCAGTCCCCTCAAAGTAGCAAGCGCTTCAGCCGCACACCACCTCGCTCAGGACTCGAACCGCCCTCGGTGCGCCCACAAGCCGAGCGCCGGGTTTGAGATGAAGAAAATCTCCTCCCCGTCGACCACGTTCCAACCGTCCTGAAGCACGCCCGAGTCGTACCGCAGCCGCATCTCGCTCAGCTCCGCATAGCCGAAGCCCACCGACTCCACCTCCTCGCGCGTGAGCCCGCCCGGGGAATATGTCACACGAAAGCGCCCCTCCGTCGACCCGTGAATCAGGTGCGCCGCCGCGCTCAGGTTGCCGGCCAGGTCGGCGTTCTCCTGCACCGCCTGCAGCGTGGGGAGGGTGCCGCGGTACCCGTACTTCCGGATCAGTCCGTCAATGGCCGGGTCCTCGCCGAACTCACACACCCCGGCGGCGAGCACCAGCAGCTCGGCATCCTGCGCCAGCGCCATGCGCGTGCGGTAAATGGCCTTGTTGCCTAGCCAGGTGCTGTGAAACTCGAGCGGGTCGAGATACACCACGGCTTTCCGAATCTCGCGCTCCACCAGCGTGAAGTTCACTCGCAGCGCCAGCGCCGCGGCCTGCTCAAAACACTCCGCATCGTCGCCGATAAACAGCCCCCGCACCGGCAGCCCTCCGTCGGCATCGCGGCCGATCACGGTCAGCACGTACACGATCGGCAGCTCGCCCAGAAACCGCTCGGCCGCGTAATTCAACACCCGGCGCACCGGCGTATCCGCCCGCCCCATGATGCGCTCCATGCCGTACACCGCTCCAAGAAAGTGGCTGCGGTCGATGCCCTCCGCTCCGCCCGTGCCCACCAGGATGTTTTTTACCCCGTTCGCCATCCCGATCACCTCGTGCGGCACCACCTGGCCGATCGAGAGAATCAGGTCGAAAGGCTCGCCGTCACCCGGCCCTTCCACCAGCAGGCGGTTTACCTGCGCAGGCCACGCAAACTCGAGCTTGCCCTCCGACTGCTCCCGCACAAAGCTCCCCGGCACCTCACCCAGAGTCACAATGTCGTCGCGCCAGTGATGGGTGCGAAACAGTCCCTGCGGCGCGTCCTTACGCGTACTATCCACCCGCGTACTATCCGCCATGGCCCCGAACATGCGCTGCAGCGCGTCCTCGCCCATGGGCGCGTGCGTGCCCAGCGCCGGCAGCACCGCCAGCAGGCGCTCGCCCTTGCCCTACGATCGTGCCGCCTACCGCGCCC
>CAXTMW010000017.1:26617-28825 GCA_964245455.1 uncultured Acidobacteriaceae bacterium
GCGTCAGATCGCCCGCGCGCGAGTGGATCCGCGACGCATCCGGCGGCACTGCCAGCACGCGGCGGCGCGCACCTATCTGGCTGAACGCACTCCCAAGCGCGGCGCGCAGCTCTTCGTCCGAGAACGCGGTCGTCTCAGACCCTTGACTGAAGTACACCGCCACAGGGAACCCTCCCGGGTTATTGTCGCCGACCGCAGGCTGGCTACAAAGCAGAACGGCGCTGCCCGGGGGCGGCGCCGTTCTGCTCTTCTATGTATGCAAAGCTCATATGCATTCCACAAACGCCACTGAAAAGGATCATCCTGAGGAGCGCAGCGACGAAGGATCTGCTTTCCACGCGTAAATCAGCAAAAAGCAGATCCTTCACTGCGCTCAGGATGACCCTGATATCAAACTGACCCGAATCATTACTGACCCGAATGGTTTAGGAAGATCTGCACCAACTTTTTCAGGGCGCCATCCAGGAAGTCAATTCCCCCGCCCCCCGTTAAGCCGCCGCGATTCGCTGCACCAGGTCGTTCTGCTCGCGCCGGCTTTCCGCGCCGATGGTAAACGCGTCCAGAACTTTGCTGCCCAGCGCATAGTGCAGCGCTTCGCTCGGCCGATCGCGCATCGCACCCTGCCCCAGGATCTTCATCCCCACGATGCCCTTGCCGGAAGCGCGCATCTGCTGGATCACCCCGACCACCGTGCCGGCATCCGCGTCCATCTGCGCACCCACCGGGTTCAGCCGCACCAGATCGACCTCGACCCAGGGCGAGGCTGCGGCCGCCCGCAGCGCGCTGATGCTGTGGCACGATACCCCGTGCGCGCGGATGACGCCCTTCCGCTTGGCCTCCGACAGCACATCCATCACGCCCCGGTAGCGCGTCGTCCAGTCGCTCTCGGTCACGCAGTGGATCAGCACGATATCGATCATCTCGACGCCGAGCTCCCGTCGAAAGCGGTCCAGGTCATCCTGCACGCCCTTCGGGTCGCGCGTGTCGGTCTTTGTCATCACCGTGACTTTATCGCGCGGCACCTCCTTGAGCGCCGCCGCCACGTTCGGATGGCTGCCATAGGAGTCCGCCGTGTCATAGAACCGCAAACCGTTCTCGTGGAAGCCGTCGATCAGCAGCCGCGTGCCCTTGTCTTTGCCGATGCGCGTCTGGTCCGACGAGCCCCCGCCGCCGATCGTCCCGGTACCCATGGCGAGGCGACTGGTCCGGATGCCGGTGTGGCCGAGCACCACCTCGTCATGCGCGTTGAACTTCTGCCCGAGCGGCTGCCGGTCGAGCGGCTGCGCGTGCGCGATCTGCCGCGCCAGCAGCGCGGCACTGAGTCCCTTGGCGGCCCGGCTGAGAAAGTCTCTCCGCTTCATGGTGGTGACCTCAAACTGTAGGGTTATTACGAAAGAATACGCCCGGCGCGCACTGGCTGCCTAGCTCTTCCGGGACATCCAAAGGCTCTATTCCACACGATTGAAAGCGGCAGCCGGATATGCAGGAAGGCTCAAGGACGAAGCGTATGCGCATGGCCGGCTCAGGAAAGCTCGCTTCCTCTCCGCCGATCGCGTTCGAGAACGGACCCGATCCCGAAAGACCTGCCCGCGTCGCCCGCTTCAAGGAGCTTACCGAGCGCACCCTGCCGGAGCTCGCGCGCCGGCAGCGCTGGCCCATCCGGCTCGACCACTGCTTTAAGCGCATCTGCCTCGACCATGCCTTCGGGGACGTCTGGTACAACCATCTCCCGCGGCCGGCCGAGCGCCACCTGCAGGGCGAGCCACTCCTCCGCGCCGTCGCCTGCGCCGAAGCGCTCGCGCTCGGTGATCGCGCGCTGCTCAACGAGCGCAACGCGGCCAGCCTGCGCTGGCGAGGCAAGCTCAAATAAACCGTAAGGGGGGTCATCCTGAGCGCGAGCGAAGGATCTGCTTTTCTCACTCGCTCGCGGAAACTCCTTACCCGCGCCGCTCCAGCAGCAGCGGCACCGGCACCTTCGGCCGCAGCGACAGCGTTCCCTCCATCCACGCCAGCCCTTCGCCGATGCACTGCCGGCTGCCGGCCCCGAACGGAAAGTACGCGTGCTTCGGGCGCTCCGCCTTCCCCGCGGCCGTAAACCGGCGCGGGTTAAACACCAGAGGGTCCGGAAAGAAGCGCGGATCGCGATGGATCGCAAACTGCGGCGCGATCAGCATGGCCCCGCGTTCGATCGTCATGCCACGATAGGTG
>CAXTMW010000018.1:0-4668 GCA_964245455.1 uncultured Acidobacteriaceae bacterium
CGCCGCAGGCGCGCTCGTCATCACGTCAAACAAACTGCCCGGCATGTCGCTCTCCGAGTCGATTGCGGTGCAGAACCAGATCGAGAAAACGATCCGATCCTTTCCCGAGGTGACCGGGGTCGTCTCAAAGATGGGCCGGCCTGACCTAGCCACCGAAGCCATGGGCGTCTACGAGACCGACGCCTACCTGTCCATTCTCCCGCCGAAGCAGTGGAAGTGCTGCAAGACCAAGCAGGAGCTTTCGGATAAGCTCGAAGCCGCGCTCGACAAGATACCCGGCGTTACCTACGAGTTCACGCAGCCTATGGAGATGCGCATCGATGAAACCATCACCGGCACGCGCGGCGATGCGGCGCTCAAGATCTTCGGCCCGGACCTGGATGTGCTGGAGCGGCTCGGCGACCAGGCGCTCGGCATCGTTTCGTCCATCAAGGGCGCGTCGCAGCCGCAAATGGAGCGTATTGCCGGCGCGGCCAACCTCGACATCCATGTGAATCGCGAAGAAGCCGCGCGCTACGGGCTCAACGTGTCCGACATCCAGGAGGTCGTGGAGTCGCTGATCGGCAGCAAGCAGATTTCAGAGCTCGTCACCGGCGAGCAGCGCTTCCCCATCGCGGTGCGACTACCTTCTGCCATGCGCAACGACCTCGATGGCATCTACGCGCTGCAGTTGAAAACCCCAACCGGCGAACTGGTGCGGCTTGACCAGGTCACCGACATCCGGAGGGTCTCAGGACCGATCCTGATCAACCGCGAAAACGCGCACCGCCGCATTGTCATCTCGACCAACGTCGAGGGACGCGATCTGGGCTCGTTTGTCAAAGAAGCGCAAGCGCAGATCACGCAGAAGCTGCAGCTGCCCGCCGGCTACACCACCGACTGGGGCGGCCAGTACCAGAATGAGCAGCAAGCCATCCAGCGCCTTGCGCTGGTCGTGCCGCTCTCATTGCTCATCATCTCCGGGCTGCTCTACGCAACCTTCCAGAACCTGCGGCAAACCGCGCTCATCCTGCTCATCGTTCCGCTCGCGCTGGTCGGCGGCGTGGCGGCGTTGTGGATCCGCGGCATCAACCTCAACCTTTCCGCATCGATCGGCTTTATTGCTTTGTTCGGCGTCGCGGTGCTTAACGGCGTGGTCATGGTGTCGCACATCAACAACCTACGCGAGCGCGGCCTGCGGATGGCCGATGCTGTGCGGCGCGGCGCGGCGGATCGCCTGCGCCCCGTTCTGATCACCGCGACCGTGGCCTCGCTCGGCTTCATCCCCATGGCGGTTGCGACCTCACGCGGTGCCGAGGTGCAGAGACCGCTGGCAACGGTAGTGATCGGCGGCCTGATTACGGCTACCTTGCTCACACTCTACGTCCTGCCAGTGCTTTACCCGGCCTTCAGCAGGCACCTGAAACTCGGCCCGAACGACCCACAGCCCGACCCGCAGCCCGGGCAGCCGGAACAGCTCGCTGCAAGGCCGGAAACGCGGGAGGAGGTGCATGCCTGAGGGCTGCTCCCGGCAGTATCGTCCGGCATGAAAGGGCAAAAGGAGATCGTGCGACCACCTCCTTTACTTCTTTTATGCGCGTGCCCTGTTTATGCGTTCCGGCTTAACGCTCAGCCCACGCTTACTGTCTGTTGTAGTGCCTCGCGTACCGGCTCCAGCAGGCTTTCCAGCGTTGCCATGGGCGGCTCTGGAGCGGCCGCCTCATTGACCTGGACAGCGTTGCCGAAAGTCTCCTCCGGGATGCGGAAGAGTATCCGTCGCGCTACCTCGACGCCCTGCATAAATGCGTGATCCTGGTTCGAGATCTCGTATCGCCAGGTGCCGAACCGACCGCGGCTATACACGTTGGCGGCCTCAAGTTCGGGCTGGATCTCAGCGAGCAGTGCATCGCGGCCGAGAAACGGCACCGGGTAGCCATGCTCAATCGAGTACTCCCAGCGGGACACGATCTCAAGGCCCGGCTTGGCGACCAAACCCATCCGGAAGAGGCTCTCCTCCACAGCCGCCCGTAGCTCCGCGGCCGACTGCGCCGGCTTGTCGGCGGGTTCACTTACCTCGCACAGCAGCGAGTAGCACCCGTCGGGACCGTTTCCCTTGCTGACCGTCATCGGGAAGTTCAAGCGCCAAAAAGGCACGCTGTAGTCGGTCACCTGGCAGGAGTGCAGTCCCGCATACCGCTTAGGCAGCTCGCCGCGGATGCCGAAACCAAACAGCCGCGAGCGCGCCTTGACAAGCCCACGCGCTTTTTCAGCCAGGTCCGGACGTTCCGGCATGGCTTGCAGCAGCGCATCGAGCGGCATGGTCGAGACAATCTGCTCCCAGCGGACCTGCTCGCCCGTGCTCAGCAAAGCGGTTTTCTGCGCAAGCGAGACAGACAGGATGCGGGTGCCAAGCATCATCTTTTCGGCTGGGATCGCGTTGGCGACGGCGGACCAGATTGCCCCGGAGCCGCCCTGGGCGGGGTAAGTGACGAGCGTCTCCGGGGTCCAGCCCGGGTCGTCTTTGCCCAGGATAAAGTTGCGCAGTGTGCGCCCCAAGTCCATGTCCGCCACATTGCGCGTGGTCGATCCGGAGCGGTGCCGCACCCAAACGTCGGTGAGCTGCTCCGGCGCATGCGCCCACTGCTTGCGGTTCAGGGGGGCCATCAGCAGGCCGGTGATGTACGAGCCGAAATGCTTAAGGAGGTACGTGCGGAGATCGCCTGGACCGCTCACCTCGGCATGCGTCTCGGCGCCCTTGGCGCTCCACCGGTGCGCCAGCACGCCCGCGACCGCCCGCAGAAGCTTGCCGAGCGGCAGCCTTTGCAGGTTGCGCTGCGCAGGATAGGGCAAAAAGCAGCCGTCCACCTGCACGCCACGCTGCGGCACCGAGGACTCCCACGCAAGCGGAAGCCCTTTGAGCAGCTCTCCGAAGCGCGCATAGTGCTTATGCGGGAACAAAACATGCCCCCCGAAATCAAAGGTAAAACCCTCCGCGGTAGTTCGCGAGGAAGCCCAGCCACCCGGCCGGCTTCCGGCATCGACGATCAGGAAGTCTGCGTCGCCCCCCGGTCCGCTTTCCATCATCTCAAGCGCCGCACCAAGGCCGCATGGGCCGGCACCGACAATCAGCAGTTTGACAGAGCGCATTAGACAATGCTCCAGGCTGCGGATTCTGTGCTCGTGCTTCCGTGAGATTCAGTGCTAAAGCTTGGAGCCATGAGCGGCAGGCTGGTCTGCGCCGCGACCTCGACCATCAACTCGAGATCCATGCGGACCGGCGAAAACGCCTCACACACGCCGCGGTAGTGCGGCCATGCGCGATGCCGCCCGGCAGCCTCGGCCCACTCCACAGTTCGCACCCGCTCGCGCTGCGAAGCGTGCGCCAGAAGGCTTTTCACCTTCAGGTCCCAGGTGCGCGCGATATCGATTTTCAGAGCTGCTGAAAACTGCAGGGTGGAAGGACCTTCAAAAAACAGAACACTCGGGTGACGGCGGGCTGCGGAAACAAGCGAATCGCTCAATACGCGGTGGTCGGCATGCGAGTCGGTCGGAGCGTGCGTCAGGATCAGGTCAGGCGCATGCGCGTCGAGTTTTGCTTCCAGCACTTCCACGGTCTGCCGGCCGTTCATCGAGCCGTCCGGGAGGTGTCCAAAATCCAGGTCCACTCCCAGGATCGCCGCACTGATCCGCTCTTCTTCCAGGCGGACGACAGGCTGCCCGCCAAGCTCACCATCTGTCATGGTGAGAAACGTAACGTGCCACCCCGACCGGCGCAGCAAAACGGAGAAACCGGCAGCGCCCAGAGCGCAATCGTCCGGATGTGCCCCAATTACGAGTGCCTTTTTTGTTTTTGTCATCGTCTTGCTATCCTTCATTGAAATCCAGAGCCAGCCGCTTTGCCCTCCACCTTCAAGGGCTGCCTGCTTTATCGGCAGTGTTTCTCACAACATGAGAACGGCCTGAAACTTTAGCCGGATGCAGCCCGCGCACCGGCTGGATTTATAGATACTGGCTTTTTCGTGCCTCGTCTCGTTTTAGTCACAGCTCATTGGTAAGCAAATGTTAGGTTACCGTGCAATTCTTGCGTTTTCTCATGAGCCTCAGGTCAAGAGTTGCGTAAGCGATACCTTCTTACCGAACGCGTTTACCTGCTCGGAAGAGGTGACCCTTCTCGAGCGGCGAGATCGCTCTCCGCCCAGCCTGCGCAGACGAAAGTAACTCTATGTTCCGGTAAAACCGCGAGTTTTCGGCTAAAACCCGCAGAGTTCTCACGGGAACCCGCGTAAATACTGGTTTTTGTGTTGACAAGGAGGGCCGGAAGACGCGAAGGTAAACCCCGTCAGGCCTGCCCGGACCCCTGCCATTGCTGCTCTAAACCGGTACCGGCTTCGCAAACCTCACTCGTACTTAAGGAGAACCAACCCTATGGCAACTGCTCTTACCAAGACCGCCCTCGTCCGCCAGATGGCCGAAAAACTCGAGCTCACCAGCAAACAGACTGTGGCGTTCTTTGATCTGCTGTCTGACACGGCCGTCAAGGAGACCCGCAAGAACGGCGTGTTCGTCATCCCAGGACTCGGACGCCTGGTCAAAGCAGAGCGCAAGGCACGCACCGGCCGCAATCCCCAGACCGGCGAAGCCATCAAGATCAAGGCGAAAACGGTCGTAAAATTCCGCATTGCCAAGTCC
>CAXTMW010000018.1:4678-17299 GCA_964245455.1 uncultured Acidobacteriaceae bacterium
AAGAAGGTTGCCGAGAAGGGCGAGAAGGCAGAAAACGCCGAGAAGTAGCGCAAGTTTTGACAGGACGCCCGGAGCGCCGGCGCCCGGGCATGTCCCTGTCACGAACAGGCCCATCAGAGCAGCGGCCGAAGCACCGGCCAGTCGTCCCGCCAGTCCACACGTTCTACCCAAAGATCGAGCGCTCCGTTCTCTCGCCGGTGCAGCGCGTGGAAGGGGAGCAGCGTCGTTTGCCCGTCTCCGCTCTGCCACACGCTGCCGCCCCCTGGCCCTAGCCAATGCTCATCTCCGGTCAGCAGCACCGTCCCGCCTCCCCGCAGCAGCGGGCTGCCATCTTCCGCGATGAACGGCCCATGTATGCTTCGGGAGCGCCCCACGATCTGCTGGTAGCTGTCCAACTCGATCGGGATGGCGCAGCAGATGCCCACGGAAGCAAAAAGATAGAACCAGCCGTTGTGCGCCGCCATGGCCGCGCCTTCCAGCGCCCCTCCGCGCACGGTCGGTTGCTCCGCCAGGTGGTATCGCCTGCCGCCGGGCAGCAGCGCACCGGTTGCGGGGTCAAGCTCCTGCTGGAAAAGCCCGCTCCAGAACGATCCGTAGTTGAGCCAGACGCGCGGCTCGCCGGCCGCCGAATCACTGGAAGGCTTCCCGCCGGCTTCATTGGAGACAAAGACGTTTGCGTCGATCGCGTTGAAGTCATCGCCGTGCGAGGAGCGAAGCACAACGCCGTGATCGGTCCAGTGATAGCGAGGGTCACTTGGGTCCAGCGTTGGATTGGTGGCAAGCGCAATGGCCGAGTGCTGCGAGCCTAACTTCGATGCCGAGTAGTACAGGTGCCAGCTGCCGTGGAAGAACGAAATGTCCGGCGCCCATAACTGCGGGTCGCGTGCAGCGACCTCCGGAAACTCCGTCCGCACCCACGGCGGCATCGCCTCGAACACGTAGCCGCAGCCATGCCACACGCGCAGGTCCCGGCTGCACCGCATCTCCAGGTAGTGCTCGCTGTGCAGAAACACAATATCCGTGTCGAACACAATATAGGTGCCGTCAGCCCGGCGCGTCATGCTCGGGTCGTGCACCGGCACCATGTTGCCTTCGAGCGGGTCGTCGGCAGGCAGCGGCGTGTAGAACCGCGATGGACGCATGGGGCTGCCGCGATGCAGCGGATGGGAGCACCCACTGAGAGCGAGCGCGCACAACGGCACGACGAGCGCGAACGTTGACCGGAGGGCGCGCGGTTTTGCACGGGACGCGCCGCCGCGCTGGAACAAGCGTGCCGCCACACGCCTGCGCTCAGGTTGAGGAGCATCCATGCTGGGTATGCCGTCCGTTGCTCCGCTCCTTTTATTCGCAAAGACCCTGTTCGCGCTACTGCTCGCCGGCACAGTCTCCCTCAACGCGCTCCAAACCCCGGCACCCACGGCGCAGGCCGATGAACAGCCGACGTCCAGTTTCCAGAACCCCATCCTGCGCCGCGGCCCCGATCCTTTTGTCGTTGCCTGGAAAGGTTTCTACTACTTCACATGCACCACCGGCGTCGATCTCCGCCTTTGGAAGGTTCAGGATATTACGGCGCTGCGCACAGCCGAGCGTCGCGTGGTCTGGTCTCCACCCTCCGGCGAGCGCTACTCCGCGCAACTGTGGGCGCCCGAACTGCACCGGCTCCACGACGCCTGGTACCTGTACTTCGCCGCCGACGACGGCGACAACCGCAATCACCGCCTGTTCGTGCTTGAAAACACAAGCGACGACCCCATGCAAGGTGACTGGACCCTGAAGGGCCCCGTAGCTGATAGCGAGAACCGCTGGGCCATCGATCCGACGGTGTTTTCTCTGCAAGGCAGGGACTACCTTGTGTGGTCCGGCTGGCCCGGCAGCAAAAGCGACCGGCAGGATCTGTACCTCGCCGAGCTCAGCAATCCCTGGACCGTGAAAGGCCGCCGCACCCGCATCGCCTCGCCCGATCGCGACTGGGAGAAGCACGTGGAGCAGTCGAACGGGCAGGTCCATATCTTGCGCAAAGGCGTCGAGGAAGGCCCCGAAATCCTGATGCACGGTGGCCAGGTCTTTCTCCTCTACTCCGCAAGCGCCTGCTGGACCGATGCCTATGCCATGGGCATGCTGACGCTCACCCCCGGCAAGGATCCGCTGCAGCGCAAGTCATGGCGGAAAACAGAGGGACCTTTGTTCCAGTCCGCGCCGGAAAACGGAGCCTATGGCCCTGGCCACGGCAGCTTTTTCCAGTCGCCCGATGGGACGCAAAACTGGATGATCTACCATGCCAATCCGCTTCCCGGGCAGGGCTGCGGCAACACCCGGTCGCCGCGCATCCAGCCGTTTGGCTGGGATGCGACCGGTGCTCCGGCACTCGGGCGTCCCGCGCCGCTCGGCACCGATATCCCAAAACCGTCTGTATTCGCTGCACCCTTGAACGATGCCCCGCCGCGAGCTGCTGACCGCTCCAGAGCGCTTTCAGTTATTGGCTTTCCCGGAAGGTGAAGGAGCGTTGATTCGCCTGTACACGTTGACCACTGATTATGGTGCTTAGCTGGTGGACGCGGGCGTGGTCAGGCGATTGCTGGAGATGGGGTTGATCTTCCAGATATTGAGGTCGGGTCGAATGCCGAAAGGCGCTTTGAGCCTGACCTCGATGTCGGGCGCGGTCTTCTGCTCGTAGTAAAAGCGCTTTGTGTACCCGGCGCGTTCGCCTGCGATGACTTCAATCACCGAGCCGTCGACGAAGGCATGAATTTTAGGAGCATCTCCGGGGCCGAGTGGAATTTCCTTGTCGTCGACAAGGAACGCGTGTCGGTTCGGCGAGTACGCAACGAGCAGCAATTGCGTGGAAGCAAGGGTGAGGGTTATTTCGAAGGGGCTGCCTTGCGGACCTGAACAGAGTATTTCGCCTGAGGCGTTGCGGAGTGTTTGGGTAAGTCCTGCGCCGCTGCGCTCGGGGTACAGCGGAGTGTCGCGAAGCCCGGTGAGGTTTGTGAGCGCGTTGAGACGAAGCGTGCCGTCCTTATCGAGGTTCATCACGCGAGGCAGGCTCATCATGCCGGACCAGCCTGCCTGGCGCATGGCGGCTTGCGGGCGGCGTTCAGGGATCCAGCCCCAGAGGATACGGCGTTTATGGGCGTCAAGCTGTGTCTTGGGGGCGTAGAAGGCGCCAAGGTCGAGCTCGCCTGTTTTTTTGGGGTGGAAGGTCATGGTGGCTGTGTCGAGCTCGCCGGACTGCCAGAAGACCTTGCCGAGGGTGGAGTAGATAAGGACGTGGGCGCCGTCGAGCGGGAAGAAGTCGGGACACTCCCACATTTCGCCGTCGTCGCAGGGATTGGCGGTGTGCTTGCCGTTCCAGGTGCCGCTGGTCAGCGGGTGTAGATATTGCCAGTTTCGTAGATCGCTGGAGCGGTAGAGGAGAACGCAGCCGCCTGTCTTCGCGATCCCGGAGCCGACGCTCATGTAGTAGGAGTCGCCTTGTTTCCAAGCGGAGGGATCGCGGAAACCGGTGATCTGGAGCCCCGGCGGGGGGAGCGGGATGACAGGTGCAGGGAGCTTGGTCCAGTGAACGAGTTTGGGGTCGTCTGACCACGCGAGGCACTGCGATTCCTGGATTTTGTCTTCGCCGTCGCGGATGGTGGCCAGTTCTTTCGAGGAGAGTTTTGTGCCGGTGTAGACCTGGTAGACGCGCTTGCCTACCTGGAGTGCGGAGCCGGAGAAACAGCCGTAAGAGTCAGGGCCGCCGGGGGTCGGAGTGAGGGCCAGGGGGAGATGGGTCCAGTGGATCATGTCGGCGGAAACGGCGTGGTTCCAGCTCATATCGCCCCACACGGCAGCGTCCGGGTTGTACTGGAAGAACATGTGGTAGAGGCCGTTTGAGTAAATAGGGCCGTTAGGATCGTTCATCCAGTTGCGGGCCGGGAGCAGGTGAAACTGGGGGCGCATGGGGTCGGCGGCGAGAGTGGAGTCTTCGACCTGGCCGGCGAAGAGTGCGCGGGGCGCCAGGGTGAGCGCGGCGAAGCCGGCTGCGGAGGACAGGAAGGCCCGGCGAGTAGTTTCATAATTCATTTGCTTAGTCACCTTGCTTCTCCTTGCTCATAACCCGAGCGGCTTCACTGCGGCTCTCATCGCTTCGTGCTTGCCCGCATCGCTGGGCAGACGGCACACAGACTTACACTGTCGATGCGCCCTCTGGCCGATAATAAGCGGCAACGTTAGAAGGAAACGCGCATCGCGAACTGTAACGTACGCGGCAGGTTAGCCTGGTGTGTCACAGTACCGAAAGCTCCTCCATCGTTTACATTGCTGTCCGGGGGGCCGAACTGCGCCCGATTGAACAGGTTGAAGGTCTCCGCGCTGAATTTGCCGGTAAAGCGTTCGTAGATAGGAAAGCCCTTGTTAATCGAGAAGTCGAAGTTGGCCGCTCCCGCTGATCGCAGGGTATTGTCCACGCGGCTTTCATCGCCAAAGGAGAAGACGCCCGGCTGTGAGAAGCATGCGGTGTTGAACCACTCGGCGGCTCTGCCCTGGGCTGATCCGCTGATGCTCTTCTGGCAGCCCGGCGCGACATTTGGACGAATGGCATTGGCGCCGAAGTACTGGCTGAGATAGTTGGTGCCGCCGGCACTGAACGGTATCGGCAGACCGCTGTGGAAGGTGGTGATGCCGTTCACACGCCAGCCGCCAGCCAAGCCATTCACGATACCGCTGCTACTAGAGAGAAAGAGCTCGCCGTTGCCGAAAGGCAGGTCGATGCCGTAGTTAATCACAAGGTTATGAGTGAGATCCTGCATGCTGATGGACTTTTCGGCCTTTAGATTGTAGTAATCCTGGGTAACGCCCTGGCCCCCCTGGCCATCCTCAAAGGCGCTGGTGTTATCGGTATTACTCAGTAACTTGGCGTACGTATAGGCAACCTGCACCAGGCCCCCATGGTTGAAGCGCCGAACCAGGGTGGATTGCAGCGCCTCATACGTGGAGTCGCCCTGACGCGGAACAACCTGCAGGACCCCTTGATATTGCGGGTACGGGCGGAGCAGGTAGCCTTCGAGAATGGTTGGCCCACCAAGCTGGCCGCCTGCGGGGATCTTGCCTGCGAGCGGGTTCGGCAGCGCGGTAAACAAGCCGGTGCCGGGCGGGGTTCCGGTAGCCGGCGTGCCGCCGATCGAGTCGTATTGATCAGGGAGTTGATTGAGGTTGCGCGTGGTGCCGGTAAAGCCCTGCGAGATGACGAGGTGGGTGCCCTTGGCTCCGGCATAAGCGATGGTGAAGGAGGTTTTGCTGCCCAGGGCCTGCTCAAAGCCGAGGTTCCATTGCTGCGCATAGCCGTACGGCTGATTAGGAACCCTCGACACGATGTTCTGACCGAGCACATTGAAAAGGCCCTGCGGATTGCGGCCCGTAGGGAGCAGGATGCCGGTCGGGAACGGGTTAGCGACGGTGGCGTTGAACGTAGCGGCTCCCGGAGTGTTGGACACGTTGGTCACAGCGGAGTTGATGGGGCTGTTGGCGGGTGAGTCGGCCGTGACCGCGGCCGGCAGGTAGGAGATGCCATAGCCGCCGCGGATAACGCTGTCGGCCGTGAGTCGATAGTCAAAGCCGACGCGGGGCGAAAACAGCTTCCAGTGCAGGGCTTCTTCACGACGCGGAGAATATTGCGGGCTGTTGACAAAGACCAGTCCGCCGACAAGGGGCTGGCTCGCACCGCTCACCGGGTTGGTCACAGAGCCGAGGCTGGTGGCAAGGTTTGGCTGCAGGACGGTGTCGTTGTTATTGACCTCGGAGTATGCGCCGGGCTGCTCCCAGCGAAGGCCGCCGGTGAGGGTGAGCTTGTTCGTCGTCTGCCAGGTATCCGTGGTGTAGAAGCCGTAGGAGTGCAAAACGGCGCGGATGGTGCCGACCTCGTTGATGGAGGTGCTGGAGGGAACGCCGACAAGAAAGGAGGCCAGGGCATTGCCGGAATTGGGTACGTTGGGGTTCGCGGTAAAGTTGGCTGAAGCGTTGAGGATAACGCCCTGGTTGTTGCCATAGCCGGTCCATTCAATCTGGCGCCCGATCCCGCCGGTCTTGATGCTGTGACGGCCTGCGACCTTGGTGATGCTGCCGTTGATGGAGTAAATGGTGTTAAGCCAGTAAAGCTGGGAGAGCTCGGCACCCACGCCGTAGCCGCCGGCGATGCCGAGGCCGGGCAGAAGGCCCTGGTGGCCGACGGCCTGAGACTGAATTGCCGCATAGTTGGGATTAATGGTGCTTTGATCAAAGCCGTTCGAGAGCGGGACCTGGAAGTTGTAGTTTTCCAGCCAGGAAAGGCGCAGGTCGGCGATGGTGGAGCCGCTGAAGATATGGTTTTCACCGACAACTGCTTCTGTGGTGGTGTTGCCGGTGGGACCGGCACCAGTGCGGGTGCCAAGGGGGTCGCTGTTGCCGTTGTGGGGATTCCAGAAGGTGTAGCGTGCGAAGGCAGAATCAGACTTGCCTAGGTTGTAGTCAACCCGGGCGTTGTATTGGTTCTGCGCACCGACGATGGGTGCGGTCGCGACGTAGTTGTTGGTGAGGCCAGGGCGATTGGGCAGCGGCGATTCGAGCTTGAGGATGGTGAGCGCGGTGGGGTCGAGCTGGTTAGGGCAGATGACATTCTGCTGACCGTTGCAGGCATATTGCTGGCCGGTGGTGGGGCTGTAGATGTTGGTGCCGAGGGCCCTGAAGTCGCCTCCCAGCTCTGCCGCTGTAGGCAGCGTATAGGTCGTAATGCTGCCGGAGGTAAGAGGCTCGCGCTCGAAGGAGAAAAAGAAAAACAGCCTGTCCTTTAGCAAGGGGCCGCCGACATTCACGCCGAACTGGTTCTGGTGGAGCGGGGGCCGTGCGAGCCTGCTGTGATTGCTGAAGTAGTCGTTGGCATCAAGCACGGTATTGCGGAAGTACTCGTAGACAGAGCCGTGAAAGTCGTTAGTGCCGGATTTGGTGGAGATCTGCACAACCCCGCCGGCGAAGCCGCCGAACTCGGCACTGACGTTGTTGGTTGAGACCCGGAACTCCTGTACGGCGTCCTGCGTCGGGACTAACGAGTTGACGTTGTTCTCGGGGACGTTCGATTCAACACCATCGATGAAGAAGAGGGACTGACCGCTGAAGCCGCCGCCGATCTGGTAGTTGCCATAGGCAATCGCCTGAGTTTGCGCGCCGGCCTGGAAGCTGCCGCTGCCGCCATTCGCCACAGTGTTGCCGGAGGTGCCGCCGCCGGGCACTACGCCGGGGACGAAGTCGAGCAGGTTGTTGACATTGCGGCCGTTGAGCGGGGACTCCAGTACCTGCCGGCCTTCGATAACGCCGCCAAGTGAGGCGCTGTCCGTCTGAAGCTGCGTCGAGGAAGCCTGGACGGTGACGTTGGTGGCGACGTCGCCGACGGGGAGCGTTGCATCCACGCGCGCGCTCCCGCCGATGGTGACGTCGACTGCGTCCTGGGTAGAAGAGTTGAAACCTGGATGCGCGACAGTCACCGCATAGGAGCCGGGATTGAGATTGTTGAAGCTGTAGGTGCCGCTGCTGCCGGTTGTGGCGGTCTTCGCCACGCTGGTGGCGGTATTGGTCACGGTGACCTGAGCGTCAGAGATGGCGGCTCCCGAAGGGTCGGTCACCGTGCCGACGATTCCGCCGAAGTTGGTCTGCGCCAGAGCGAGATGGCCGCTGCCCAGGGTGATCAATGCGAGCAGCAGCAGGAATCTCAAGAGCCACAGGGTGTTCCGGGCGTTGGACATGGCGTCGTCTCCTCAAAGTGGTGCGTCGTAGTATTCAGGTTTTGAGAAAACAACTGTCAAGCCGGAAAGCTAATCAGGATGTACAAAGCTGGCTATGCCATTTTGCAGATAGAACGAGGCTGTGCGGCGGGCGCAAGAAATGCTCTTGCTTAGGGAGATTTAGGCCCCATGCACTTCGGCCCCGGATACCCTGATTCCGGACGCGCTACTTCCGAGCGCACCGCAGGATTGTCGAACAACGAGGTGGCCGTTGAGCAGGATAGAGCGGGCCGGCAGACGAGGATTGCTGATGCGGTCCAGCATCGCAGCGAGGGCCGCGGCCCCGATATCAAGGCAAGGCTGGTGGAACGTGGTGAGCGGGACCGGCAGCAGAGAGGCGTAACGCACATCGTCGATGCCGGCGATCCGGATGTCGTCCGGGATGTGCAAGCCCAGACCGAGCAGGGTGCGCATCAACTGCGCAGCGGTGAGGTCATTGGCGCACAGGAATGCGTCTATTTTCTCCTTTTCGATAGCGCCTGAGAGAGCAGCGGCATCGGCAGGTTCAGCGCGCAATACACGCTTCGGCTGGAAGGGCAGGCGATGTGCATAAAGCGCGTCGCGATAGCCGGCGATGCGGTCGTCAACGGTTTCGGCCGAGCCCTCAACCGCGAGGAAGCCGATGTGTCTGGCTCCCTGGCGGATAAGGTGATCGGTCATGATATAGCCCGCTCGCCGATTATCCAGGCCCACAAGGTCGTAATCGCTGCGGGCCGGATAGGGAAGACCACAGCGATCGAGGAGCACAACAGGGGTGCGAGCCGCTTTCAGCGCCTTGAGCACGCGCCGGTTGATCTTGTCGCGGCGGGGGTCGAACTCAAGCGGCGCAAAGAAAACGCCGGAAACGCGCTGGTGGATGTAGTGCTCGCAGTGGTGCTGCACTTGATCTTCCTTGCTCGTCGAGGAAATGGAGGAGTGGCCCCAGGAAAGTGAGTGCCCGGAGGCGCTAGGCGAGGCTGACATTCCCTTGCAGATAGGCTCGAAGATTTCGGTCTGGCCCAGATCGGGAATGATGAGTCCGAAGACAGGTACCTGGCCGACGACCTTTTCCGCAGCATATGTACCTGAGCCGGTTCTCCGGACCACCAGGCCGGACTGCTGGAGATGTTGAATCGCCTTTACGGCAGTCATGCGGCTCACATTGAATCGGCGCACGAGTTCGGCTTCACTGGGAAGCCGTTCGCCATTCCGGTATCTCCCCGCCTCAATGCTGCCGCGCAGACTGTCGACGATCTGGAGATACTTCGGCTGCGCACGTTGAGTGGTCCCTTCCCTTCCCTCCTCTAGGTTGGGCGTACTCCTGCAATCGGCTGGCATGTGGCTCCGGGTCTCTGGGCTGCTGCATGGCGGTGGTGTGGGCCGGCTGCCAGCAGTTTGGGGATTGACGATACGGGTTCCATTGTAAGCAGATACGTTAGGAGTGGCATATACATGTCGGCTTCTACAACTCTCGATGTGCGAAGGGTTGCATGTTGGTGTGGAGCGTTGGCGAAGTCCCGTAAGCTGGTCCTACATCCAGAAGGTGAACAAGTATCAGTCACCCGCTCGACACTTACGGCAATGGCGGCGCACCGTTCACGCGCACGATGCCGCTTGACAAGCTCCCCGCCTGATAAATGCTGCCGAGATTCAGGCGAAGCGCGTGGCGGGTCTGCTTACCGACGCCGAGGATGGCATCGGGTTCTTTCTCGCGCCGACGCCGCCCGCGCCCTCGCCGATCCAGCCGGCTGCGGAGGAAAAGCCGGACAGCGACCCGGAAGCAAGTTTTCGGACGCTCTGGACAGCGGAAGGCGTCTCCATTGCTCGTCAGGACGAGCTTATCGCTTCCGTGACAGCCAAGGCACAGCCAGGCGCAATGGCTGGTACCTTCCACACCGGCGAGCGGATCGAGGCGATGCGCGGCCGGCCGGCGAGCCGGTTTCGATCTTCTTGGTTAGGGATACGAATCGGGATCTTGCGCTGTTCTAGCTCGGCGACAAGCCGGACAAGATCGGCGAGGTTCCGGCCCAGTCGATCCAGTCTCCAGACGACGAGCGTATCACCTCCGCGCAGGCTTTTGAGGCGGCCCCCAAGTTGGGGCCGGTTCGTGTTCTTCCCGGTCGCCTGTTCCTCGTAGATGTCACGGCATTTCGCTTGCGTGAGTGCATCGCGCTGCAGGTCGAGGTTCTGGTCGTCAGTCGAGACGCGGGCATAGCCGATGCGCGTGTCCCGCATTCTATTAGCAGTGTAGCTGTTCAGGACACAGATCTCCGGACAGGGTGTGAGACACTTCTGGGCAGCGCACAAGGCTGTTTCGAACCCCCTCCACGCCGTCCTGAATCTCCGTTACCGCGCCATAGCTGTGATGGAGGTCCGTTATTATGGCCAGGGCTCCAGACTTAAGAACTTGCGCTTTCCCCAAGCCGGAGGGCTGTGCGGTTGTTTGACCACTCGCTGTTGCACTACCTGAAGGTCGAGCTTTGTGTTCTTGCCCTGGCGTTTCTGGCTTCCCAATGGCCCTTCTGGCAGCGCACCGCTGCAGCGCTTGAGCGCCGGATTCTTCTGCTGAGCGCGCGACCGGCGCTGGCTGTTTTCTCGCTCATCGCGGCTGCTGTGCTGCTGCGCCTCACACTATTGCCGGTCGAGCCGGTACCCGTGCCGCTCTTCCACGACGAATTCAGCTACCTGCTGGGCGCGGACACCTTCGCGCACGGGCGCCTCACCAATCCAACGCCGGCGCTGCCCATCGTCTTTGAAACCATTCACACCGATATGTGGCCGACCTACCAGTCCATGTACATGCCGGGCACGGCGCTGCTGTTGACTCTGGGTGCCGCGCTGCACTTCCCGTGGTTGGCTGTTCTGCTGGTCACGGCCGGCTTCTGTGGAGCGGTGTACTGGATGACCGCGGGGTGGCTGCCGCGCCCATACGCGCTTGCTGCCGGAACTGTTGCCATCGCGGTGACAGAAACCATGAACTGGTGGTTCGATAACTACTTCTGCATCGCCCTGCCGGCACTCGCCGGTGCGCTGGTGCTGGGCAGCGTGCCCCGCATCGCCGCGCGTTGCACAGCGGCCTCCACGCTCCCGCTCGGGATCGGTCTGGTCATCCTGATGATGACCAGACCCTACGAGGGCGTCTGCCTTACCCTGCCGCCGGTGCTTGTGCTTGTGTGGACGCTCCGCGCCGCCGGCATCCGCAAGCTGCTGTCGCTGGCCGCCCCGCCGCTTGCCCTGCTGGCCCTCGCCTTCAGCTGGCTGCTCCTCTACAACGTGCGCGGCACCGGTCACGCCCTGCTGTTCCCGTACATGCTCAACTACCAGGCCTACCACATCACGGGACCGTTCCTGTTCTCCGCGAAGAAGGCCGTTCCCCTCTACCACCTCGACATGCTCCACAAGTTCTACACGTTCGCCGAGCTGCCGCAGTTCGACTTCATGCGGCAGCACCCGTTTCTGTTCCTCGCGCGCAAGCTCGAGGTCTACTACTACGCCTTTGCCGTCGGCTTCGGCTCGCTGCTCACCCTGGGCGTTGTTTCCCTGGCACGCCGATACCGCGAAGGTCTTCTGCTGGCCCCGCTGCTCGCCTTCTGCGGATTTGCTTTTGAGCTGGTCCTTATGGCCTGGGCTCCGTTCCCGCAGTACGCCGCGCCCGCGGCGCCCTTGTTTTTTCTTTTGGTCGCGTTTGGCTACCGCTTCGTACGCGGATGGGGCGGATGGCGCGTCAGCGGCGCGCGCCTGGCGCGGGGTTTTGTTCTGGCCGAGTTGCTTATTACGGCAAACGTGCTTTTTCTGCGCGTCACCCACCACCGCAACCCGCAGGAGCCGCAATATATCACCAAAGATCGCGTCGTCGTCGAGAAGGAGGTACTCGCCGCGCCCGGAAAGCAGCTGTGCCTGGTGCGCTACACGCCCGGGCACGAAGGCTGGCAGGAGTGGGTCTTCAACAGCGCCGATATCCGGAACGAGCGCGTTCTCTGGGCACGCAGCCTGGATCCGGCGACCGATCGCGCGGTTATCGCCGCGTACCCCGGCCGGCGTGTGTGGCTTGTCACGCCGGACTTTGCCGGGCACCTGCTTGGGCCCTACACGGCGGATGGCATCTACCCGGGCCGAGGCAATCTTGCTGCCACGGAGATCCCAGGCCTGTCCAGACCCGACCGTCCTAAATCCTGATGCGTTCGGCGCCGGATCGAGACCGGTTTTCCACTGGTGTACAGCATGCAAGCAACGTCTTCCTGAGAGGCTTGTGAGAAGTTCACTCACAGCAAGTCCCACTACGAAAAGGGGTTCGTTTATCGAGTTTCCTACACATCTACTAAGTCGCGGGCCTACCGCTTGGGAAGCGATGAACCGCAACACCGTCAGTAGCAATGCCTTCATCCCCAGCTGCTCGCTCTCCTGAGGTTCCATGCTCCGTCTCTCCCGCGCTCTCCTCCTCTCAGCTCTCCTGCCCACTGCCGCAGCTGCTGCGCAGGCATCGACCGGGCAGGCACCGCCGGCCGGCTTTGGCGCTCGAGATATGTTTGCCGACCTCCACCTGCCGCCGCTCGCCGACCATGCCGGCGATGCTTTATGGGCCGGCGCGCAAAAGCTGCAGGTGCTTTCACGCGCACGCAAACTCGGACTGGATGAGCGTTCGGTTGTCAGCGCCTGGAGCCGGGGCGAGGCCACCTACGCGGAGGCGAAAGCCCGCGTCGAGCGGCCCGCCGCGGCCGATCCTCTGCTGTTTGACGGCAAAAGCGCCTCCGCCCTCAATCAGCTGCTCGCACGCCATCCTGCGCGGCCCATCCGGGTCGCCTCCGGAGAACTTTCGATGGATGCGCCTCTGGTCATCAGCGGCAAGGGAGTGGAC
>CAXTMW010000018.1:17309-25870 GCA_964245455.1 uncultured Acidobacteriaceae bacterium
ACCTTGACCTCGGCAATGCCCGGATGGTCCTCAAGCCCGGCGCACCTTACGGCATTCGCATCGAGAACGCGGACGATGTTCGCCTGTCGGGCGGCCTGCTCACGGGCGCGGGCTGGGGCGTGCTGGTTGCCGACAGCCGCCATGTTGAGCTTCTGCATATGACGCTGGACTCGCTGACCGGCGGCGGGGTCGTCGTGACCGGATCAGACTCCGTAATCATCTGGGGCAACCAGTTTCACCGGCTGTCTGCCGCGCCTGTGATGCTCCACGGCAACACGCACCAGTCTGTGGTCGCCGCGAACGAAATTACCGACAATATTGGCGCGTCGAACTGGCACGCGGGCGTTGTGCTGACAGACCGCAATGCGGACCTGCGCCAAGACCCCACCAGCCTGCTCAATCCGGATAAGTTCGGTGTAAAGGAGCAGCCGATCCCCACCCGGCTTCAGGTTCCTGAGGACAACGTAATCGCCCTGAACCACATTGCCGCGAATCTTACATCGGGCATCTACTCTGACGGTTCCGCGCGGAATCTTTTTGCTGAAAACAGGATCGAGAGCAACTCAAAGGAAGGCATGTGCCTTGACAACGGTTCTGTCGCAAATGTGGTTGCGTATAACTTTTTCCAAGGCAACGGAAAGCGCTGGGGGAAAAGCGACCGCGAACTGCAGCAGGATTTTGTCGCCAACTTTGGTCGTCTGCCTGACGGCTCATCGCCGGCCAAGGTGCCCGCGATCTCCATCGATAACGCCGCTTATAACCAGATCCTCTTCAACGAAATCAATCGCAACTATGGCGGTGGCATAAAGATGGTGCGTACCGCGTATTACAACCTCATCGGACTGAACACGCTCAGCGATAACAACGAGGGACAAAATAAACAGTTTCATTTCTTCGGGATCGAGCTGGGGGCCGCTACCGCCGACACACCTGTGCCGGATCTGGACTTTACCCCAACGCGAGGCAATGAAATCTTCAGCAACCTCATTCGAGGTACCCACTATGCCGGGGTTTTCTTTGCCGAGGGCTCCGACCGTAATGTCCTGTTCGATAACACGATCTTCGGTGCGACTAACTGGGCCATGGAGTCCGTGCACCGGCAGCCCAACACGACCTTCAACAATCTAACGAACCTCAAGTCCCGCAACGTCGGTACGGGGTTGGATCCAAACCTGATTCCGTTAAGCGTAGGGGAGTTCGACCCACACTGAGGTTGAGGTTCGCCTGCGCGGGTAGCCAACTACGGGCTCAGGCATGCGCCGTCCCCGGAACCTTCTCGCCTTTCAGCTTCGCTGTAGGGTCACCCTCCGCCGCCTTGCGGCTCTCGATGGTGCTGTTGATCTCAGCCCCGAGCAGCAACGCCAGGCCGGCAACATAAAACCAGAGCAGCAGAATCAGCACCGCCCCAATAGCTCCGTAAGTCTTCGAGTATGTGTCGAAATAGTGCAGATACACCCGGAAAGTGAGCGAAGCCAGCAGCCACGTCAGAATGCCTACAACAGCGCCGGGCGTGACCCATTGCCACCGTCGCTGTTGCACATCGGGCGCCATATAGTAGGTAAGCGCAAACACCAGGCTCATGAGGACAAAGGTCAGAACCCACTCGGCCACGCGCACCAGGATGGCGATGCCGTGGGTGAGCGTTCCTCGGTTCGCGAGCATGTGCAGCAGCGGCTCACCCAGCAGGAACAAGCCCAGCCCAACAATCCCGAGCACCACGGTCGCGAGCGTCAGCCCAATTGCGACCGCGCTGCGCTTCCAGAACGGCCGGCCTTCCTCTACCCGGTACACCGCATTCAACGTGTCCTGCACGGCCGACATACCGGAGGTTGCCGACCAGAGCGCGGCGAGCACCCCAAAGGTAAACTTGCCGCCTCCGCTACCGGTAGTGATCTGCGTGAGCACGTCGTGCACGATGCCAAGCGCACTGGAAGGCAGCACAGAAGCTGCCCCGCTCAGCAGTTCATCCTGCAGGGACGTGCTTTTACGTGCGACCAGACCCAGCAGTGAGGTTAGAAATAGCAGGCCGGGAAACAGTGATAGAAAAAAGTAGTACGCAAGCTGCGCCGCACGACCGGTCAGGTCGTCCCGCATGGTAGCCTGACCGACTTCCGTGCCGATCGACTTAATGAGAGAGAGGCTCCAACGCATGTGCCAGACCTTTATCGGTGGGTTGAGAGCAAGGATCCGCCATCGCGCTACTACCGGATCCCTCATTCGGATGCGAAATCGACTTATAGTGCGCTTCTATATGGACTCACCTTCAAGCGCTTGTCGAAGAACACCACCCGCAGCCTGAAGGCGCTCTCGGGCTGCGGCCGGCTCCAATGCGAGCTTTACCATGACGACAGCAGTCCGGACATCGCTCGCGCGCTCAAGCGCGGCGGCCGCTTCGTCTCGGGAAAGTTCGCATAATTCAGCCACGATGCGCACGGCTCGGTCGCGTAGCTTGGCATTCGTGGGCTGCCCATGCACCATTAGATTGCCGTGCACGTAACCCAGCCGCGCCATGGCGCCGGTTGAAATCATATTGAGTACCAACTTGGTCGCCGTCCCTGCTTTCAGGCGCGTGGACCCGGTCAGGACTTCAGCTCCGGTGGCCGGTGTGATGGCCAGCGCACCTGCCTGCTCCACGGCAGAGCCAGGCGCGCAACTCACCCCGACGGTCAACGCACCGCCATCACGCGCGGCCTGCATGGCCCCGAGGACATACGGCGTGCGTCCGCTCGCCGCAATCCCCACAACGACATCCTCGGCATTGATTTCTCGTTCCCGCATGGCAGCGGCGCCGGATGCCGCGTCATCCTCGGCGCCTTCCACGGCATACCGCAGAGCGTGCTCGCCGCCTGCGATCACGCCCTGCACCATCTCGGGCGGGGTATGAAATGTAGGGGGGCACTCGGACGCATCCAGCACGCCCAGCCTTCCGGAGGTGCCTGCGCCTACGTACACCAGGCGACCGCCGCGACGGAGCCGCGCGGCTACTGCCTCAATCACTTGGGCAACCTGCGGCAGCACGCGCTCCACTGCAAGCAATGCTTCGCGATCACCGCGATGCATGGCTGCAACCATCTCGGTTGCAGAGTATTTGTCGAAGTGTGCTGTCTCGGCGTGGCGCGCCTCAGTCGGCAGCGAGTTGAGTTCGTTGGTCGGCCTGGCTCCGACTGTCGTGTTCATTTACGATCTACTCCGATTTGCGTTTCCGTCCGGAATGCCTGGTGCTCGATGATCGGCTGGTAGTTTCTTGCGACTCAGGACTCTACCCCTTCGCCGAGGAGCCGCTCGGTCAGCATGTCGAAGCCTTCCAGATCGGCATATTCAATAACGACTCGGCCCCGTCCATTCCTGTCTTCGATGGTGACCTTCAGTCCGAGCGCATTGCGCAGCGTGGCCTCCATCTCGCGGACGTTTGGATCCTTCCTGGCATAGGCCTCCGCGTCGGCGGTTGTGTTTCCTTTCAGCTCCGGATGAAGGATACCCTTCACAAAGCTCTCTGCCTGGCGCACGCTCATCGACAGCGCCCGCACCTTCTGCGCCGCCCGTATCATCTGCTCCGGGCTTTCGAGGGACAAGAGAGCGCGCGCATGTCCGAAGGTCAGATCGCCAATCTCGACCGCTCCCTGCAAGTCCGCCGGCAGACGCAGCAGGCGGAGAAAGTTCGACACGGTGGCGCGATCCTTGCCGGTGCGCACAGCCATTTGTTCCTGCGTCAGATGGAACTCGCGTCCGAGGCGGTCAAAAGCGCGGGCCTGCTCCATGGGGTTTAAGTCGGCGCGCTGCAGGTTCTCTACAATTGTCGCTTCCATGGCCTGCGTGTCACTCAGGATAGCGACGACCGCCGGGATAGTCGTAAGACCTGCCTGCTGCGACGCCAGCCAGCGGCGCTCACCGGCGACAAGCTGGTAGCGGCCACCATCAAGCGCTCGCACCAGCACGGGCTGAATGACGCCGACCGCGCGAATGGAGCCTGCGAGCTCTTCGAGAAGTTTCGCATCAAACTGTGTACGCGTCTGATAGGGGTTGCGCTCGATCCGGTCGACCGCAATCTCAAAAGCCCGCCCGTCTGCCTGCGTTGAACTGGATTCTGCCTCGGGTTCAGGAGCCCGCGATGGAAGCTTCGGCAAAAGTGATTCGAGGCCCTTTCCCAGTGCCCGCCGTCTCCCGCTTACGTTCATTTCCGCTCCCGCTACACCTGCCATGCTGTTCTCTCCTCGGTTCGCCTTTGTAGCGGATCAGGCATACGGCCAAAAACGGACTTCAGTAGCCGATTCCCGCCTTGTTTTTGCCTTGTGCGCTGGTACTCCATTGCGCGCCATCAGTTCGCGGGCCAGTTCGCGGTAGCTCTCCGCTCCGCGCGAGCGTGGGTCATACAGCAAAACGGGCTGCCCATAACTCGGCGCCTCCGCAAGGCGGATATTACGGGGGATGGTGGTCTTGAGCAGCTTGTCGCCGAAATGCTCTCGCAGGTTTGCGGTCACCTGCTGCGCCAGGTTCGTGCGGTCGTCGTACATTGTCAGCAGAACACCCTCAATCGTGAGCGCCGGATTCAGGCTCGCCTGCACCCGCTCAAGCGTGTGCAGCAGCTCAGAGATTCCTTCAAGCGCAAAGTACTCAGCCTGCATTGGCACCAGGAGGCTGTCTGCGGCAACCAGAGCATTCAGGGTGAGTAGGTCCAATGCCGGCGGGCAGTCGAGAAGGACGAACGCGTGCTTCGTTCGAGCATCGTCCAAAGCAGCGCGGAGCTTGAGAGCCCGACCATCCTGCTCCATAAGTTCTACTGTGGCACCCACAAGGTCCTTGCTTGCGGGGATGAGCTTGAGGGTCGGCATCTCTGTCTGGAGAGCCGCCTCAGCCAGAGATGCGCCATTCACAAGCACATCGTAAGTAGAAAATCGATTTTCGTCCCGGCCAAATCCTAACCCGCTGGTCGTGTTCGCCTGCGGATCAATATCCACGAGCAGGCACGGCAGCTCTTCAAGGGCCAGAGCGGCAGCCAGATTGATTGCGGGCGTCGTCTTGCCGACCCCACCTTTCTGGTTCACAACCGCGATCACTTTACCCATACAGGACCACCATAGCGGAAATGTTCCACGTGGAACACGTTACGATCAGCGACTTAAGCGGCGAGCCATGGCGATGACGCTTTGCTCGCTCCCTCGCACAGCCACGGGTGGCGTCCAGGCGAGACCGCTGGTTCTGGGGGCAAATTCTCCCAGCTGCTTTTGTGTTGTCATCAGGATCAGCCACCCTCCTGCCTTGACACGTTCCTTCGCTGCAACGAGTGCATCGTGCATGCGGTCCACTGCTCGCATCACAAGGCCGTCAAATCTGACGTCGGGGTCCATGGCTTCTACTCTGCGTGAGTAAATAGACACTTGCACAGCAAGTGTTCTGGCGAGCTCCTGCAGGAATGCTGCTTTTTTCCCCTGCGACTCAGCGAGGGTTACCTGCAAAGATGGCCGACTTAAGGCGCACAACATGCCGGGAAAACCTGCACCAGACCCATAATCGAGCAGCGTTTGCACACCGGCGGGCAATGCGGCTGCACACTGCAGCGACTCCCCAAAATGCCGAAGAACAATCGTTTCCGGCTCGCGAATAGCAGAGAGATTCATTCGAGCATTCCAGCGAAGCAGTAGCCCGAGGTAAACGGCAAGCTGTGCGGCCAACTCTGCAGGGATGGAAAGCTGCTGTTGCTCGGCCAGCAGTGCTGAGATGGCAGCGGCTGTCACGCTTTTGGTAGCTGCCAGCGATGCGCCGCGGCGATAAATGCCGAAAACAGCTGCCGTGAGGGTTCATCGACGGTGTAGATGCGCTCCGGGTGCCACTGTACCCCAAGTACAAGTTGCTCAGATGCTGCCGTGCCTTCCAGGGCTTCCACAATGCCGTCCACGGTCGATCGGGCAGCGACGTGCAAACCGTCGCCCGGTCGATCCACCGCCTGATGATGGCTGCTGTTGATCATTGGCGAAGCCCGGTCGAGAAAAAAGCTCCGTATCAGCTGAGCATTCGGCTCAACATCGATCGAGTGCTCTGTCGGCGTCTGACCTTTTTCTGGAGCATGAGGCTGCGCGGTGGACAGGTGCTGTACCAGGCTGCCGCCTCGCCACACGTTCATCATTTGCAGTCCGAAGCAAATACCGAGCAGTGGTTTCCGCAGGTGAAATGCATCCTGCAGCAGGAGTTCGTCTGTCGCCTCCCGTGCAGGGTCAGGAGCCGCCGTGCAAGGGTGCGCCGCCTGACCATATTTTTGCGGATGGACATCGGCGGGGCTGCCGGGCAGCAGAACGGCTTCCGCTGAGGCGACCAGCCTCGCGGTTTCACTCGGGTCAAGCCCAAGTGCAATCCTGACAGGCTCACCCCCAACTGCCACGATCGCCGCAGCGTACTGAGGCCAGCAGCGCTCGTTGTAGGCTGCATCGGCAGAGGTGGGGACCGGAATGGCGATTCGCGGCTTTGCGTGCCTGCTTGACATGATCGAATCCATCATAAAGCGACGGGCTGCTCCATGACTGCAGACGCGGACCGCCAAGTATGCGCGAAGTAAAGGGCAGAGATGCGGGCTTGCAATTCCATGGTAAGGCGGTCCGCATCACGAGCGGTCATCCCCATAGTGGAAAGGGGTTCCCCGACAGCAAGCGTAACCGGTGAAGGAAAGAATGTTTTCGCGTGTATCGGCAGCAGCTCATGCGTACCAATCAGGGCCATTGGCACGAGCGGCACCTGGGCGCGGATCGCCATGTAAGCGGGTCCATTGAGAAAAGGCTGCGGCGTACCGGTGTGCGACCGTCCTCCCTCCGGAAAGATGAACAGCGGCATACCCTGGCGCAACGTTTTTACCCCGCCTGAGAGACTGGCGATGGAAGCGCGAGGGTTCGCGACGTTGACTGGAATCTGTCCGGAGCGGTGGAGGTGCCACCCAATGAAGGGGATAGTCCAAAGGTTATGGCGTGCGACGATGCGGAACTGAAAAGGCAGGGCGGCAAAGATGGCCGGCGTATCCATGTAGGACAGGTGGTTGCAGGCGTAAACCGCGACGCCGGTACTGCGGAGGGAGGCATCCCCTAAAGTTCTGAGAGGCGCGCCGGCAAAGCGCATGGACGCAGCGGCCCAGAACTGGGCGATTCGATGCTGACGGCGGCCGTCTTTTTCAAAGCAGGAAGCAAGCAAAGAGGCTGACCCGCAAAGAACAGTGCCGGCGAGAAAGAGCGGTGCACGCACCAGGGTCGAACTGAGTGAACTGCTGAGCGGCAAGGGCTTCGGACGAGGAACAAGCGGCGGCATGGTGTAGCAACAGAGTAGCGCGGTCCTTAAACGAAAGCCCTTTGCGCAAAGGGGTAAATAGCCAGGCAAAGCGTTCCACGTGGAACACTCAGCGGTATCTCATCTCTGACAGGTGCTTCGTAATTCCGCCAATCAACACGATGGAACCGGCACAGACGACCAAGCCGTGCGCCGGCGTCGACGCCAATGCCGCTTCCAATGCTGCCTGCGGGTCGTTGAAGCTACGGTGAAGCGCGCCAGTGTTCTCGGCCGCAGCCGATAGATCCTGCAAAAGCGCTGCTCGAGAAGTTGGAGCCGCCGTAAGCAGAACTTCGTCAAACACGGGAAATAGGATTTGCGCGATCTGGCCGACCGCCTTATCCGCCATACAGCCGAAGACGAGGGTTCGGGGTCCTTTTATAGGCAGAGGAGAGAGCGACGCTCTGAGCGCCCAGGCACCGGCAGGGTTGTGCGCGGCATCGAGCAGTACCGGCGCAAGCTGGACTCGATCGTCTGGAGGCAGCTGCAGCTGCAATCTGCCGGGCCAGCGTGTCTCGCGAATGCCTACCTCTACCGCCTCATGCGTCAGCTGGAAACCATGCTTCTGGTTGAGTGTGATGGCTGCCGCGACGGCAAGCGCGATGTTGCGTTGCTGGTGCGCCCCAGCCAATGGCGAGTCAACAGCGAGTGACACCGCGCCATCAAACACCGTTGAGAGGGAGAGCGTGTAGTGATTGCGCAATGCGTCGGCCAGCGATCCGGCCGAGCCGCTTCCCTCGCCCCGCATCGGCAGGTACTCAGCAGCATTCACAGCTTCAACGGACAGCGGTACGGCAATCTCGCCAATGGCTTGGTTCGCCTCAGGGTGCTGCGGCAGTGTCACGAGTCGACCTCGCGGTCGAAGGATCCCGGCTTTTTCCCGCGTGATTTCTGCGATCGTTGATCCAAGCCAGCTCTCGTGATCCAACGAGATGTCTGTCAGTACAGCGAGCAAAGGTTCTACAACATTGGTCGCATCAAGCCGGCCGCCTAACCCCACCTCCAGCACAGCCAGGTCTACCGGAGTCGCGCCGGCGGCGAAGTGGAGGAAAGCAATTGCCGTGACTGTTTCAAAAAAGGAGGGTGGGTAGGGAAGTCGACCGGCAGCAACAAGCTCCTCCGCAGCTTGCGCAACGCGGCCGAAAAGAGCCGCGAGCTCTTCGTTCAGGATCGCCTCGCCCTGGATCCGGATGCGTTCATTTGGAAGCTCCAGATGAGGGGAGGTGTACAGCCCGATCCGGTGACCCGCGGCCTGGAGT
>CAXTMW010000018.1:25880-28717 GCA_964245455.1 uncultured Acidobacteriaceae bacterium
CCGTTTGTGCCGCCGATTAGAACGGAAGGGAAGCGCAGCTGCGGGTCGCCAAGCGCGGCCAGCAGTGTACGCATATGGGCGAGTTCGAACTTGCGCCGCGGTTCGCCTCCTGCCGGCGGGGCAAGCTCGCCGCCTAGTGCGAGCAGGCGATCGATGGCAGCTTGTACAGGGCTCGACATGGTCTCAGGCATGCATACGAGTGTAGATGGCGGTTTACGGAGGCCACTCAAAGGAATCAATTGACCCAACAGCTCAGCACCTGGCCAGACCGGTAGCGCCTAGTAAGCGAAAGCCCCAAATGAACACCTGCGTAAGCGAGCATTTCAAAGTGCAGCTTCCATCATCGAGCCGCGCGCCGCAGGCTTACGGAATCTGAGCGATCAGGTTGGCAACATCGCCGAAGTTCGGCGCGCCGTAGCCGATGACGTTGTTCCAATCCTGGTGACTGTTAGCCCAGAGTCGCGGCGAAGGTGACCGTCTCGATGACGGCAGAGCCGAGATTGAGGAGGACGCTCGTAAACTCCGTCGTGTTCTCAAGCAGTTGCGCCAGGGCCGTGGCCGAGTAGGTCATGTGCCGGCCGCGCTGCTGACCAACCCGCTCACATCCAGCGGATCTGCCGCGGGAGGACATCCTGTAGAAGAGCGTGTTTGTCGCTAAAGCAACGAGCGGTGCTGCCTACCCAAGAGACCCGTTGACGGCCTGATTCAAAATGGAAAACGCTTCAAGCAGTGTGATCTTCGCGACGGAGATTGCGTGGAAGGCTCGATGTTGCGCGATCTGAATACGGGAGTGGATATTGCATTGCGTTTCCATCGTTCACTGCGTCCGTACGTTCATGGAAGGTGAAAGTTTCATGGTGGCGTAACACCCTGGGCGAGCGCTGCTGGTATCAAGCTCCGTGGGGGTTCGATATGACATTCGATGGACGCAGGATTGCAACAGCAATACTGGCGATGACGCTGGCCGGCTCCGGGCAGAGCTGGGCGCAGAGCGCGCAAACGGTAGGCACCGGACCGGTGAAGCACGTGCTGCTGCTCAGTATCGATGGCATGCACGCCGTGGATTTTCTGAACTGTTCGCAAGGAGTCAAAGGCGTGAATGGCGGCGAGCCGTTCTGCCCGAACCTGGCCTCGCTGGGCCAGACAGCGGTGAACTACACGGCAGCGGCGACCACGCGGCCTTCTGACTCGTTCCCAGGCCTGATGACGCTGGTGACCGGTGCCACGCCGAAGACGATGGGCGTGTACTACGACGTGGCGTATGACCGCTCGCTCGACGCGCCGACGATCACGACTGGCAATGGTGTCGCGGGCGGTCCGTGTACGCCGTACGCGCTCCCAACCGGTACGACCACCGAGTATGAGGAAGGCATCGACCTGGACCAGACCAAGCTGAATGGCGGAGCGCCGGGCGCGGCCCTGACCGATGGAGGCGTGGCGGCGATTGACCCGAAAAAGCTGCCGAGAAACCCGGCCGCGGGCTGCGCGCCGGTGTACCCGTGGGACTTTGTGCGGGTAAACACGGTGTACAACGTGATCCACGCGGCGGGCGGCTACACGGCCTGGAGCGACAAGCACCCCGCGTACTCCTCGATTGGGGGCCCCGGCGGGACCAGCATCGATGACTATTACTCGCCTGAGATCAACTCGAGCGTGATCGCGCTGCCGGGCATAACGACCTCAGAAGGCGCGTCCTGCACACAGGTCCGCGATAGCGGTGCTGACCTGACTGCGTGGACGAACAGCTTCCAGAACATCCAGTGCTATGACCAGCTCAAGGTGAACGCGATTCTGAATGAGATCGGGGGCAAGACCCACGGCGGTGCCGCAGCGAAAGTACCGGCGATCTTCGGCATGAACTTTCAGGCAGTCAGCGTCGGGCAAAAGCTGATTGAGGGGTCCACCGCGGGCGGGTATACGAACGCGGAAGGCGTGCCCTCGACCGAGCTGCTACATGAGATCGAGTACGTGGACGCCGCGATCGGCGACATGGTCGCAGGGCTGAAGAACTCGGGCAATTACGAGGACACGCTGATCATTGTGACGGCCAAGCATGGGCAGTCGCCGATCGACCCCAACCTGTACAAGCGCAATGGCACGGTGACGCCGGCAACGCTGATCGAGAGCGAGCTGCCGCTGTCGGAGAGTCCGGCCGGACCGGGCATCGGGGCGACAGAGGACGATGTTTCGCTGCTGTGGCTGAACAAAGGAGCGAGCGTGGCAAATGCGGTAGCGACGCTGGAGAAGAATGCCGCGACGATCGGGCTGGGACAGATCTTCTACGGGCCGAGCCTGGCGCTGAACTACAACGCACCGGGCCTTGGGCCGGGGCTGGACCCACGCACGCCGGACATCATCGTGGCGCCGAACGTGGGCGTCACGTACTCGAACAGCAAGAAAAAGCAGGAAGAACACGGCGGCTTTTCGCATGACGACACCAACGTGATGCTGCTGGTTGCGCACCCAGCGCTGACGGCGAAGACGGTGTCGGCGCCGGTCGCAACCGCGCAGGTAGCGCCGACCATCCTGGTGGCGTTGGGGCTGGATCGGAACGCGCTGCAGGCGGTGCAGGAGGAGGGCACGGCGATTCTGCCGGGTCTGCCGGTGCAGTAAGGGATTCTACAAGTAGAGGGAGCCGCGCGAGCGGCTCCCTCTCGTCTTTCGCAATAGCGGGTACAGCTTCAAGATGCCTCTCAGCTCTAAGAACGAGATTCGTCAGGACAGATGAAAGACCCGGATTGTGGCTAGGAACACTGCACTTCCGCTCGGGCTGTTAAGGAGGGAAGTTGAGTGAGGGTAGGGCCGCGATGATCTCCTGGGTTTCGAGCGAAACGGTG
>CAXTMW010000019.1:0-8032 GCA_964245455.1 uncultured Acidobacteriaceae bacterium
CTTGTTGCGTCGCGGCTCGGAAGGAAGCTGCGGGAGCTCGGCATCGACTCGTTCGAGGCGTATCTGCAACACGTAAGTCAGGACACGAGCGGCGATGCATTTACGGCAATGATTGACGCGCTTACGACCAATCACACCAGCTTCCTGCGGGAGATTCGACATTTTGAGTTCTTGACGAAGCAGCTTGTACCCCGACTCTCCGCCTCGACCCCGTTGAGACTCTGGAGTGCCGCATGTTCCACCGGAGAAGAGCCTTACTCGATTGCTTTCTCCCTGGTCGCGGCTCTCGGACCGGCCGCGTTGTCGCGCGTGGCGATTACGGCTACCGATATCTCAACACGGGTTCTTAAGTTTGCGGAAAAGGGTGTCTACCCCAAGGAGAGAATCAAAGACCTGCCTCTAGAGATGATACGGGCCTGCCTGCTCAAGGGGGTAGGCAGCTACAGCGATCGATGCAAGGTCAAAAGAGAGGTTCGCGATCTTGTCGAGTTTCGGCCGTTAAACCTGCTTCAAGGTTGTTCTGGCGTCGGTCCCTTCGAGGTCATCTTCTGCCGCAATGTGATGATTTACTTCGACCGGCAAACGCAGCAAAAGGTTGTCGGCCACCTTATTGATCGCCTCGTTCCCGGCGGTCACCTGTTTATAGGACACGCGGAAAGTTTAAACGGCATCAAGCACAGCCTCCGCTATATCTGTCCGGCTATCTACCAAAAGGTGAGCGACACGCAGAGAGAACCAGCTGCGGGCAGCTCGCTAGGTTTCAGGAAAGCCCAATAATGGAAGTGCATACAGTGGGCATCAGTGATTTATACGTTTCCTCCGAAGCTGGAAGTGTGCTTGTAACGCATGCTCTCGGCTCCTGCATAGCACTGACAATCTACGATCCGCTGACGCGCGTTGGGGGGCTGCTCCATTACATGCTGCCCGAGGCCCAGATGGATGTAGACAAAGCGGCGCGTCGGCCCTGTATGTTTGCCGACACCGGGATTCCGCTGCTGTTTCGCAGCGCTTATCAGCTCGGAGCGGTGAAGTCTCGCCTCCTGGTAGCGGCCTTCGGAGGCGCCCACGTCAACGCTTCCGGTGAGGGCTTCGAAATCGGCAGAAGGAACTATCTGGCGATGCAACAAGTTCTCGGGCGAGCCGGCGTCCGAGTACACAAGGAAGATGTCGGGGGTACCAGCCCCCGTACTGTCCGCATGGAGATAACGACAGGCCATATCTCTGTATTGTGCGGGCGCCAGCAGCGGGAATGGATGCAACCCGCTCAGGAAGCGAGGCAAATCCGGCATGGCACATAATTCGGCACTCACGACTGCATCGGCAATGACGTGAGATGAGCGCTTGCACCCATTACGCATGTGCGAGGGTTCAGGCCAGTGCATCGCTCTGCGCCACTGGTTTTCGGGGACTGTAAGCCGCAGTCATTATGGTAGTTCGTTTAAACGTCGAGGTGAAGCATGCCCGCAGGCGAAAAGCGCATCAAGGTTCTCGTCGTCGATGATTCGGCGATCGTCCGCAAGATTCTTTCGGAAACCATCGCGCGCGAGAGCGACATGGAGGTGGTCGGGACCGCACCGGACCCGTATGTCGCACGCGACAAAATCCTGGCCTTGCAGCCCGATGTTCTGACTCTTGACATCGAAATGCCTCGCATGGACGGACTTACGTTCTTGAAGAAACTGATGCAGTTCCGGCCGATGCCGGTGATCGTGATCAGCTCCTTGACGCAGTCCTCCTGCGAGATCTCCATGGAGGCCCTGCGCTGCGGAGCGGTCGAGGTCATGGGAAAGCCGGGCGGCCCATACTCGATCGGCGAGCTGCGCGAAGGACTCGCGCAGAAGCTGCGTGCGGCAGCGGCATCGCGCATCTTCAAGCCCGCGGCTCGCGCGGAAGTTCCGAAAGTGATCGCTCCCGCTCGCGCCGGAGCGCAGTACCGGTCCGACATGGTCATCGCGATCGGCGCGTCGACCGGCGGCACGGAAGCCATCCACGACGTTCTCATCCACCTACCCGCCAACATCCCGGGCATCGTCATGACGCAACACATCCCGAAACAGTTCTCAACCTCCTTCGCCCAGCGCTTGAACAAGGTCTGTGCGTTCGAGGTCAAGGAAGCTGAGGACGGAGACGAGCTCGGTCCCGGCCGGGCGCTGCTGGCTCCCGGAGACCTCCACCTGGTCGTGCGCCGCGTTGGCAACGGTTTCCGGGTTCAGGTTCAGGATGGCCCGAAGGTGTGCTATCAGCGGCCGGCCGTCGACGTCATGTTCAGCTCGGTTGCGAGTGCGGCAAAAGCAAACGCTCTGGGCGTCCTGCTGACCGGTATGGGCGCCGACGGCGCGCAAGGGCTCCTGAGCATGCGCAAGGCCGGAGGGAGAACGATGGCGCAGGATGAGGCAACGTCGGTTGTTTACGGAATGCCCAGGGAAGCGGCACAGCTAGGAGCGGCCGAGCAGATCCTTCCGCTTCCGCGCATTCCCGAGGCCATCATGCAGGCGGCCGCACTCGGAACATCGTGCTGAACCCGCTTCTTTTTGACTGGGTGCAAGAACAAAGTCACGAAAGCGCGCCGCACTCGAAGACGCGCGCTTTCTCCGCAGGTGCGGCGCATCCCAAGGGGTATGAGCAAGGACCCGCTGGCACATATTGCTGAACAGCAGACCTGGATCGCCCCGGTCGAGAAGCCGCTGCAGGACGCGATCAAGAATGCCTTCCAGATCTTTGGCGACTCGGCGCACACCGTGCGAAATGCCCTGCATGGAACCTGGCTGCACGAGCCGGTGCATTCGGTACTGACCCAGGTCCCTGTCGGTTCCTGGACCGCGGCTGTGGCCTTTGACGCGGTAGCCGCTTTCGGCGGCAGCAAGGACTTCAACATAGCCGCCGACGCCGCTGTGGGTTTCGGCCTGCTGGGCGCCATGGGCTCTGCCGTAACGGGGCTCAACGATTGGGCCGACACCGAGGGCGCGCCCCGTCGGATCGGAATCGTTCACGCGCTGCTGAATGTCACAACTACCGGCCTGTTCGGGGCCTCGTGGCTCCTGCGCCGCAAGCCGGGGTCGCGTTCCAAAGCGAGGGTGCTCGCAGCTGCCGGCTACCTGGTTGTCGCCGCCTCATCGCACCTTGGCCACAACCTCGTCTACGAGCATGGAGTGGGTGTGCAGGATACCAAGCCGCTGGAGTAACGGCTTCGCAAGGGAAGCACGAACAGCGCTTCGGAGCGGCCGGCCGGTCGGCAACAGTCAGCTCAGATCAGGCGTCGGGGATGCATGGAAGACGCACGGTGACCAGGGTCCCTGCGCCCGGCTCACTTTCGAGCGCAATCAAACCGCCGGCCTTGTCGCAGATAGCTTTGCAAATTGCTAGCCCAAGCCCCGTGCCGCCTCGCCGTCTATCGCGCCCGTCATCTACTCGAAAAAACGCCTCGAAGACGTGCGGGATCAGCTCCGGCGCTATGCCTTGCCCGTGGTCGCGGATGTTCATGCAGACCAGCGATCCTTCGGTCAGGAACGTCACGCACACAACCGTGCCATGGGGGCTGTGTTCGAGCGCATTTTGCAGGATGTTGGTGCAAAGAAGGTCGCAGTCTTTTCTGGAAATGGCGACGGGCCGGCAAGGAGCGGACTGCACCTTAAACTGCACCGAGCGAAGTTCGGCCATGGGTAGTAGCGCCCGCACTGCCTTGAGCGCCTGTTCGGGCAGGTCAGTGGCCAGATTTTGCGGCGCCTCTGCCTGGGCGTCGACGTGTTCCACGCGCGCCAGGGTCAGCATTTCCTGCACGGTTCCTTCCAGGCGCTCGCAATCCGCAAGCGCAACCGTCAACCCTGATCGGTACTGCTCTTCCGAACGCGGCCGCATGGTCAGCAGCTGCAGGGATGACTTGATGATGGCGACGTCGGTCTTGAGCTCGTGCGCAGCGTCGCTTGTGAAGCGACGCTGCTGCTCAAACGACTGCTGCAGGCGTCCAACGCTGCGGTCCATTGCCGCAGTGAGCGGGGCAAGCTCGCGCGTGAGCCACGCCTGATGCGGAGGAGCAAAGGTCCACGACGCCGCGGACACCCGGTCGGCTGCGTCGGCCAGCTCACCCAGTGGGGCAAGCGCACGACGGAGAAACAAGGCCAGAAACAAAGCAGTCAGCAGCAGCACAAGCCCGAAGGTGGCAGCGTCGAAACGCAAGCCGTCCCATGCGGCCTTTCGAAGCTCCCGGGTCGGCGCTCCATACCAGACCACAATCGCGTGCGGCTTTCCGCCGTTATTCTCCTGCGGGTCCACCACGCGCACACTGTGCACGGCGACAAAGCGGTAGGGTTCGCTTCCTTGCTGTGTCCCAGGCAGCTGCACGTTGTACATGCCTTTCCGAAGGGTGCGGTCGAGCGGGGCAGCGGGCGCAGGCCAGCCGGGCGATCGGCCCAGAACACGCCCGTTCTCTTCGGCCACCAAAAACAGATCCCCCTCTGAAGTCCGGATGCCTGTGCGATCGAGCATGACGTTGTCGTCCGCGTCATCTGCATCCTGGACAGCCCCCAGCAGGGCGGCGGCCCGGCCCTGCAGCATGACCTCAAACGCGCGTGCGCGCGTGTGTTGCTCGTAAGCAGCGCTCGCCGTGGTGAGCACAAAGGCAGCGGCAAGCTCAATGAGCAAAACGGCCACAATCGCCTGCCGCAGAATGGACCGTTGCTGGGGAGCGTCCGGCAGCGCGGGCGCCGCCCTGCCCACGCTCATGACCTCCCCTCGATCGGCGCGCTTAGGCGGTAGCCGCGGTTACGCAGCGTTTCGATCAGGGGGTATGCATTGCCGCGGTCGAGCTTGCGCCGCAGGTTGGACATGTGGGCTTCGATTACATTGGAGTGGTGCTGCCAGTTGAAGTCGTACAGGTGTTCGAGCAGCTCCTGCTTTGAAACAACAGCCCGCGGGCGATGCGCCAGGTATTCAAGGATGCGGTACTCGGTAGGCGATACATCGACGATGCGCCCGTCGCGATGAACGGTCTGCTCGAGCGTGTTGACTTCGACGTCGCCGATGCGCAGCAAGGGGTGCGCGGTTCCCTTGCCGCGGCGGATCAAGGCCTTGGCCCGAGCCAGCAGTTCGCCCAGGTCGAACGGCTTACTTAGGTAGTCGTCTGCTCCCGCATTCAGCAACTCTATTACCGACTCAGCACCTTCCCGAGCAGTCAGGATCAGCACGGGTGTTCCGTCGCCTGCGGCGCGCATCCTCCGCAGAGTGGCGAGCCCGCTTTGCCCGGGAAGCATCAGGTCCAGAATGACCAGGTCGTAGCAGCACCGCTCGGCCAGGTGCTCGCCTTCCACACCATTGTCAGCATGGTCCACGGCCATGCCGGCGTTTTCCCGCAGAGCGGCTGCCAGGTTTTCTGCCAGCCGGATCTCATCTTCGACGATCAGAACGCGCATGCCCGCTCCTCCGCGCAAAGCCGTTCCGGCAAGCCTGCGGCGCGGTGCGGCTGCTCCTACCCTTTACGGTATCCACATCAACACCGTCGGCTCAGTCCATCGGGGACGACACCGGCTGTGAATCTCACCATAAGGCTGCTGCCGCACGTGTCCACGCCTCCAGTGCCTTTGTGGAGAAGCGCCCACGCCGGACTGCTTATTTTTTCCAAGTACGTATTTCTTTCCCAAAGATTTCCTTTTCTAAGATGTTTGGTGTCCGAAATTCCAGCCCCTTGGATCTTTTCCCGCTGACTGTCGGCGCTCTACGACTACGTTGTAGCCTCGCCTAAGCAGATGCCCGGGATAGCCGTCCGTCGGAACAGGTGCAGGCTGGCAGTAACGCTGTCCGGGTATCCTTCACTGAGCGAGCCGAAGTCAGGCTGTCGGGTGATGGCCGCAAACGCCTTCACGCTCTCGAACACGGCGTAGTCGAGGAACACCGAGCTGCCGCCGATGCCCTGGTGCAGTTGCGCGGAAATAAATCCGGGCTGCCCCTTGAAGAACGCGGCGCCCTTCGCCCATGCGGCCTTAAAAGCTTCCTCATCCTTGGCGTCTACGGTGATCAGCATCATCTGGACGACCGGCTCGTTCGAGCCGTCCTTGAACTGATCCTCCAGGCTGACCGGCGAATCCAATCCCGTCATCTTCAGCATCGTGTGGTTCCGTCCTTTCTCGTTGTGAGTGCATGTGTGCAGAGCAGTGCTCCGCCCCGCAGCGGCTCAGGACTTCTCGTCTGCCTTCGACGGCAGAAAAGCCGCATGCTGTTGAAGCGCCATGATCTGAAACTCGGCGTAGTCACTCTGAATGAGAGGAAAGCTGTGGATCATTTCCTGCAGATGGTTCGGCGACTCCGCCTCAAACAGGACGACGGCGCCGAGGATTTTCGGCGCTTGCCCTTCAGATGCTTGCCCATCCACATGGGCCCACACCTGGCGGAGCCCGCCCCCCGCATAGAGAACTCGCGTCTGGGCCTGCTCCCGGATCTCCTGTTCCGGAAAATCAGCGGGCATGCCCTCGGTTTCCAGCTTCTTTTTGGGCGAGAAGTTTACTAGATATTGCACGGGACGTTTCTCCTTTAGCTGTTGAGATGGCCCTTCGCATTCGCTAGCTGAGCCCAGCCGTGTCTTTCTTAACTTGGCGCTTACTCAGCAGCCTGAAACAGGCGGTTCACGAAGCGGATCTCCTTGTGCACACCTTGCAGGTGAGACAGTGTCCGCATCGGATCATGTACCCATATCCGTCCGCGCATCTTCACCCGCCGGCGGCCGCTTTCCTGGGGCGAGCGCAATCAGCAGGGGCAGCGGGTGTCGAAGCAAGTGCATTCGTTGTACAGTGGCTCTGCGGCCAGTACGACTGTAACTGCGGGAAGCTGAATCTTGAGAAGAGTGGAACCGAATTCCAGACGTGGTGCGTTCTATGCATAGAGAACTGACAGGGAATGGCACGGAGTACGACGGCCGTCTGTTGGAACGCGTGCGCGAGGGAGATCAGCAAGCAATGGTGACGTTGTTTGATCGGCACTCTCCCGTTGTGTACGCGATCGCACTGCGGGTACTCGGGGACCCGTCCTCGGCCGAGGACGTGATGCAGGAAGTATTTCTTCGTATCTGGGGTAAGCCTCCGGTCATGGAGGTGGTGTCTGGCAGCCTGGCGGGCTGGTTCGCCGTGCTGGCCCGCAATCGCGCCATCGATATCCTGCGTCGCCGTAAGCCGGTCGATTCGGCCGACGAGGTTGTGCTTCTTTCGCCGGTCGACGTGGCGGCCGAGTCGGAGCGGAACCTGCTTCTGGCCAGGGCGCGCACCATGATGACCGCCCTGCCCGCGGAGCAGCAGACCGTGCTGCAACTGGCTTTTTTTGACGGCCTCAGTCATTCCGAAATCGCGGATCGGCTGCAAAGTCCGCTGGGAACTATCAAGACCCGGCTCAGGCGCGCTGTCCTGACGCTGAGAAAGGCAGCCGAGGCATGAACACGAACGAACATATAGACGTTGAAGATCTTGCCCTGTTCGCGCTGCTGCTTCTTAGCGAGGAGGACGCCGCAGCTGTGCGCGCGCACCTGTCGACGTGCGCCCAATGCCGCGAGGAGTTGCGGCAAGTGCGGGAAGACCTGGCCACGTATGCACTCGCGGTCGAGCCCATCGAGCCGCGGCCGGAAGCGCGGGAACGCTTTGTTGCCCGGCTCGGTGAGCGGGAAGGGGAGCCGGAGCTTGTTAGCGGTGAGCGTACAGATGCGTACTCCGACGCGCGTACCCGTGAGCCCGAACTCACGCCGATCTCCATGCCTCAGCAACTGACGGAGGGACAAACAGCTGTCGCGGCAAAGCGCCGCGGCGTGGCGAGCCGCGTCCTGCCCTGGATCGGCTGGGCGGCGGCCGCGGCGGCCTCCCTGGCTGTTCTGCAGATCCGGCAGGATCGCGACCAGCTCCGTTCCGCGCTCACGGTCGAACAGGGAAGAACCGCCGCCTCCGTGGAAGAGGCGCAAAGCGCGCGCCACGTTCTCCAGGTGCTTACCGATCCTTCGGCGGTGCGCGTCAATTTGACCGTACCAAAAGCCCCCGCCGCGCCCGCCGCGCGCGCAACCTATGAG
>CAXTMW010000019.1:8042-17508 GCA_964245455.1 uncultured Acidobacteriaceae bacterium
TGATCGCCAGCAATCTGGCGCCGCTCGCCTCTCAAAAGGTGTACGAGCTCTGGCTGATCCCGGCCAACGGAACCAGTCCTGTCGCCGCCGGCACCTTTTCACCGGACGCTCATGGAAACGCAAGCCTCCTGCTGCCGACCCTGCATGGGGCTGTGGCAGCCAAGGCATTCGGCATTACCGTCGAGCCGACTGGTGGGTCTCCCACGCCGACGATGCCGATTCTGCTGGCCGGTGCGCCATCGTGAAGTACCTTCGTAATGAAGCAGGGGCGGGTATTTGACGGCTTCCCCTTTTATTTCCGGCGTCCGCAATCCACAGTAGAACCCGGTACGTACCTAACACAATGGTGTGATCTCACCCGCACGATTGAAGAGAAGGATCATGGATAACTTCAAGACAGTACTTAGAAACAAGGTTTCGCGGCGCAAGTTCATTTCCGGCGTCAGCGCGGGCGTCGGTGTTTCCGCCGCGGTCTCGCTTGCCGCAGGCTGCGGCAACAGCAGCCCCAACCCGCTTGCCACCACCACGACGCCGCCCGCGACAGCGACCGCCGACACCGACATCCTGAACTTCGCGCTCAATCTCGAGTACCTCGAAGCTTCGTACTATCTCATCGGCGCCACGGGCACCGGCCTCTACGCAGGCGACACCAGCTCCAGCCTGGGTACGGCAGGTACGGTCACGGGCGGCGCGATGGTTCCGTTCACAACGGGTTCCATCACGCAGCAGTACGCACTGGAGATTGCCAATGACGAGCTCCAGCACGTGCGCTTTCTGCGGAGCGCGCTCGGCTCGCTTGCCGTGCCGATGCCAAACATCGACCTGACCGCTTCCTTCAATGCGGCTGCAACCGCGGCCGGGATCCCCGGAGGTACTTTTAATCCGTTCGCCAGCGAGGCCAATTTCATCCTCGGCGCGTTCATCTTCGAAGATGTGGGTGTGACGGCCTACAACGGCGCCGGCCCCCTGCTGGCCGTCAAGAGCAATCTGGCCGCTGCTGGCAGCATCGTCGCGGTGGAGGCGTACCACGCCGGCCTGATCCGCACCCTGCTGGTGTACCTCGATAACGGCAACACAACGACCGGTACGATCGCGCTTGCCAATCAAATCTCCGCTTTGCGCGCGAAGGCCAGCCTTGCCGCCGCCGGCAACAACGCCGCGGAAACGCCTCTGTCGGCAAACACCATCGTGTCTGCCGGGGCCAACTCCATCGCCTACAACCGGACCACGGACCAGGTGCTGCACATCGTGTACCTGAACGCGAATGCGGGTGCCACGACCAAGGGCGGTTTCTTCCCGAACGGGTTGCAGGGCAAAATCACCGCCTCGGTTTCCTAGGCTCGCCCCAGTCCACCAAAGACACGTAGACGACACGCCTAAAAGGGAACTCTGAAAAGGGAAATCATGGAAAACGTACTGGAAGCACAGCAGCAGGAAGAAACGGGCGTCCGCAGCCGCCGCTCGGCTCTTCTGATGGGCGGCGCGGCCCTGGCCGGTCTCGCCTTGACGCGCAACGCAGACGCGCAAACCGCAACCTACACCGACAACGACTACCTGAACTTCGCGCTCAACCTGGAGTACCTGGAAGCGCAGTTCTACTCCTACGCAGTCAACGGCGGTCCCATTCCTGCCACCAGCCAGGGAAGCGGTGCCGGCACCGTAACCGTCAAGACGGGCATTACCGCAACGAACTTCGTGACGCCTCAACTCAAAGCCTATGCGATGGAAACCGCGCAGGACGAGCTGAACCACGTGAACTTCCTGCGCTCCGCGCTTGGTGCGAACGCTGTCGCACAGCCGAACATCGACCTGCTGAACAGCTTCAACACCCTGGCCAAGGCAGCGGGACTGCCGAATAACACTTTCGACCCATTCGATGGAACCGAAGCCAGCTTTCTGCTGGGCGCGTTCATCTTCGAGGACGTGGGTGTCACGGCCTATCTTGGCGCGGCTCCGCTCATTTCCAGCACGGCCCTGCTGACCGCCGCGCTCGGCATCCATGCCGTCGAGGCCTACCACGCCGGTTCGGTGCGGACCCAGCTTTTCCGGACCTATGCGATCAGTCAGACGCCCGCTCAAATAACCGCAAACGCGCAGTTGCTCAAGAACACAGAATCGATTGCCACCCTTCGCCAGACGCTCGGCACGGTCTTCGATACCGGTGTTTCGACACCGGTGCCTCCCACAACCGCGAACCCGCTTGCACCCTCAACAATCGTCGATGTGGACGCGAGCGCGCGCGTGCAGCCGCGCACGCCGACGCAGGTGCTCAACATTGTGTACGGCAACGCGGGTGCGACGCCGAAACCGGGCCTTTTCTTCACGGCCGGGATGAACGGCAATATCAAGTAGTTTTCGCAGCTTCTACAAAGCTTCACCGAAGGCGCTGGACCTCGTGTCCAGCGCCTCATTTTTGTGCCCGCCGGCGCGGTTCTAGAATCAAAAAACGCAAAGGAGCGGCATGGAAGCCAACGAAGTACAGGAATTGCACGAGCAGCACGAGCACGCCCTTGAACGTGCCGAAGGCGAGAGCCACGGACGCAGCCAGAAGCCCATCAGCTTCTCCATGAGCGTGCTTGCGGTCCTGGTTGCGATCATCACCGTGCTGGGCCACCGCACCCACACGGAAGCAGTGCTGATGCAGGCGCGCGCAAGCGACCAGTGGAACCTGTACCAGGCAAAGAAAATCCGGCAAAACGAGACGCAGCTTGCCGCGGACCTGCTCGGGTCCTTCCCCGCCCCGGGAAGCGCGGGCACCGGCCGCTCTGGGGCAGATGCAGCTTCCATCGTTGCCGGCTACAAGGCGCACCTGGCGAAATGGAGCGCAGATCTTGCAGGGGAAGAGGAGAAAGCGCGCCGCTTTGAGGAAAGCGTGGATGCCGCCGAGCGAAAGGCCCGCAGCTAGGAGCTGTCTGAAGCGCTGCTGGAGATCGGGCTGGTCGTCACCTCCATCACGCTGCTGACCCGGCAGCGCGTGTACTGGCTGCTCGGCATGGTGTTTGGGGCGGGCGGCCTCGTGGTCGCGGCGCAAGCGCTGGTGCTGCGGTAGGCGGCAGGCTTCGACGCGGATGTCCGGCAGCGGCATGACGGGTGAGCGCTCGACAGGGAAGCGCGGGCGGGGTCGCCGAACGCGCGTATGGATGCGCGCATGGGGGCACTCCCTGATCGGCCTGGGAATCGTGCTGCCCGTGCTCGCGAGTGCCGGGCAGACCGGTCCCGCGTCGTCAAGCGTCCCCATGTCGTCAAGCGTCCCCATGTCGTCAAGCGTCCCGATGTCGTCAAGCGTCCCGGATGTGCCACTCGTCGTTCACGTCGTCCACGGCCCCAACACGCCGGAGCAGGCCGGGAAGCACGCTGTGGTTCTCGTTCTGCTGCGGAGCTTCCGTGCTGACTACCCCGCGCGCTACGGCGCGAAAAACCTCCTTGCGATGGCCGCGCACGGGGCGGGCGCGCCCGATGGCATGCTGCCCAGCTTCCCGCCAGCGGCTTTGCCCAACAGCTACACGCTCGTGACCGGGCTCTACCCGGGGCACCACGGCATCATCGGAGACGCGTTCCGCAGTGCGGACAGCCTGCGCCTCTTCCGCAAGGACGACCCGCAGGCATCTGCGGATGGCGGTTGGTATGGCGGTGTGCCGCTTTGGGCGTTGGCCGAGCAGCAGGGAATGCGCACCGCCTGCCTGTTCTGGCCGGGCTCCACGGCCGAGATCGCCGGTGGCAGACCGACCTTCTATGCCCGCTCAAGCGCAATGCTGCCGGATGAGGCGCGCGTGAAACAGACTCTGGCGTGGCTGCGACTGCCGGAAGCCGAGCGGCCCCACCTCCTCGCGCTCGTGCTTGCGGCTGTCGACAGCGCAAGCCTCCAGTTCGGCCCGGAGAGCGCCCAAACACGCGCGGCCGTCGGGCAAACCGACCGGCTCCTCGGCGGGCTGCGTGCCGGCATCGCTGCCTTGCAATCGCCGATCGACCTGGTGGTCGTGAGCGACGCTCCGGCTGGAGCCGCCCGGGAGTGGATCAATCTGGACAGCTATGCCGATCTTTCAAAGAGCCGAACAGCCGGCCCATGGATCTATGCCGAGAGCGATGCCGAAGCGCAGAAAATCTACGACAGCCTCAAAATCGCAGACGCGCGCTTTGCCGTGTACCGCCGCGTCAACCTGCCGAAAGGCCTGCACCTCAGCGGCAACCCGCGCGCGGGCGATCCAGTGGTCGTGCCTACCGGGCCGTTCGCGATTCGCGCTCATGCCCCGACAGGGAGCGACGCTGAAAGCTCGTTCAGTTCCGAAATGCCGGCTTACGACTTGAAACAGACCCCGGCCGCGCGCACCATCTTCTATGCTGAAGGGCCCGACGTGCGCGCCGGGATCAGGCTCCAGCCGTTTGAGAACACAAATGTGTACCCCTTTGTCGCCGCGCTGCTTGGCTTGAAGCCTCCGGCAAACGACGGCAGCGCTGGGGTGCTGTCGCCGGCCCTCCTCTCGCCGGCTTTTATGGACAAGCACTGACGGAGACTCAGACGCGCACACCGCCCAGGTAGGTCGCCCGGAGCTCGCCCGAAGGACTGAGCACATTCAGGTCGGCCGGGGTTCCGGCGGCAAGCGTGCCAATTGTGCGTTCGAGCCCCGTCATCCGGGCCGGGTTCGCGGTCACGGCGCGCACCGCGTCGGCAAGCGACCCCCCTGTAAACCGCATGTAATTTTCGACCGCGCGGTCCAGCGTCAGCGTGGAGCCGGCCAGCGTATCTTCCCCGATGATGGCGCGGCCGCCGGTCACCTGGACGTCGAGCTCGCCCAGGCGATAGCTGCCATCCGGCATGCCGGTCGCGCTCATGGCGTCGGTGATCAGGATGGCCCTATCCCGGGGTTTGGCTCGGGCAAACAGCCGCACCATCGCAGGGTCCACATGCAGGCCGTCGCAAATCAGCTCGGCGTAGAGCGCGTCCGTGGTCAGCACCGTGCCGAGCATGCCGGGCTCACGCTGGGTAAGCCCGCGCATGGCGTTGAAGGTGTGCGTGGCGGAGGCAGCTCCGGCACGGATGGCCGATTCGGCATCCTCGCGCAGGCTGTCGCTGTGGCCGATGGAGACGCGCACTCCCCGCGCGACGGCCGCCTCGATCAGCGCGACAGCCCAAGGCAGCTCGGGCGCGATTGTTATCAGGCTTACCCGGCCTTCGGCTGCCTCCCACATGGCGTTGAAAAAGTCGAGCGACGGCGCCTGCAGGTCTTTTGCCGCGTGGGCGCCGCGCTTCGCGTGCGAAAGAAACGGGCCTTCCAGGTGGATTCCAAGCGGCCGCGCACAGCCGGGCTCCGGGGCGCGCGCCAGAAGCGTCGCAAGCCCGTTGAGCGCGCGCAAGGTTGCGTCGTTCGGTGCGGAGACGGTGGTCGGCAGGTACGCGCCGACGCCGTGCCGGGCGAGAAAGCCGCTTACCTCGTTGAGAGCGTTCGCGGTCGCCTCCATCACGTCGCGCCCGCGGCAGCCGTGCACGTGTACGTCGAGAAACGCGGGAGCGAGCGCGCCGCCAGGATAATCGTGGTGCGCCGCCGTAGCGGCCAGGAAGGCGGGCAGCGGGGCGGAGTCACGGGTCGCGATCGAGCGAATCACGCCGTCCTCGATCACGATCGCCGGCTTCGTGATCGAACCTTCCTCGGTCAGCAGCTCGGCGGCGGTGATGAGCGTAGTCATGCGAGGTTCACTCTACACGCCGCCTGAGGCTGCTTGAAGCGCCCTAGAATGGAAGCATGAGCGTATCGCGAGCCACCAAGCGCATCGGCATCCACCTGTCTACCTCCGGGGGCGCGCACACCGCGGTGGAACGCGCTGCGGCCGTCGGCGCGAATACGTTCCAGATCTTCACCTCCAGCCCGCGCACCTGGCGTGCTGCGCCTATCGCGGCGGATGTGGCGGCGAAGATGCGCACGCTGCGCGAGAAGCACGACGTTGGCCCTGCCGTGGTGCACGCGAACTACCTGATCAATCTGGCGTCGGTCAACGATGACGTGCGCGAAAAGTCCACGCTTGCCTTTCGCGGCGAGGTGGAGCGCGCGCTTGCGCTTGGCGCGGAGTTTCTGGTGCTGCACCCGGGGTCTTGGAAGCAGCTGACCCGGGAAGAAGGCCTGTACCGCGCGGCAACAGCGATCGAGGCCGCGGTGAAGGGTATGGAGTTCACTGGAAAACCCTTTCATCTGCTGATTGAGAACACCGCCGGCTCGGATTTTTCGCTCGGCGGCAATTTCGAGCAGGTCGCGGAACTGATTGGTGAGCTGCGCGCCCACCTGCCCGTTGGCGCCTGCCTGGACACATGCCACACCCACGTTTCGGGCTATGACATTGTGAGCGAGAGCGGCTGGGAGGAGACAGTCGCGGCCGTCGAACGCACCATCGGCCTCCAGAACGTGCACATCTGGCACATGAACGATGCGAAAGCCGTGCGCGGCTCCAAGCTCGACCGGCACGAGCACATCGGCGAGGGAACCATCGGCGCGGGGCCGTTTCGGAGGCTGCTCAACGACCCTCGCTTTGCCCACTGCGCCTTTGTCGCGGAAACGCCGGTCGATGAGCCCTCGGACGTCGAAAAAGATGTGCGCGCACTGCAGGGCCTGTATGCGCTGGGCGCCCGGTAGAATGGGGTTCGCTATGGAAGATACCTTGCAAGAGAAAGACAAAGACGTTCGCTACAATCCGGCCGCCATTGAGGCCGTGTGGGCGGAGCGCTGGGCGGCTGACCCGGAGCTTCATGCGGCCGAGCCCGCGGGTTCCGAGAAGCCGAAATACTACGTGCTCGAAATGCTGCCGTATCCGTCCGGCAAGCTCCACATGGGGCACGTGCGCAACTACGCCATCGGCGACGCGCTGGCGCGCTACATGTGGATGCGCGGCTACAACGTGCTGCACCCCATGGGGTGGGACGCGTTCGGCCTGCCGGCGGAGAACGCGGCGATCAAGAACAACACGCCCCCGCGCGAGTGGACGCTGAACAACATCGCCGCCATGAAGCGGCAGTTCCAGCGGCTCGGCATGGCTTTCGACTGGAGCACCGAGCTCAACACCTGCCTGCCCGACTATTACCGCTGGAACCAGTGGTTTTTTATCCGCATGTTTGAGCGGGGCCTTGCCTACCGCAAGCAGAGCAAGGTGAACTGGTGCCCGCAGTGCGCGACCGTGCTGGCGAACGAGCAGGTGGTAAACGGCTGCTGCTGGCGGCACGAGGACCAGATCGTCGAGCTGCGCAGCCTGGAGCAATGGTTTTTTCGCACCACCGCGTACGCCCAGGAGCTGCTGGAGGGCATCGACACGCTCGACGGCTGGCCCGAAAAGGTGCGCACCATGCAGCGCAACTGGATCGGCCGCTCCGACGGCGCGGAATTGAGCTTTGCCGTCGTGGCCGGCGGCCGCATGGAGGGCGATGCGGGCAAGGCGATCCTGCCGAAAAGCCGCGTCACGGTCACGGGCGAGCAGATTACGGTCTTTACGACGCGCCTGGACACCATCTACGGCGCGACCAGCCTGCAGCTGGCGCCCGAGCACGCGCTGGTGACGGGCTGGGCGAAACGTGACCCGGCGCTGCAGCTGCACGTCGAGGCGATGCTGGAGCAGCAGCGCGCGGCCAGGGAAGCCGGCGACATGGCCGCGCTCGACAAACACGGCGCATTTACCGGCCACTATGCGCGCAACCCGCTTACGGGCGAGCTGCTGCCGGTGTGGATTGCGAACTACATCCTGGCTGATTACGGTACGGGCGCCATTATGAGCGTGCCCGCGCACGATGAACGCGACTGGGAGTTTGCCGGCAAGTACGGGCTGCCGGTGCGGGGCGTCGTCGAGGTTCCGGGCGCGGAAAACACGCTGCCCGTCATCGCCGACTCCGAGGAAGGCGCAGTGCTGGTCAACTCCGGCCCGTGGACCGGTCTCGGGTGCGCCGAAGCACGCGCGCAGCTCGGTGCCGACGCCGAGCGCGGCGGCTTCGGCAGGGCTACCGTCACCTACCGGCTCAAGGACTGGGGCGTGAGCCGCCAGCGGTATTGGGGCACGCCCATCCCGATGCTCTACTGCAACAGCTGCGGCATTGTGCCGGTTCCCGACGACCAGCTGCCGGTGCTGCTGCCCGAGAACGTGACAATCACGCAGCAGGGCGGTTCGCCGCTTGCGCACGTGCCGGAGTTTGTGAACGCGACCTGCCCAAAGTGCGGAGGCCCGGCGCGGCGCGAAACCGACACGATGGACACCTTTGTCGACTCAAGCTGGTATTTCTACCGCTACACCAGCGCGCATGACAGCGAGGCGCCCTTCCGGAAGGAATCGGTCGCGTACTGGTTCCCGATCGACCAGTACATCGGCGGTGTCGAGCACGCGATTCTGCACCTGATCTACTCGCGCTTCTGGACGCGCGTCATGCGCGACCTCGGGCTCATCGACTTCTCCGAGCCCGTGGAGCGGCAGTTTTCGCAGGGCATGGTCGTCAAGAACGGCGCAAAGATGTCGAAGTCCAAGGGCAATGTCGTTTCGCCCGACGAGATGATCACCCGCTACGGCGCCGACGCGACGCGCATGTACTCGCTCTTTGCCGCACCGCCCGACCGCGACATGGAGTGGCAGGAGGACGGGGTCGCCGGTGTCTCGCGTTTTCTCGCGAAGGTGTACAGCTTCGTCCACCGGCACGCGCCGTATGCCGCCGGCGCGCCGGACACCTTTGACGCGCAGAACATTACCTCGGCCGAGCAGGATGTGCTGCGCAAGCTCCACCAGACCATCCGCAAAATCACCGAAGACTTCAGCGACCGCTGGCACTTCAACACCTGTATCGCAGCGGTTATGGAGCTGATGAAGAACGCGCTGGTGCCGGCGGAGGACGCGTTTGCGACCGGCGCGATCTCACCCGCGGTCACGCGCCATACGCTCAAGAGCCTTGTGCTCCTGCTCGCGCCTTTTGCCCCGTACCTGGCCTGCGATCTGTGGCAAACGCTCGGCGAGCCGGGCGGGGTGCTGCGCGCGCCCTGGCCGGCGTTCGACCCGGAGCTCGCCAAGGAAAGCGAGATGGAGTTGCCGGTGCAGATCAACGGCAAGCTGCGCACGGTGGTGCGCCTGGCGGCCGGGGCCGCGGAGCCCGCGCTGCGCGAAGCCGCACTAGGCGACGCGAAGGTGCAGGCCGCGCTCGAAGGCAGGCAGGTTGTGAAGATGATCATTGTGCCGGGCAAACTGGTGAACCTGGTGGTCCGCTGAGGGCTCCGTTGTCCGCTAAGGGCTCCGTGCCGCGCTGAGGTCAGCACGGCTCCGTAGCGCGGACCTGATCGGTGGAGAGGAAAGCTCATGGAAGGGCCTCGGGAGAGGAACGCGTCGCTGGATCTGCCCCCAAGGCTTGATACAGGGCTGTTCCCGCTGCTTGGGGAGCTTCGTACCCGGCCCTCGCTCCTCTTGATGGACCTGGGCTGGCGGTGGGGATGTGGCGCATTTTTGCTGCTGCTGGCTGGAT
>CAXTMW010000019.1:17597-18045 GCA_964245455.1 uncultured Acidobacteriaceae bacterium
GAGCCATGCTGGCTCGGTACGACCCGCGCCTGCCGATCAGGCCGTGGCTGCTGGCGGGTTGCAAAAGCTTCGCCATGCTTTGCGGCGTGCTCATCTGCGGCTTGTGGGGCTTGCTTGCCATGGAGGGGGCCAGGCTGCTCTTCCGGCCTGACGATCCAAGCCCTCTTCTGTACACACTGCTGCTGGGCTTTGCGTCATGGTTGGCGGTGTGGTCGTGGACGCTGTTGTCCAGCAAGACGCAGGTGGCCTTGGCTCTGGGTCTGCTGGAGTCCCTCGACACGCAAGCCGCGCTTCTCCGGGCTTTTCAGGGGCCCGACAAGCGCATTGCCGCCCGCGCCGCGCGCTTCCGGGCAGCCGCGCGTAAAACGCGCTTCCGCATCATCTGGCCGGCCTTTTTCATCTCGCTGCTTCCCTCACCGTTTCTGGATCATCGCGCGCTCCTGGTCTG
>CAXTMW010000019.1:18055-27426 GCA_964245455.1 uncultured Acidobacteriaceae bacterium
TTTCCCTTGTGCCGCTGGTGGCGACTGATGCGGTAAAGCTGGGCGAGCAGTTGATGCTGCTGCGGGAGGTGCGTGACGAATTGGAGACCCGCATGCGCGCCATGCCCGGCGTGCCGCTGGAGAAGCTCAGAATCTAAGCCAAATAGAGGCTTAGACTGAATCGGTGGACATCCAGCCAAGCGCGTCAGAATCTGTAAGTACCTCCGCCAGCACACCCGTAAGCCCCGCCGCGCGTTCTTCGATCGTGATCCTTGATTTCGGCTCCCAGTACACGCAGCTGATTGCGCGCCGCGTTCGGGAGCTCCATGTGTTTTCCGTGGTACTGCCGTGTACGGCCGCGCTTGACGCGATTCGGGCGTCGAAGCCGCTCGGCATCATCCTGTCGGGGGGTCCTTCGTCGGTGTACGACGCGGACGCGCCTAAAGCCGACCCGGGCGTGCTTGCGCTCGGCATCCCCATCCTCGGTATCTGCTACGGCCTCCAGTTCATCGTGCACCACCTTGGGGGCAAGGTGCGGCCGGCAGATCGGCGGGAGTACGGCGACGCCGAGGTCTCCATCACGGACCCGTCTGCCGCCCTGTTTGCAGGTCTGCCTTCCACGCTGCGGGTCTGGATGTCGCACGGCGACGAAGCGCTGGAGCTGCCGCCCGGCTTCCACCTGACCGCGAAAACCGCGCACGCGCTGGCCGGCATTGCCAACCCCGCGCGGCGCATCTGGGCGGTGCAGTTCCACCCGGAGGTGCAGCACACCGCGCACGGCACGGAGCTGCTGCGGGCGTTTGTGCGCGGCATCTGCGGCGCCCCAGCGGACTGGACCCCGCACCACTTTGTCGAGGCGACCACCGCTCAAGTGCGCGCGCGGGTCGGCTCCGGCCATGCCATCTGTGCCATTTCGGGCGGGGTCGATTCCTCGGTCGCAGCGATGCTGGTGCATCGCGCCATCGGCGACCGGCTCACCTGCGTGTTTGTTGACAATGGCGTGCTGCGCAAGAACGAGTTCCGCAAGGTGCAGGAGAATCTGCGGGGCAAGCTCGGCTTGAACCTCGTTGCGGTCGACACGCGCGAGCGCTTCCTCGCGAAGCTGGCCGGCGTGACCGACCCCGAAACCAAGCGCAAGATCATCGGACGCGAGTTTATCGAGGTGTTCGACGAAGAAGCGTCTCGCATCCTGACGACCGAAGCCGAGGGTGCCGCATGGCTGGTGCAGGGGACGCTTTACCCGGATGTGATCGAGTCTGCCTCGGTGCATGGGCCGTCGCACGTCATTAAAAGCCATCACAACGTCGGCGGGCTGCCGGAAACCATGAAGCTCAAGCTGATAGAGCCCTTGCGCGACCTGTTCAAGGATGAGGTCCGGCGCATCGGCCGCGACATGGGCATGCCTGAGGACATCCTGGGCCGCCAGCCATTCCCCGGGCCAGGCCTCGCGGTCCGCATCCTTGGTGAGGTCACGCCGGAGCGCGTCGCGATCCTGCAGAACGCGGACGAAATCGTTGTCGACGAAATCAAACAGGCCGGCCTGTACGGCAAGATCTGGCAGGCCTTTGCCGTGCTGCTGCCGGTCAGGAGCGTCGGCGTCATGGGCGACCAGCGCACCTATGCTTACACCTGCGCGATCCGCGCCGTGCACTCAGAAGACGGCATGACCGCTGACTGGGTGCAGCTGCCGTACCCGGTGCTGGGCCGCATCTCGAACCGCATTGTGAACGAAGTGCGCGGCATCAATCGAGTTGTCTACGACATTACCTCCAAGCCGCCCGGCACCATTGAGTGGGAGTAGCAACCTCCTGCTCTGGCTACACGCAAGCTTTCCTCAGGCCGCCTACAAAGATTTTGCGGCTCCTGCATCCTACCGCCTGACGTTTGCCGCGGTTTCTCCGGCAAACCAGGGGTGCAGGTATGGGTTCTCTTGACGGCCGCGTCGCCATTGTGACGGGCGCTGGGACGGGTATCGGTCAGAACATCGCGATGCGCCTGGCAAAGGACGGAGCCAAGGTCGTCGTCGATTACGTAGGCGGCGACGAAGGCGCGAAACAAACGCTTGCCTCGATTCAGGAGGCGGGCGGAACCGGGGTCATTTTCGCCGCGGACATCACGCAAATCAATCAGATTGAAGCGCTGGTCGCCAAAGCCTACGACACCTACGGCGCCTGCGACATTCTGGTCAACAACGCGGGCATGGAGCACAAGGCGGAGTTTCTGGACGTGACCGAAGCCGATTACGACCGCATCATGTCGGTCAACCTGAAAGGGCCGTTTTTTGTCACGCAGGCTTTTGTTCGCAGACTGCGGGCCGACAAGAAAAAGGGCCGGGTCATCAATATCAGCTCCGTGCACGAGGACATGGCGTTCCCCGGCTTCTCCACCTACTGCATCAGCAAGGGCGGCATGCGCATGATGATGCGCGACCTGTGCGTGGAGCTGGGGCCGCTCGGCATCACCATCAACAACGTTGCGCCCGGCGCGGTCAAAACGCCCATCAACGCAGCCCTGTTGCAGGACGAGCAGAAGATGGAGCACCTGCGGCAGAACATTCCGCTCGGGTACATGGCGAGCGTGGAGGACATCTCGGGGCTGGTTGCCTTTCTCGCCTCGGACGATGCCTCGTACATCACCGGCGCGACCTACTTCATCGACGGCGGGCTCACGCGCTCCTACCACGAGCAGTAGCGATGGCCCTGCGCATTGAGGATTACGGGATCATTGGGGACTGTGAAACGGCGGCGCTGGTCGGCAAGGATGGTTCGATCGACTGGCTCTGCTGGCCGAACTTTTCCTCCGACGCGTGTTTTGCTGCTTTGCTGGGCGACGAAAACAACGGCCGGTGGCTGCTGCAGCCGGCCGCTCCGGCCGAGGGCGAGTCCCCCTGGCAGGTAACGCGCCACTACCTGCCCCGCACGCTGGTACTGGAAACCAAGTGGTCCCGCGGTGACGATGTGGTCTGCGTGACCGACTTTATGCCGGTGCGGACCGACCACTCGCACATTCTGCGCAAGGTCGAATGCCTGCAGGGCAGTGCCGCGATGCGCATGGAGCTTGTGCTGCGCTTTGATTACGGGCGCTCCGTGCCGTGGGTCACGCGCGAGGAGCATGCCATCCGCGCCATTGCCGGCCCGCACATGGTTTTGCTGCGATCGGTTCTGGAAACGCATGGAGAGCAGGAGAAAACGGTCAGCAACTTCACCGTGCGCGAAGGCGAGCAGGTGTGGCTCACTCTCTCCTACGGGCAGTCGGCGGGCATTGAGCCCGAGCTGCTCGACGCCGAGCAGGCGCTGGAGAACGCAAAGCGGTACTGGGGCGAGTGGCTCGCTAAGTGCAACAACGCCGGGGTCTACACGAGTGCGATAGAGCGCTCGATGATTACGATGAAAGCCCTGACTTACCGGCCGACCGGCGGCGTAGTGGCCGCGGTAACGACCTCGCTGCCCGAGTCGCTGGGAGGCCCGCGCAACTGGGATTACCGGTACTGCTGGCTGCGCGACTCAACCTTCACGCTGCTGGCGATCATGAACGGCGGCTTCTACGACGAAGCAGAAGCCTGGCAGGACTGGCTGCTGCGGGCCATCGCCGGCAGCCCGGACCAGGTGCAGATCATGTACGGGGTTGCCGGGGAGCGGCACCTGCTGGAGTGGGAGGTGCCCTGGCTCGCGGGGTATGAAAATTCAAAGCCGGTGCGCATCGGCAACGCAGCGGCCGAGCAGCTGCAGCTCGATATCTACGGCGAGGTCATGGACGCGTTCTTCCATGCGCTGGCCGGGGTAAAAGCGCCGCGCCGCGTGGATCTGCACCTGCAGCAGTTGCTCATCGAACATCTCTTGACGATTTGGCAGCAGCCGGACCAGGGGATCTGGGAAACGCGCTCGGGCGCGCAGCACTTTACCTACTCAAAAGTGATGGTGTGGGTCGCGTTTGACCGCGCCATTGCGATCGCCGAACACACCGGGTACGAGGTGCCGCTCGATCGCTGGCGTGCGGCAAGGCAGCAGGTCCATGAGGAGGTATGCGCGAGGGGCTTTAATAAGAAGCTGCCCGCGTTTACGCAAATCTATGCCGGCGACGAGCTTGACTCCTCGCTGCTGCTGATGCCGCTGGTCGGGTTTTTGCCGGCCTCCGAGCCGCGGGTGAAAAGCACGGTCGAGGCGATCGAAGCCGGACTGATGCGCAACGGCCTGCTGCTGCGCTACGACACCGGCAAAAGCGCGGACGGACTGCCCGAAGGGGAAGGGGCATTTCTGGCCTGCTCTTTCTGGCTGGTGAGCTGCCTCAAAATGATCGGGCGTGAAGCAGACGCCCGCAGGCTGCTGGATTACCTGCTCTCGCTGCGAAACGATCTGGGCCTGTTTTCAGAGGAGTACGACACGGACAGGAAGCGGCAGGTGGGCAATTTTCCGCAGGCCTTCTCGCATATCGCGATGGTCAACGCGATTTTCGACCTTGAAACCACGGAGCGCGCCACCCGCGCGCGCCACCATCGGCAAGGGCAGATGCCGGAGCGACCGACGGAGCCCACCGAGAGCGCTCCGGAGCTCCGGGCCCCATCTTCCGACACCGCTGCGGTCGGTAGCGAGCAAAGCATTCCGGCGCACTCACAGCAGGCAACGTAACAGTAGGCAACGTAACAGTAGGCAACAGGGGAGAGCATGCACACGTTTACAGTTTGGGCACCAAAGGCCGAGTCAGTCGATGTGAAAGTAAACGGCGCGAAGCACGCGCTGGCACAGGGAGAGGATGGCTGGTGGGCGGCGGTGGTGGAAGAGGCAGGCCCCGGCACAACCTATACGTTTCTGCTGAACGGCGAAGACCAGGAACTGCCTGATCCGCGTTCTGCATTTCAGCCGGAAGGCGTGAACGGCCCGTCGCAAGTCGTGGATCACAGCGCATTTGGCTGGACCGATGGGGACTTCCACGCGAGGGCGTACCAGAGCGCGATCATGTACGAGCTGCACGTCGGCACGTGTACGCCGGAAGGCACCTGCGACTCGGCTGTAGAGAAGCTGGACTACCTGCGCGAGCTGGGTGTGACGCATCTCGAATTGCTTCCATTTGCCGAGTTCCCGGGCAAGCACGGGTGGGGCTACGACGGCGTGGACCTGTTTGCGCCGCACGTAGCCTACGGCGGCCCGGACGGCTTGAAGCGCCTGGTCAACGCGGCGCACGGCAAGGGGCTGGGCGTCATCATGGATGTGGTCTACAACCACTTCGGCCCGGCCGGCAACTACGTCGGCCGCTTTGGTCCCTACTTCACCGACCAGCACAAAACGCCGTGGGGCGACGCGGTCAACCTGGAGGACGCGGGCTCGTACGAGGTCCGGCGCTTCTTCTGCGACAACGCCTTGATGTGGCTGCGCGACTACCACATGGACGGGCTGCGCCTGGACGCGGTCCACGCCTATATCGACCGTTCGGCGATCCACTTCATGGAGCAGATCAACACCGAGGTGCATGCCCTCGAGGCCGAGACCGGCCGCCCCTACGTGATGATCGCCGAGAGTGACCTGAACGACCCGCGCCTGGTACGATCGAAGGAAGCCTACGGCTACGGCTTCGACGCGCAGTGGAGCGATGATTTCCACCATGCGATCGTTGCGCTGCTGACCGGCGACACCAGCGGCTACTACGCCGACTTCGGCGAGTTTGCCGACCTCGCGAAGGCGGTGTCGCAGGCGTTTGTGTACGACGGCGAGTACTCGGAGTTTCGCGAGCGCGTGCATGGCCGGCCGGTCGCGAACCTTGCGGGCTGGCACTTCTGCGGCTACTCGCAGAACCACGACCAGGTGGGCAACCGCGCAAAAGGCGAGCGTTTGCAGCACCTGACCGACATGCCGCGCGCGAAGATCGCCGCCGCACTGACGCTGCTTGCGCCCTTTTTGCCCATGCTGTGGCAGGGTGAAGAGTGGGCCGCGACTTCGCCGTTCCAGTACTTCACCGACCATGAAGACAAGGAGCTAGGCCGGCTGGTGTCCGAGGGCCGCAAGCGGGAGTTCCAGGCCTTTGGCTGGAACCCCGAGGAGATCCCCGACCCGCAGGACGCGTCGACGTTTGAGAATTCGAAGCTCAAATGGGACGAGCTTGAGCAGCCGGAGCATGCCGAGATGCTCGCCTGGTACAAGCAGTTGATCGCGCTGCGGAAGTCGCGGCGCGAGCTGTCGGACGGTGTGCTGGAGCAGGTAGAGGTGGATTTCGACGAGGAAGACCGCTGGTTCACCATGCAGCGTGGGAGTATTGTGCTGGTGTTTACGCTGGGGGAAGAAGGCTACTCGGCCGGGCTGGAAGAGAGCGTGTCACTGCTGATGGGCTCGGACCCCGGCATCACGGTCGAGGAAGGGCACCTCTCGATGCCCGGTGTGGGCGTGGCGGTGCTGGCGGTTGGGTAATAGCGTTTACACCCACCATCGAGATGATCTGCTAAACGACGCTCGCTTTCTTGTCTAGCTCCGCATAGCAGACGAACTGGGTAGTTCTGGAGAATCCGAAAGGGCGCTCTGCCCGGTCTCGCGTGAACCACTTACTCTAGCCAAAAGGCCGGAAGTGATCAGCGTGCGTAGTTTATAGGCATTTTTGAAGCGGACACGGATCAGCCAGAAGATCAGCAGCGGAAGTGGAAGCAGGGCTGGAACGATGAGGTAAATGGAGCCGCGAAGCGCAATCGGGAACACCTGTGGCTGACCCAGAAATAATGAGCCGGTTGCGATGAACAGTCCTACGCACATGCGCCATAGGTGGCGAACGATACGAGGGCGACCGGAGATGCCGCCATGGGTAAGTACGCGGATATCTCCAGCGGCCGCTAGCAGAAGAATGCCGCCAAAAAGGAAACTAATACCTGCGGGAGCGCCGTTGTCTGTGCCAGTAGCCGAGTGGAGGGCTCGAATGCCAAGGGTAAGAACGCCTGCTGCGGAAAGGAGGCAGAGGAACAGGCCGGTCCAATCGAGTAGGCCGGTGCCATCTGGACGGCGTCCGGCGAGCCACGCGCTGCCAATCAGGTAAAAGGTGAGGACAGCAGCGAAGACGTTGCTGGTCTGTGATTTGAGCATACCGAGCCAACATCCGCTTGCGGCTAAGGTCAACATGCCTAACGTGAAGACATTCCCTGAGAGACGATGCAGTCGATTGCCTTTGCGCGCGATCATAGCGACGGTGCCGGCGATGAGGCCGAGCGTGCCGCCGAAGATATGAAGGATTAGAAGTGGAAGCCGCATCGTGGTACCACCCTTCGGCCCTCACTGGTGATTGTCTAGGCCAAAGCGGGTACGTGAAACATGACGGGGAAGTTCCGCGACACGCGAGAGAAAGTCCTTTTACGGGAGCAGCCATACGGTGCTATAGCTGTGAGCGTCGTGGGGGCGCTTACAGAAAGTAACCTACTCTGCTTCGCCCGCGCGCAGATATATCGTGCCTATGTCTATTTGTGCGCGAAGACCGGCGACTCTTGCGGAAGGTCCAGGTACATGTCGACCAACTTTTGCGGTGCGCTCTCCCGTTCAGCAAAGACTGCGCCGCCCATCAGCAGCGTCGGTGCCGGTCCTGGCGCGGTCACATGCAGCAGGTTCAAACTGGTGCGGGTGACTTGCTGATCCGGTTGGCCGGCACGCGAAACGAGCACACAAGGGTAGTCGCACGGCAGCCCTGCGGCACGCCATTGCCGGGCTACCTCCGACAGGTCGCGGCCCGGCATGTAGACGATTCGTGTTGGCTCGGGGCTCGCGCTTTCGCTTTCATCGGAACGCGCTTGGTGACCGGTACTTAGCAGGATGCTCGACGCGGCGCGCCGGTCTGTTAGCGAACACGGGATAGCCGCCGCAGCCGCGGACGCCGCGGTGACGCCGGGAACCACGTCAAACGGAACATTCGCGGCCCGAAGCGCGTCCATCTCCTCGCCGGCGCGGCCGAACACGAGTGGGTCGCCGCTTTTCAAGCGGATTACGCACCGGCCTTCGCATGCGCCGCGCAGCATGAGCTGGTGAATCTGCTCCTGGGTGATGCTGGCTGCGCCGCACCGCTTACCTACGTTGACCACCTCGGCAGTTGCAGGCGCCAGAGCAAGCACCGCTTCCGGCACCAGATCGTCGTGGAGCAGCAGGTCGGCACTCGCGAGCAGGCGCGCTGCCTTGACGGTCAGCAGGTCTGGGTCGCCCGGGCCCGCGCCGACCAGGTACACCGACCTCTTCTGCGTGACGGGCTCAATTGCGGTCTCAGTAGCAGGCACAGTGTGGCGAGGCGTTTGCACCGGGTAGGACGCCGGCAGGGCCATGCGGCGTGACGGGCACTCCGTTGCGCCGCATGCCTCGCGGCCGGCGAGCTTGCCAAGCAGCAGCTTGCGCTCTTCGGTCGACGGAGACGCAGCTAGCACCTCGCGGCGGATTCCGCCGATCGTGTGCAGCCAGGGGCCAAGATCGTTAGGCAACTGGGCATCGATCTCACGCCGGAGGCGCTGCGCCAGCGAGGGACTGTCGCCCGCGGTCGAGATGGCGATCTGCAGGTCGCCGCGGCTTACTACCGAGCCGTAGTAAAAGTCGCAGTGTGGGATGTCGTCGACTGCATTGCACAGGATGTTTGCGGCCAGGCACAGCCGGTACACATGCTGGTTGACAGACGCGAAGTTGGTGCCGGCGATGACGACGAACGGCCGCCCCGTTTCATCGAGTACGTCGCTGTCCACAAACTCGCGCCGGTGCCACTGGATCGCTCCGCGCTGAGCAAGCCGTTCAATCTCCGGCTTCGCCCAAGGAGCGACAACCGTTACGCGCGCGCCGCTCGCAACCAGGCTTTCGATCTTGCCGGTGGCTACTTCGCCCGCACCCACCACCAGGCACGGGCGCGAATCCAGCTTCATAAAAATTGGGAGCAGGCTCATTTACATATCCGCCGAGATGGTTGCAGGCACGTCGCCTGCGTCGCGCGAAACCGGCAGCGGCGCTGTAGACTCGCCGGCCAACTGCGCGCGCAGCTCGTCGTTCGTGTGCCGGGCAAAGTACGCGCGCAGGCTTTCCCCTTCGCCCAGGCGTCGACCCTGGTACGTCTTGAGCAGACGCTCAATGGCCTCCGGCACCTCGGTCGCCGGGATGCGGTAGCCGACCGGACGCCCGGTGGCGGCGAACTCGCCGACTGAGCCGCCGACGCAGAAGTAGTACGCGTCCACCAGCTTGCCTTCGTGCTTAATCTTTTTGCCCTCGATGCCGAGGTCGGCGATCCAGTGTTGGCCGCAGCTGTTGGGGCAGCCGGTCACGTGGAGGCGCAGCTGCTGGTCGAACTCCGGGATGCGCTCTTCGAGCTCATCGATGACCCAGCGCGTGAAGCCCTTGGTTTCCGTGATGGCGAGCTTGCAGAACTCGGTGCCGGTGCAGGCGATGGCACCGCGCCAGAACTGCGAG
>CAXTMW010000020.1:0-2215 GCA_964245455.1 uncultured Acidobacteriaceae bacterium
TACCTCCACGTCGCCTTGGATGACAGCTTTGCCGCTGCCGACGCAGATCGCCTTCCATGACCGCCCGCGTGCGGCTTTCCCCGGACCTCGCGCCATCCTAAGCTCCAAAGGCACAAGCGGTATTAAGAGGATTCCTCCGATGAGTTTGAAGGAAGTACTGGGTTTCGGCGCAGATAAGAAGGTTCGCTACGCAATCGTAGGCTTGGGCTCTATTTCCCAAGAAGCGATGATGCCCGGCGTCGAGCACACGGGCAATTCAGTCATCGCTGCGCTCGTCACCGACGACCCGACCAAGGCAAAAGAGCTCGCCGACATGTACAAGGTCGAGCACACCTCTACCTACGACCAATTCCCGCAGCTGCTTGCATCCGGCACGATCGACGCGATCTATCTCGCGCTGCCCAACTGGAAGCACGCCGAGTTTGCGGTGCCGGCGCTCCGGGCCGGCATCCATGTGCTGGTCGAGAAGACGATGGAGATCTCGTCAGAGGCGTGCGAGGCGATGATCGCCGCGAAGGAAAGCTCCACCGCGAAGCTCATGGTCGCCTACCGTCTCCATTTTGAGCCGGCCACCGTCGCTGCGGTCGAAAAAGTGCGCTCGGGAGACCTGGGCGACGTGCACATCTTCAACTCGACCTTCTCGCAGGTCGTCGACCCGGTCAACCATCGCGCGCACAGCGGCCTGCTGGCCGGCCCGGTGCTTGACATGGGCCCGTACCCGATCAACGCGGTTCGCAACCTGTTTGAAGACGAGCCCACCGAGGCCTTTGCCGTCGGCACGCGCCACCCCGAGTCGGGTTTCGGCGACTTCGACGACACAGTCAGCGTCACCCTCAAGTTCCCGAAAGAGCGCCTGGCGCAGTTCACCATCTCCTACTACGGCAACAAGCTCGACACCTACTTTGTCGTCGGTACCAAGGGTTCGCTCGAACTGAACCCCGGCTACATGTACGGCAAGCCGCTGGAGTGGTACTCGGTCATCGGCCAGAAGGAAGACCACGAAAGCTTCAAAAACACCGACCATTTCGGCGGCCAGATGAAGTACTTTTCCGATTGCATCCTGAACAACAAGGAGCCGGAGCCGGACGGACAGGAAGGCCTCGCCGACGTGCGCGTGATCGAGGCGATCCATCGCAGCCTGGCCAGCGGGCAGTGGGAGAAGGTGGACCGTGTCGCGATCACCCGCCGCATCTCCGCGGACCAGGCGGAAACCCTGCGCGCGCAAAGCTCGCCCGAGATGGTCAACACCAGCTCGCCTGCGGCCGGGCAGGAGAAGACACCGAAAAACTAGCGCGGTGCAGCGGCCCACGAAGCGCGCCCGCTTAAACGAGGCTGCCTCGGCCGCCCCTCACGCGTTTGTCGCAAACCGGGTCGCTCTACTTGGGTGTGTGAAAAAAGTTGTAAAGGAGCCGGGGTCGTCCTGAGCGAAGCGAAGGATCTGCTATTTCTCCGACGCGAGCAAAAGCAGATTCTTAGCTTCGCTCAGAATGACCAATTCGCACTTAGGGTTTCATTCCACCCACTTAGGGATTCATTCCACTTTGGATAGGCCGCTACAGGGCAGCGTTCGAGATTCCAAAGACCTGTATCACGCGCGGTCCATGCACATGGCCGCCAGCAGCGCCGTGCGCGGGGCAAGATGACGGCGCAGCAGGTGCTCCTGCGGCGCATGCGCGCCGGCGCCGACCGCGCCCATGCCATCAAGTGTGGGGACACCAAGCGCAGCCGTCAAATTGCCGTCCGAGCCGCCTCCGGTCGAGGCCTCCTCAAGCGCGAATCCAAGACCGGCGGCGTACTCGCGCGCCCGCGCAAACAGGTCGCCGATGGCGCGGGTCCTCTCCATCGGCGGCCTGTTCATGCCGCCCGAAACCTGTAGCGAGCAGGCCCGGTCCACCGGCCGCAGCCGAGCGAGCTGCCGCTCCACGCGGGCTGTGTCGGACGAACGGGTGACGCGTACATCGATCTCCGCCCAGGCCTCGGCGGCGACCACGTTTGGCAGCGTGCCCCCGCCAATCACCCCTGGGTTCACGGTCAGGCCGCGCGCAGGATCGGTCAGCCCGGCGACCGCCGTAAGCTGCCGCGCCAGCTCCACAATCGCGCTATGCCCCGCATCGAAGTCGACGCCGCTGTTGTCGGATGCGCGGCGCACCTGGAGGCTGTGCGGCCCGTCACGCCTAGCAGGCGGCTGCTGCGCTCCGTGGATGCGGTGCGCCGG
>CAXTMW010000020.1:2225-6752 GCA_964245455.1 uncultured Acidobacteriaceae bacterium
CGCGCACAGCGAGTCTGTACTGCCCAACACCCCTGCGCGCCGTTTTATACGCGCCGGCAGGGCCTTGCGCCGGCTCCAGCACATACACCGCCTCGCACCGTTGCGCGATGCGTTCAGTAACGGGGCGCGACTCCGGGCTGCCGACCTCTTCATCGCCGTGCAGCAGCAGCGTGACCGGCCGGCGCAGCAGGTTGTTTTCCGCCAGGGCGCGCAAAGCCGCGAACGCCATGGCCACCCCGCCTTTCATATCCAGCACCCCGGGCCCGCCGATCCGGTCACGCCCCACCCGGAACGGCATCGTCCGCAGCGTTCCATGCGGCCACACCGTGTCGACATGCCCCAGCAGCAGCAGTGGTTTCAAGCCTCGACGTGCAGGTCCGAAGCGCGCTTCGAGCGAGTCGGCATATGTTCGGTGCCGGTGCAAGCGCAACCCGCCGCCCAGCTCGCGCGCCCACCCCGCCGCGAGTGCCAGCACCCGCTCGCAGGCCGCCTTGTCGTCCGACGGCGACTCGATCGCGGTCATATCCTCAAGTTGAGCGATCAACCACGGCAGACCCCGCTGGGCATATTTGTGGAGCGCTTCCACATGCTCCGACTGTCCGGAATTGGGCGCTTGACTTTTCCGCATAGCTTCTCCGTATCCTTTCCGCAGAACGAACACGGCTCGCTTCCCCGCATCCCAGCGCCGCCGATATTTTCGTAAGGGAGCCAGTCGTGTCCGATGAGCCACCCGTAACTGGAAGCACGCGGCGCCTGCTCTCCGTGGATGCGCTCCGCGGCCTCACCATCGCGTTCATGATCCTGGTCAACGATCCCGGCGACGGCCGGGTGAGCTTTCGCGCCCTCGACCATGCCGACTGGAACGGCTTCACGCCGACGGACCTCGTTTTTCCTACGTTTCTGTTCCTGGTCGGCGTTTCCATGATCCTTTCCTATGCGCGGCGCGAGCGGGAAGGCTCCTCCCGGCGAAGCTACCTGCTGCACGCGCTCCGGCGCACCGCCATTCTTTTCGCTATCGGAATTCTGCTCAACGGCTTTCCGCTATATCCACTCCATACGCTGCGCATCTACGGCGTGCTGCAGCGCATCGCCCTCTGCTTCGGCATCGGCAGCCTTCTGCTCGCGGGCACGCGCGACAACATGCGCCGGGTCTGGGTGCTTTCCGCTGTGTTTATCGGCTGCCTGCTGAGCTACTGGGTGCTGCTGCGCTGGGTGCCCATCCCCGGCCACGGCCTGCCCGGAGTGGCTATTCCGCTGCTCGACCGCGACCTGAACCTGGTGGCTGTGCTCGATCGCCGCCTGCTGTCCGGGCATTTGTATGAAGGCACATGCGACCCCGAAGGACTCTTAAGTACCGTGCCGGCTGTTAGCACATTAGTACTGGGCATGCTCACCGGCCTTTGGCTGCGCAGCGAACAAAGTCTGCGGCGCAAAGCCCTTGGCCTGCTCGGCGCGGGCCTGCTCGCCCTGCTGCTTGGCGCCGCCTGGAACCCATGGTTCCCCATCAACAAAAAGCTCTGGACCAGTTCCTATGTGCTTTGGGCCGGCGGCTGGTCTCTCCTGCTGCTGACGGCTTTTTTCTACCTTGCCGAGATCGCAGGATGGCGCCGCTGGGGGCCGCTGCTCGTGTTCGGGCGCAACGCCATCCTCAGCTACGTGTTTGCCGAACTCCTTGCCGGCTGCGGTTTTCTGGTCCAGGTTCACGGGCAAAGCCTGTCCCAGCGGCTTTACCTCGCTTGGTTCGCAAGCAGCGATTCGCCCGCCGTCGGCTCGCTGCTGTACTCGTTGTGTTTCGTCCTGCTGTGCTGGCTTCCCGTGGCTTTTCTCTCCTGGAAGCGCATCTACGTCAGGCTTTAACCGCTCGGCATGTCTGCGAACGTCGCCGGGTTATGCGGTGGACCGCTGGGACGACTTGTTCCCCCCGGAAGAAGGACGCTGTTAACAGAAAAGTAAACAGCATCTTCCGCCCCGGCAAGAGGAATGTTGCGTTCTAAGACAACCCTTTACTTTCGGGTCAAAACCGCTGTTGACAACCTTTTCCCTTAACAAATACATGTAGTCTCGCGCACTGAAGGAATTTGTACGCCCGTCGAACTAGACCGGCGCATGCAAATCCCGCAGTGTCGATTGTTTGGTTTTTGCAAGTCTTCAGGAGGCATCACCATGGCGGTATCGCACTTCGTATTTGCACGGCCCCGGTTCATACGGCCCAGGAGCCGGCGCGCCGGCCGGGCATCGCACACAGCCGCCCTGTCGGCAGCGCTGCTGCTTGCGCCCTTCGCGCTGCACGCGCAAGGCACCACCGCGACGCTCAACGGCACGGTAACGGACCCGACCGGTGCCGTCATCCCCAACGCCGCCGTCACGCTGCGGAACCAGGCTACCGGCGACATCCGCGAAGGCAAAAGCAACGGCTCCGGCGATTTCAGCTTTTCGGCAGTACCGGTCGGCGACTACGAAGTCGACATCAAGACGCCCGGTTTTGAGGAATATAAGGGAAGTGCGATCCATCTCGATCCAGGCGACCAGCGCAGCCTCCGCGAAATCAAGCTGACCACCGGCGCCGAAACGCAGTCGGTCTCGGTCAATGAATCGACCCAGTCCATCACGCTCGACTCCGGCGAGCAAAGCTCGCTCATCTCCGCGCAGGACATTCAACACCTTTCGGTCGAAGGCCGTGACGTGACGGAGCTGCTCAAGATTCTGCCGGGCTTCGCGATCACAGGTTCCGCAGGCGGCGGCTTGAACGCCCAGTACGACCCATCTCAGGTACAGGTGGGCGGGGCGCTTGGTGCCTACGCAGGCGCCGGCAATAATGTGAATGAAACAGCCATTCTATCCGACGGCGCGGACGTAACTGACCCAGGCAATTTCGGCTCCGCGTTTCAGAACATCAACTATGAGCAGGTCGCCGAGGTTAAAGTGCAGACCGCCAGCTTCACTGCGGATGAAGCGCGCGGCCCGATCGTCATCAACGCAGTCGGTAAGTCGGGCGGCGACCACTTTCACGGGTCGCTTTATACCTATGCGCGTACGTATCAAATCAACTCTGCTGACTGGCTTTCGAATTACACGAATTCGGCCAAACCGCCGGATCGCGAAGTGTACCCGGGATTCACCCTGGGCGGCCCGATTTATGTACCGCGGTTGAATTTCAATAAGAGCAAGCGCCTGACCTTCTTTGTAGGTGCTGAAGATTACGCGCAGCGCAGTGCGTACGCTTACGGAAATGCAGGCAGCGCGATCCTAAGCGCGCTCGTGCCGACCGCGAATATGCGCAATAACGGCGACTTCAGTCAGGCTGAGTTAAAGAATTACCTCGGCACTGCATTCGGCAGCAACACATACGCAAATATCTCTGCTGTTCCCGTCACTGGGCTTCACGGCGAGATGTTGACCAATGGGCAATTGAAGACGATCGACCCACAGGTCAAAGCCCTGCTGAACACAATGCCGCTGCCGAACATGCCCAGCGCCAACGGACTGAATTATACGACCACCAACCTGACCGACAACGATTTGTGGCAGGCTCGCGGTCGCATCGATTACGCGGCAAATGACGCGAACAAGCTCTTTATCGTGTACAGCAAGGAGACCGGCAAGCAGGGTTTTCCGCAGGTGCAGTATTACTCGCCACGCGGCGCGCTGGGCGGCGTCAACATTCCGGGAGGCGGCCTGCTGAGCACGATCAATTCGCAGATCGGCTCACTCAATTACACAACAATCGTCTCGCCGACTATTACTAACGAGGCCTACATCGCCGGCGCGTACCTGCTCCAAAACTTTACGCCAAAAAACTTTGCGGCGACCACCGCGTACGGCGCTTATACCTACGGCGGTTTGTTTAATAACGGCTCAAAAGCCATCCCTGAGTTTCAGGACTACGGCAACGACGGACTTCCGCTTAATCTGCTGTCGGATGGAAGCTTCGGCGGTATTTATGCCAAGAAGTTTGTCCGCACGGCCGGCGATAACCTGACCAAGGTTTACGGCAAGCACACGATACGCATCGGTGTCTTTGGACAGCTCGACACCAACAAGCAGGTCACCGGTTTCGTGCCGACAAACGGTGCGATCCAGCTCTATTACTTCCCGGAAACAGCAACAGATCCCGTGCAGGGAGCGCTGCACTGGACGGGCCCGCAGGGCGGCAATGGCGGCAATTACCTGGCTAATTTCCTGGAGGGCGGTGTTTTCAATTACAACCAGACGAATCTGGCACCGACCCCAAACATCTACTTCTGGAACATCGATGGGTACGCGCAGGATCACTTCCGTATCACTCCGCAACTGACCATTGACTATGGCGTTCGTTTTGACCATCTTTCGCCTTGGTCGGACGCGCACAAGCTTGGCTTGCCTGTCTTTGACCCGGCGGCGTATGCCAGCCGCAGCAATCCGATCCTGCCGGGCATCGAGTGGCATGCGGTCAATCCCAATGTTCCGCTGAGCGGCGTTCCCGCGAAGTGGGCTTATACCGAACCGCGCGTAGGCCTTGCGTGGGATGCTTATGGCAATGGGCAAACC
>CAXTMW010000020.1:6762-14910 GCA_964245455.1 uncultured Acidobacteriaceae bacterium
GTATCTATCGCTCGCACGATTCCTCCAATGATGTCACCTCGGGCATCTCGACTGTAGACGGCGAGCGGAGCGCCGGCGTCAACAACCTTCTGCTGTCGTCCGTTTCCTCGCAGGCCTCGACTGTCACCAATGCCGCCGGCTTTACCCAGGGCACCAGCGCCAGCGCTCTCAAGGCGGGCGACGATGAGATGCCGCAGGTATACACCTATAACTTCGCGGTCGACCAGAAGACGGTCTTCAACTCCTTCATCGAAATCGCCTATGTCGGCAACCATGTCGAGCACATTCTGAACGACGGCTCCGGGAATACCGTCCAACTCGCCAATATCAATGCGCTGCCGATCGGCAGCCTCTTCAAGCCAAACCCAGTCACCGGCATCACGCTTCCCCTGCTGGCGCCGACTGGAACCATCAACAACACCAACCGGGCCAACAGCGTCACGAACTTGGGGCAGAACGAAATTGATGAGTTCCGGCCATACCCGCTCTATCACACGCTAAGCGTGTATCAGCACAACGTGTACTCAAATTACAACTCGCTCCAGGTGCAATGGAATAAGCAGCAAGGGCGTGGAACCTTCGGCTTTAACTACACCTTCTCGAAGGTGCTCGGTATCCTCGGCGGAGGTCCGAACGGCGAAGGCAACGGCCTGCCGGTCGATCCGTTCAATTATCGCGACAGCTACGCGCCGCTTTCCTTCGATCGCACTCATATCTTCAACGCGAGCTACTCTTACACAACTGGTCGCATTCTTCAGAACCGCTTGTTGGGTGGCGTCACGAACGGCTGGTTGATCTCAGGTATCACCAACATCCAAAGCGGCGTCAATCTGGTGGCGCAGGGCAGTACGCCTAACTTCAACCTGCAGGGACAATTGACAGTCTTCAACCAGACTGGCCAGTCCGCGAATCTACCGATAAGTAGCCAGAACTTCCTCGGTACCCCAGATGTTCTGCTGCAGCCGATTGTCACCGGCAATCCGGCAATTCACACGGCTTCCCATCAGTATGTGAATGGAGCTGCCTTCTCGCTCCCGCAGGTCGGCCAGCAGGGAACGCTACGCTTGCCTTACATCCACGGCCCCGCATTTACCGATACCGATTTGACCGCGGCCAAAAACTTCCACATCCATGAAAGCCAGAGCGTACAACTACGGTTCGCGGCGTTCAACTTCATCAATCACGCAAACACCACTTTTACGACCTCGGCACAGCCCAACGCTCTAGTGCTCAACTACAACAATGGAACGGCGGCGCAGCAGATGAATACCGCAATCGCAACCGCACCGCAAACCAACACCTTCGGCCTGGCGCCCCTACGGACCGGTCGGCGCATCGCCGAGATGTCCATCAACTACAGCTTTTAACCGAAGCCCTCATCCCGAATGGCCGCGAGTTCCCTCGCGGCCATTTTCTTTGCAGCGTGCAAGCTCCGCTGCCCGGCACAAGCACACTACCGATCGCGCAGCCCGTACAACAGCGACTCCAGCAATCGCTCCGGGTGCTCCACCAGGTCAGCAGGCGCCCAGCTCATCTTCGCGGCAAGCTGCTTCGCGATCCGGAGTGCCATCGAGTGGCGCACCTCCATCGTCAGGTCGAGATGGCGACTGAAGAAAGCTTCCAGCACCGCAAGGTCCGCCGATCCGAGCCGGGCCATCGCGTCCCTGGGCGGGGAGTTTTCCAGCGGTCCGCCCTGGCTCCGGTCGAGCTGGAAGCTCGGTGCGGCCCGCCCCTCCGGAGCGGGAAACAGTACACGACTCGAATTGCTGCGCGCGGGCTCAACCGTGGACCTGCTTTCATGCACGACTAGCGTCCCCGCGAGCAGGTCGCCCAGGCGCTTGCCTTGCCGGTTCGAAAGCATCGTCACTAGCCCAACCAGATAAAGCGTGGGCAGGATGTCGATAACTCGCAGCAGATTGCGGGCCAGCGCCTCCCAGAAAGTTACGGGGCGCCCCGAATCTCCGATGACGCGAATGTGCAGCAGCCGCTTGCCTGGCGTTTGCCCATTCCAGAACGCTTCAAACAGAGAGAAATAGCCCCACACCAGCAGGAACTGCAGTAGAATCGCTCCGGCGAAAATCCACTTCTGGACAGCGCTCCCGCCCATGAGGTGCGCCGCCCCATGCTGCAGGCCGGGAGCGGCCGCGAGAACCAGAAACACAAGCAGCACCAGCAGCAACACACTCAAGCCCTGCAACACCGAGTCGGCCAGAATCGCAAGCAGGCGCGAGCCCACGCTCGCGATGGGAAAGTGCAGCTCTACCTGTTCGGGTGTATCGATCGTAAGCTGGTCTGCAAACTTGCTCACACGCGTCACCTTTCCTTTGCTTTACAACATTTCTATATGCTTCCCAACCGCTGGATCGCGCTGCGACAGGATAGCTGGAGCCGGCTGGCCGCGCTGCTGGCCGACGCCGAGCAGCGCGGTCTGCGCGCACTACCCGTCGACGATATCCGCGCGCTTGGAGTTCTCTATCGGCAGATTGCCGCGGATCTTTCCTCGGTGCGCGCCGAGGGCGAAACGCACCGGGCGCTGGCCGGCTACCTCAACCAGCTTTTGCAGCGAGCTCACACGGTCGTCTACCGAGGCTCGGCCGGACGGGTCAGCGGGCGCGCGATCCTGCGTTTTCTGCTGGTGGAGTACCCGCGGCTGTTCCGCCGCATGTTGCCCTACGTTGCCGCTGCGCTGCTGCTCTTTACCGCGGGCGCGCTGCTCGGGGCCACCTGCACCGCGGTGCGCCCGGCATTCGCACGCGCCTCGCTCGGGCCGCGCATGATGGAGACCATTGAGCACCACAAAATGTGGACCGAGTCGATCCTGAGCGCCAAGCCGCAAGCCTCAAGCGCCATCCTGACCAACAACATCAGTGTATGTTTTCTCACCTTCGCCGGCGGCATCACCTTTGGCCTGGGCACGCTGCTGCTGTTGTGGAACAACGGCTGGCAGATGGGCGTGGTCAGCGCGGCGTGCGCGCAGCACGGGCTGGGGCTTTCGCTGGCCGGCTTTGTCGCTTCGCACGGCGCGCTTGAGCTGCCCAGCATCTTCCTCGCCGGCGGGGCAGGGCTGCGCCTCGCCACGGGGCTTGTGTTTCCCGGCTTTCTTGCCCGCAAGCAGGCCCTTGCTCTGGCCGGAGCCGACGCCGTGCGGCTCGTGGGCGGGACCATCCCCTTACTGGTGATTGCAGGGCTGCTCGAGGGTTTTCTGTCGCCGACGCACGCGCCGGTCGCACTCAAGTTCTCAGTATGCGCGGCACTGCTGTCGCTGCTAGGGTGCTGGCTCGCGCTGGGCGGTCGGGAATCTGTGACCGCAGCCGCTCGCCCGGCGTTGCCGGCCACAACCGATTAGAGCAAAGCCCGCTCCTTCACCTCCAGATATTTCCCCATCGCGTCGCCGGCCAGCTGTGCGCCGGTTGTGCGCACCACCAGCGCGCCGCCCCGCTCCAGTTCGGCGACCAGCTTCGCCCGGCGCTCCTGCATCTCCCGCGCCGCGCCGCTCGCGAACATGCTCTCGGCGTCTTTCGCTTCCGCATTCGCAAGCGCCGCAAGCTCCGGCCGCTCCAGCAGCAGCACCACTGTTAAGTGGCGCCGGCCCAGCTCCGCAACGGCGGCAGCGATCTCGGGTCGGCCCGCGCTTTCGGCCACCTCTGTGATCCAGATTACGAGGCTGCGACGAGGCTGCAAAGTTTTGAGGCGAGCCGCCGCGCGGAGGTGGTTCGCCTCGCTGCGTTCGCTCCGCACCTGTGCAAGCTGATCGACCAGCAGGCGCATGTGTCCCGCACCCGCGCCCGGCAGCAGCTGCTGCCGCACCGTGCGCCCGTAGGCGAGCAGGCCGCACAGGTCGCCTGCGGCGCCCACGGCGCGCGCAAGCAGGATGGCCGTATTTGTCGCCTCATCGAGCTGGCTTGTGGCGATCGCCTCCGGCGGCGTCGGTCCGCCGTCCAGTAAGCCGCCCGGCGCAAGGTCGGGCGGCTTGCCTGCTACGGTGCCCGGCACGGTGCCCGGCAAGACGCGCGCTCTCCCCTGCGAAAGCCGCCCCGCGTCCAGCAGCACCCAGACCTGCTGAGAGCGCTCGGTCGTGTACTGGCGCGCGATCATTCTGCCGCGGCGTGCGGTTGCGGTCCAGCTCACATCGCGCAGCGCATCGCCAGCCTGGTACTCGCGCAGGCTCTCGAACTCGCGTCCTGCCCCTCGATGGCGCAGCCTGCGCCGCTCCAGTTCCAATCGTTTTGCCTGTAGAAGAGGCAGCGCGCCGCCGGCGTCAGCGCGGACCGCCGCCGGGTATACGCGAACCTGCTGATCAAGCGGGATTGTGATCCAGCGCTCCGCAAGGCCAAGCCCGCCGCGCACCCGGCAAAACACCGGCCCCAGCTTGAAGTCTCCTCGCTCGCGAGGAACGGCAATGACAGCCGCCGCTGTCCGCTCGCGGGGGAAAGCCTGAACCTCCGTGCGCAGCGGCAGGGGGGCGAGCGATGGATGCAGGGCATCGACGAGGTCCACCATCACCGCTCCCACGCCTTCGTGCTCTACCGTGAACTCCACGCGGGTCGGCTGACCCTGTGCCGGTGTGTTCTCAAAACGCCGGCAAACCATTAGCGAGCGGGGAAGCCCTCGCATCTCCGCCGCTGCCAGCAGCAGTACTGTAAGGTCCCAAAGCAGCGGGAAGACAACGAGCCTCCCTGTACGCACGTGCAAAAAGAAGCCCGGCACAAGCGACAGGCCGCCGGCAAGCAGCAGGGCAAGCGCCCGCGGCCGAAGCGCCCAGCCAAGGCGTTTCGCCGTTCCCGTGCCGGAGGCCGGCGCCGGATGCAGCAGCGATCCCGCGGGACTGTTTACGCTGCTGGGCACGCTGCCGTTCACGTTATCGGGGCACCGCGGTGGCCGCCAGGATTTCAGCGATCACGCGGTCCGTGTCCAGACCCTCAAGCTCTGCTTCCGGGCGCAGGATCAGGCGGTGCCGCAGCACGGACGGTGCAGCCTCCTTGATGTCGTCTGGCAGCAGGAAAGCGCGCCCGTCTCGCGCCGCGTAGCCTTTAGCAACCAGCAGGAGGCTGCTTGCGGCCCGAGGCGAGGCACCCAGCAGCAGGGAAGGCCATTCCCGTGTTCGGCGCACCACGGCCAGCAGGTACAGAAACAGTGCCGGCTCGACGGCCACCGCGCGCACCTCGCGCTGCGCCGCCAGCAACAGCTCCCGGCTGACAGGCTCGATAGCGATCTCCGCGGCATAGTTAGACCCATGGCCGGCGTGGTGCCGCTCCAGCACTATGCGCTCCTCCTCAAGCGACGGATAGCCGACCAGCAGCTTCAGCAGAAAGCGGTCCAGCTGCGCTTCTGGCAGCGGGTACGTCCCTTCAAACTCCAATGGGTTTTCGGTCGCAAACACGGTAAACAACCGGTCAAGCCGGTGCGTCTCGCCGTCCGCGGTCACCTGCCGTTCTTCCATGCTTTCCAGCAGCGCCGCCTGCGTGCGCGGAGGCATACGGTTGATCTCGTCCGCCAGCAGAAACTGCGTGAACACAGGACCGCGATGGAAGGCGAACTCGCCGGTGCGCGGCGAAAAGATGTTGGTGCCCAGAATGTCAGCGGGCATCATGTCGGGGGTGCCTTGCACCCGGCGAAATTCGAGATCGAGAAACAGCGCGAGCGTTTTGACGGCCAGCGTTTTTGCAACGCCCGGCACTCCTTCCACCAGGGCGTGCCCGCCGCAAAGCACGCTTAATAGGGCTCCGTCGATCAGGTCCCGCTGGCCGGCAATCACGCGGCCGATGGCGGCGCGCCCTTGCTCAAACAGCTGCGCTGTCGCCCGCATCCCACCTGCTTCCTGCTTTTCCCCGCCTTCCCGCTCTTCCCCATGTTGCTCGATCAAGTCCGCTTCCTTTCCTGTTGCGCTCCCACTCGGCTGCTCGGGGCCTCGCTCGCCCATCGCGGCAGCTCGCGCGCAAAGCCATCCAGCGCACGGACCCGCGCCAGCGCCTGCTGACTGGAGAGCTTGCCCTCCGACGAATCGAACGGCCGGAGGGCGCGGGCCAGCGCGGCCCATCGTTCGCTCGGGCCGAACCGCGCTTCCAGCGCCACTTGCACCGCCGCCGAACCTGCGCTCACCGTAGCCGGCGTAAGGCCGGCAGCCTTTTGCAGCACGCGCCCGAGTCGGCGCGCGGCTACGTCCACCGGCGCGCCGGTTGCCCCTCCCCGGCTGTAGAGCGCGCCCATGGCGTGCGCAAACTCCAGCGACAGTGGGCTGCTTCCGGCTGCAGACGCGCGTACCGGCCCGTGCCGGCGGCTCAAAGAGAACACCCCCAATGCCGCCACCAGGCCGGCCTGCGCGAGCAGCAGCGACAACGGCAAACCCTTGAGCGGGTCGGGCGCAGTCCCGGCAAGTGCGCCGTGAAGCGACTCATCAAACAGAACAGTTCCGCGCTTATGCCCGGTCGAAGGGCCGAGACTGGCAAGGAACAACCGCAGATTGGCTGCATCGCGGAGCCCTCGGTTGCTCAAGGGAGTCGCGCTGCTCCACCAGGTGGCTGTGCCCGCGCCGACTTTCCAGCGCACCACCACCGGCTCTCCCCCGCAACGTTGCGCGACCGTGTATGCGGTGGACGGCTGCTCGGCCCAGACCACCGGGGCCGCAAGCGAAATCGCGCCCGCGCGGGCCAGCTCGCTTCGGCCCTCGGGGGTGCTTTCACACAGCTCCCCTCGGAGACGCGATGAGGGCCGCAGCTCGGTATGACCCAGCAGCGTTGCCCCGCTATACCCTGTTGCGAGCACCGTGCCGCCGCGCGACAGGAACGTACCGACAGCGGCGCGTTCAGCCTCCAACGTAGCAAGAGGCAAGGCGGGTTCAGCCAGGACCAGGGTAGTCGCCGCGACCTCATTCCGCGGGATCGCCGAAAGAGCTTCCGCAAGCGGCTGCTCGCTCGCCGAAGCCGTGAAGCCCAGCTTGCCCAGCAGGAGCAACGCCGCTTTTGCGCCGGCTTTCCCTGCGTTTGAAGTCGAGGGCACCCCATCGTCATCCGCGCGCGGAGCAAACGCCACAATCAGCACAGTAAGTGCGAGCCCGATCGAACAAACCAGAATCAACACGCCCGCCGGAGTGCGGGGACCCTTATGCATGGCCGGCTCGCGTGGGTGCGCCGGCCGGCACGCCCAGCTTTTCCGCAAGGCCGCGTGCCGCCCGGTACTCCGGCTCGCCCGCGGAGCGACGGGCATACCAGACCCGCTCCAGAATGGCCGTAAGCTCCGCCAGTTCGCGCGTTTGCGCACTATCCGTTTGCAGCAGCCGGAGATACTCGCGCGGGGTGCGCGGCCCGTGCTCGCGCCAGCGCCCTTGGGAGGCAAGCCTCGCGACCGAAGCCCAGTACAGGGCATGCACCGCATCGCGCCACTGCTGCGAGGCGGCCGCGCTCCCGGCAAGTGCTTCCCAGTCGGTCGCGCTGTGCCGTTCGCCCGTTCCGCCGGAGCTCCAGGGGAGCTCTCGGATGCCGCGATCGGCTCTGAAGGCCCGAAGCACAAAGCCAAGCAGCCCGGCCAGCGCTGCCCCCAGCAGGGTCCACTCCACGGCGAGGCCTATCCAGGGGCGCCGCGCGCCGGCGCTTGCCGCCAAAAACAGAACGCGATCTAACCGGGCCCAGAAACGGGCTGTTTGCCGCTGCCACCATGACGGTCCACTGTCGACCGAACGGAACTCGGGCCGCGCGAGGATCGCGGTCGCCGCATCCTGTTCCCGGCGTACTGAATGGGTTGGCGCATCAAGCGACGCGAGCTCGGCGTCCAGCCGCACGGTCGCCTCGTGCATGCCCTGTTCCCGAGCTGCCGCCGTACCCGTGCGCGCATCTCGCAGCGCATCCCGCAGCCAGTCGTAACGGACTGTGTAATTGCCGGGCCTGACCAGCAGGTCGGCCCCGACGCGTGCTTCATCGCAGCCTTGCGACGAGCGAAAGCATGCCTGTGCGAGAACCGCGGCGGCTACGAGGCTCCCCCGGTACTCGACAGGCGCCGCCGTGCGCGAAGCGCGATCAGGAAGCGCTGCGGTATCAGGAAGCGCCACAGCACCGGCAAATGCTGTGGCGCCGGGAAACAGCGCCGCGAGCAGCGCGAGCCAAAGCGCTCCTGCCGGCTCGACCATCAGGCTTCGTGACCCTCCGTCCGCGGGGC
>CAXTMW010000020.1:14920-27015 GCA_964245455.1 uncultured Acidobacteriaceae bacterium
CGGCCGCCGAGGTGTCCGCGGAGGCGACGTGCGCCGCCGCCGGGCCGCGCAACAGAAAGTCAATGTCAAACGCTTCGCGACGCACCCGCTCGTCGAAGTAAAAGAGACACAGCGAAATGCTGGCGATCGGCGCCAGCAGCAGGGTCACACCGAAGCTGACGATGAGCTGCAGCCCAAGCGCCACCGCGTGCTGGGTGGGCAGCCTGGTGTGCGCGACGAGCAGAAGAAACGGCGATTGCACTGCGAGCGCAACACAGTACAGGAGGATGAGCAGCAGATAACACAGAAAGATGCGCCACTTGCGGCCGGCAACCAGCACCTTGGTGCGTCGCATGGCCGCGCGGACGGGTAGGTCCTCAATCACCGCGGCAGGGATCGCCAGGCTGTTGCGCAGATAGGCGACAGCGCCGTAGATCAAGCCGGCAAGCGCCAGAAAAGCGATCGAGCCGCCAAGCCGCGGCAGGCGGAGTGGAATCAGCGCCAGGCCGGCACTCAGTAGCAGCAAAGGCAGCCAGAGCGCGCTCCACGCCTTCCATAATTCGATGCCGATGTAGCGGAGTGTGTGCGGCCAGACCGCCCGAAAAGCCTCCCTGACATCGCCCGTATGCTCCAAATACAGCTGCGACACAAGACGCGTAGTGGCCGCCTGGCTGATGGCGTACCCGGCCAAGACAAGCAGGGCGGACAGCACCACAAGCAGCAGGTTGCCGATGACAGCAGGTGTTGGCGCGGCATGCTGCCCAGCAGCCGGTTGAAAAGCAGTCCTGGTCAGCAGCAACTGCGCCCCGCCGCTCAAAAGCCCCAGGCTGGCCGGAACCAGCGCAACGGTCATAAACAGCAGAATGCGCGCTCGATACAGGAAGAACATGCGGTCCAGGAGCTCGCCGGTCGATAGCGGGCGCAGGTCCAGAGCCGGGAGAGGCGCCTGCGGCTGCGCGATCGGACTGAACTCGGGTTCAAGCATCGTGCATTGGCTCCACCGCTCCCGGCTCTCCGACGCGGTGGGAAGAATCTAGCACAGCCGCGCACAGCAGAAGCAGGTTTCCAAACGCCACAAGGTACGGAGTGTCAGGCGCGTTCCGTTCCGGGACAAGCACCCGAATGCGGAATGGTTTTGATAGGGTACCTGTCGGCTTCGACGGAGCGCCGGCCGGCCGGTGCTAGGCTCGAAGCTGGGTCGCCCGCGATCCGCCTTCTCATGAAAAACTCCTTGCTCAACGACGCAGCAAGCGCCATCAGCCCCGACCTCCAAGCTCGCTCCGGCTTCGGCGAGGCCGGCGGCCAGCCGCAGCCGGCGCGAGCCTCACGCTTCGTCCGCGCCTGTCTGCGGAGCCCCGTCGATCGCACCCCGGTGTGGTTTCTGCGGCAGGCCGGCCGCTACATGGCCGAATACCAGGCTGTTCGCCGCCATCACTCGCTGCGCGAGATCTGCAAGCAGCCCGAGCGCGCCGCCGAGGTCACCATTACCGCAGCCGAAAAGCTGGGGGTCGACGCGGCCATTATCTTCGCCGATCTGCTGCTGCCGTTTGAATGCATGGGCCTGCCATTCGAGTTCCTCGCCGGCGAAGGCCCGGTGGTCCATCAGCCGGTGCGCAGCCGCGAGGCGGTGGACGCGCTCCGCACCGATCGCGCGGACGAGCTCGGCTATGTGGCGGAAGCAATCCGCCGCGTCGAAGCGCACTTTCGCCACCGCACCCACGACGATACTGAAGACGCCCTCGGCATCATCGGCTTTTGCGGCGCGCCGTTTACCCTGGCCAGCTACATGATTGAGGGCGGCGGCTCGCGCCAGTACATCCACACTAAAACAATGATGTATCGCGATCCCGCGGCCTGGCAGCTGCTGTTGGAGAAGCTCGCAACAGTGCTGACCGCCTACGCGCAGCAGCAGGTTGACGCCGGCGCCGACGTGATCCAGATCTTCGACAGCTGGGCCGGAGCGCTCGCCCCTGCCGATTACCGCGAGTTTGTCTTGCCCGTGACGCGTGACCTGGTGCGCGCCGTGCAGGCCATGGGCGTGCCGGTCATCTACTTTGGCGTGGATACGGCAACCCTGCTGCCGGCCATGCGCGAGACCGGGGCTGACGTGCTGGGCCTCGACTGGCGCACGCCGCTCGCCAAAGCCTGGCGCGAGCTCGATTACAGCTGCGCTGTCCAGGGCAATCTCGACCCGATCACGCTGTTTGCCGAGCCCGAGCTTATCGACGCCCGGGTCCGGCGCATCCTCATCGAAGCCGATGGACGGCCCGGCCATATCTTCAACCTGGGGCACGGCATCGTACCCGGTACGCCGGTTGAGCACGTGCAGCACGTTGTGCAGACTGTTCGAGCGTTGTCGCAGCGGGAGAAAGCAGAGCTATGAGCGAATCCGGGAGCACTGCAAAACGAGCTGTTCTGCTACTGGCGCATGGCACGCCCGACGAGCTGGCCGACATACCCAAATACCTGAGCAACGTAGTCAGCGGCAGGCCCATGCCGCAGTCCGTGGTGGACGAGATCACGCACCGCTACGGCCTGATCGGCAAAAGCCCGCTCACCGCCCTCACGATCGAGCAGGGCCGTCTGCTGTCCGATGCGCTGGGACTGCCGGTCTACGTTGGGATGCGCAACTGGAAGCCCTATATCGTCGATGTGGTCAGGCAGATGAGGGCGGACGGCATCACGGAAGCGGCCGCCATCTGTCTTGCACCCCAGAACTCGCGTACCAGCGTCGGCCTGTATCGCCGCGCTGTCTACGCCGAGGCGGGCGATGCCATACGCATTGACTTCACGGAGGGCTGGGCCGACCACCCGCTGCTTGCCGACGCATTTGCGGACCGGCTTCAGCCCATCTTCGAGCAGGTCCAGCAGGAGCAGGGCACGCCCGCGACCGTTTTGTTTACGGCGCACTCGGTGCCGTGCCGCACCATCCAGACCCCGGCTGCCGGCGCGACCGCGGGCCGGCCCGTTCCCACCGCGGACGGGTCGATAAACCGCACCGAACCCGCCCTCGGCGGTTCGAGCGACAGCGCCGGTAGGCAAGCGCCTGACGCGTTGCGGGCCGTGATTTCCGCTGTAAGCAGCCCGGTCAGTTCGCCTGCCGGCGGCACAGCCGCCCCAACCGCCCCGCCTGCTCCTGGGCATGCTCCTGCGGAATGGGTGCGCTCCTCTGCGGAAACCGCGCGCAGCGATGGCAAAGCCGTGCCTGCTCCCGACCCGTACCCGGTCGAAGCCAAGCGGACCGCGGCCCTGGTCGCGGCGCGTACCCCGGGTCTCGATGAAACTCGCTGGTGCTTCGCATTTCAAAGCCAGGGCATGGCCGGCGGCCCGTGGATCGGCCCTACGGTCGAGGACACACTGACGGCGCTGCACGAAGCCGGTGTGCAAACCGTTGTGCTGCAAACCATCGGCTTCCTCTGCGACCACGTCGAAATCCTCTACGACATCGATATTGCTTTCCGCGAGTTTGCCGAGGGTCTCGGCATGCGTCTGGAGCGCCCGGTCTCGCTTAACAGCTCGCCTTTGCTGACCGAGGCGCTTGTTGACCTGGCTCAAAGCGCCTTTGCGCGGCTTGATGCCACCGCGCCGCGACAGTCTGAGGCAGCGCTGGCCCTCCAGTGAGCGAGAATGGACTCCCGCAACGAAAAATCGTGCGCATCGCGGTCGTCGGCGCAGGCATGGCGGGCCTGGCCGCGGCCTACGAGCTCGCGAAGCACCCAGGGGTCGAGCTCACGCTGTTTGAAGCGTCGGACCGGCTCGGCGGCACCGTCGAAACCGTACACGAGCACGGCTTTACGATCGAGACCGGCCCTGACTCCTGGGTCTCTGATAAAAGCGCCGCGCGCGACCTCGCCACCGAGCTCGGCCTCGCCGACCAGATCATCCAGTCCAACGATGCGGTGCGCCGCAATTACCTGGCCCAAAGCGTCTTCGGCCGGCGACAGTTGACCCCGATGCCTGACGGCATGCGCATGATGGTCCCGACGCGCTGGCTGCCCATTCTCGAGTCGCCGCTGTTCAGCTGGCAGGCTCGACTTGCCTACCTGCGCGAACCGAAGCGCGCCGAGGAGTTGAAGCAGCAAGCCCAATCGCGCTCCGCGGACTTCGACGAATCTGTCCGGGCATTTATCACGCGCCACTTCGGCGAGGAAGCCACGGACACTATCGCGGGACCGCTGCTGGCCGGCGTCTTCGGCGGCGACATTGACACCCTGAGCGCCGGCGCCGTGCTCGCGCCCTTTGTCCGCATGGAGCACGAACACGGCAGTCTGATCGCGCCCACCATGGCCGGCATCGAGCGCAATCGCAGCGAGGGCAAGCTGCCCGAGCCGGTCTTCACCACCCTGCGCGCCGGGCTGTCCACGCTGATCGAGCGTGTCGCGGCCGCTCTCCCGCATGGCAGTGTTCGCAAAGATACTCCGGTAAAGGCTTTCAGCAGGACGCTCGAGGGCTGGTCTGTCATCACGCGCACGTCTGGCCGGGAAACCTTCGACGCGCTGATCCTGGCGACGCCCGCGCACATTACACGCCGGCTGCTTGCGCCTACGGATGCCGATGCCGCGGACCTGCTCGCGATGGAGGCCACCTCGGCCATTGTTGTTGCGTTGTGCTTTGCGGGTGAGGCCGCCCAAAAACTGCGTGTACCGCGCGGCTTCGGGTTTCTGGTGCCGCCCGGCCGCACGCTGTGCGACGAGCCGGAGCTGCTCGCGGGCACTTTTATGGACCAGAAATTTGCGCATCGCGCACCGCCGGGCGCTGTGTTTCTGCGCGGCTTTTTCGGCGGCCACGCCGCGCCGCACATGATGGACTGGAGCGACGACCGCATCGCGGAGGCCGCACGGACGCAGTTTGCGAAACTGCTGGGGCCTTTGCCCGCGCCTACGCATACGGTCGTGCGGCGCTGGGCGCAATCGCTGCCGCAGTACACCGTCGGGCATCCCGCGCGTATGCGCCGACTCGAGGAGCACGTGGCCCAGCTGCCCGGCCTAGGCCTGACCGGCAACGCGTACGCCGGCGTCGGCCTGCCCGCGCTCGCCCATCATGGACAGAAGATGGGACAGAAGATCGCGCGGCAAATACTAGGTGCGCGCATCGCATAGGTTACTCCGAAGTACGCCGGTAAGATGCCTTCTTCCCCTAACTTGCGACAAATTTCTTCGACGACATAGCTTTTGCCACGACGCGAAAGTACATCGTTTCCAGCCCGTGTCTCGTCCTACCCATTGCCCGGTTGATCTGTTTAGATTGGGTGACGCCCGGGTCTCTCGCGGGCATAAGCCAAAGGATGGTCGAATGAGGAAGGTCGCAATTGTGGGGGCTGGGCCGGGTGGCCTGGCAGCGGCAATTTTGCTCGCATGCTCTGGCGTAGATGTCACTGTGATCGAAAAACGGTCGCAGGTGGGCGGCCGTACGTCCACCATCAAGCGTGACGGTTTTAAATTCGATACGGGTCCGACCTTCTTCCTATATCCGCGTGTTCTCCGTGAAATCTTCTGCGCCGCCGGCTTTGATCTCGAAGCGGAAATCCCGATGGTCCGGCTCGACCCGCAATACCGCCTGGTGTACGGCTCGGGCGGCGAGCTGCTCGCGACCCCGAATGTGGAGCAGATGTCTCGCGAGATCGCGAAGCTCAACCCACACGATGCGCAGGGCTTCTACCGTTTTCTCGCGGAAAACCGCACCAAGCTCGAAAAGTTTGTACCCTTTCTTGAAACACCGTTTGAGTCCTGGCGCGACCTGGTGCACCCGGACATGCTGCGACTGCTGCCGCTGCTGCGGCCGTGGCGCTCGCTCGACGCTGATCTCCGTTCTTACTTCGACGATGAGCGCGTGCGGCTGTCTTTTTCATTTCAGTCAAAATACCTGGGCATGAGCCCGTTTTCGTGCCCGTCGCTCTTTTCGATTCTTTCATTTCTTGAGTACGAGCACGGCGTCTTCCATCCCATCGGCGGGTGCGGCTCTGTATCCGAGGCGATGGCTCGCGTTGCCCGTTCGCTCGGCGTGCGCATTCTGCTCGATGAGCCTGTGGAAGAGCTCTTGTTTGAGGGCCGCAAAGCAGTCGGCGTGCGTACGGCCAACCGCAAGGTCGCCGCGGACTCGGTTGTGATCAACGCGGACTTTGCGGACGCGATGCGCCGCATGGTACCCGACAGGCTTCGCCGCAAGTGGACCGACAAGAAAATACAAGGCAAGCGCTTTTCCTGCTCAACCTTCATGATGTACATGGGCATTGAAGGCACTTACGAGGACGTCTCGCACCACACCATCTATCTCGCCAAGGATTACAAACAGAACCTGCGCGATATCGAAGAGAACCACCGCCTTTCCGCCGAAGACCCTTCCTTCTACGTGCAGAATGCATGCGTCACCGACCGGACGCTCGCTCCAAAAGGCATGAGCACGCTGTATATGCTGCTGCCGGTCACGCACGATACCGGATCGATTGACTGGCCGAAAGAGCAGCGGCGATTCCGCGCGCTCGCGCTCGAGCAGCTCGAAAAGATCGGCATCCACGATGTGGAATCGCGCATACGGACCGAGAAAATCCTGACGCCGCAGGATTGGAACGAAGACTACGGGCTGTACCGCGGCGCGACATTTTCCATGTCGCACTCGCTGCGGCAGATGCTGCACATGCGTCCGCACAACCGCTTCGAGGACCTGGATAGCGTGTACCTGGTCGGCGGCGGCACGCACCCCGGCAGCGGCTTGCCGGTGATTTTTGAATCTGCCCGCATCACCTCCCGGCTGCTGCTCGAAGACCTGCACCTTGAACCGCAGTGGAACACCGATCCCGTGATGCCGGGAACGCCTCCACCCGACTCAATCTACGAGGCAGTCAGCTGACACTCATGGCCGCCCTGCCGCAGGTCGACGCGCCCACGCCGCTTGCCGCCGCGCTTTTCGGCGGGGCAAAGGCGGCGCAGCGCGCCTGGGCAGCAACGCCGGTGCGCGTCCGTCTGCGCGTCCTGCGCCGGTTTCGGGCCGAGCTCGCCGCCGGTGCGCGTGAGCTTGCTGCTACCGTCGCCGCGGAGTACCCGGGCAGCCTCCATCGCGGAGAGGCTGACACCCTCGTTGCGGAAGTACTGCCGCTGGCCGAGGCGTGCCGCTTTCTGGAGCGGGAAGCGGAGTTTCTGCTGCGCACCCGAAACGAGGGCGGCGGCTCGCGCCCCTTCTGGCTGCGCTCGGTCGACGTGGAAGTGGAGCGCGCGCCGCTGGGTCTCGTGCTGCTGATCGCGCCCGGCAACTACCCGCTGTTCCTCGCAGGCGCGCAGGCGCTGCAGGCGCTCGCCGCCGGCAATGCCGTGTTGTGGAAGCCCGCGCCCTCGGGCGTGGCCTGCGCTCACGCGTTGCGCGTTATGCTGATTGCGAGCGGCTTATCCCCGGAGCTGCTGACCATCCTCGATGCCGCGCCGTCAGCCGCAACGGACGCCATCGAAGCCGGCGTCGACAAAGTCTTCCTGACCGGTTCGGCGGATACCGGCGAAGCTGTGCTGCACGCGCTCGCCCGCACCGCAACGCCCTCGGTGATGGAGCTATCCGGCTGCGACGCGGTTTTTGTTCTGCAAGGCGCGGATCTGCCGCGCGTCGTAGACGCGCTCACCTTCGGCATGCGCCTCAACGGCTCCGCCACCTGCATGGCACCGCGGCGCGTGTTCGTCGCGGATGCTCTGCTCAACGAGCTGGCTGCCGGGCTGGAGCGCTCACTCGCCGCGCTCGAACCTGTCCCGCTGCACGCCCGCACACTGGAGCTTTTAGGCGAGTGCATCGACGACGCGCGCTTTGCCGGCGCTCGGGTGCTGCTGCACGGCCCCGCCTTGCACGACCCCGCCTTGCACAATCCCGTCCCGCAGGGTGGCAGCGCGAAAGCGACGCTGCTGTCAGGCGTCACGCCCGAGATGCGCATCGCGCGCACGGACCTGTTCGCGCCCGTGCTGTCGCTGTTCCGCTTCAACACCGTAGCCGACGCTGCCGCGCAGCATGAGCAGTGCCCCTATGCTCTGACCACTGCGATTTTCGGGCCGGAACGGCAGGCGCGTTTGCTTGCGCAAACCATCACCGCGGGAACGATCCTGTTCAACGACCTGATCGTCGCGACCGCCGACCCGCGTGTACCGTTTAGCGGGCGCAAACGTTCGGGCTTCGGTGCCACGCGCGGGCGCGAGGGCCTGCTGGAGATGACTGTGCCGCGCGCGATCGTGCGCCAGCGCAGCCGGAGCCGCATCGCGTACCAGCCAATCACAGCCGCTCATGCCGAGCTCTTCGCCGGGTACCTGCAGGCCGCGCACGCCAGAGGCTGGCGGCAGCGGCTCCACGGCCTGCGGACCATGGCCAAAGCAATGCCGGGTCTGCGTCCGGCGAAGCACTCGTGACAGCCAAGCCGGACGCGGCAGGCCAAACTTCATCGTATGTAACAGTGAATGAGCAGATAGTGAACGGAACAGATCAGGAGAACACCACAATGCGTATCGCAGTTATCGGTTCGGGGCTCGGCGGCTTGTCCGCGGCCTGCACACTGGCCGCCCGCGGCTACCAGGTTTCCGTCTTCGAAAAGAATCCCTGGCTGGGCGGCAAGGCAGCCGTCCTCGAGGAAAAAGGCTTTCGCTTCGACATGGGCCCGACCATTCTGATCCAGCCGTCGGTACTGCGCCGCGTCTTCTGCGAGGCCGGCCGCAACCTTGACGACTACGTCCACATGGTGCGGCTCGACCCGCAGTGGCGCTGCTTTTTCGACAACGGCTCCGTGCTTGATCTGAAGCACGACATCACCGAGATGGCGACGGACCTGAACGCGCGCAAGCCCGGCATGGGCGACAAGTACGTGCAGTTCATGCAGTACTCGCAGGACCTGCACGGCATCTCGGACCGCTTTTTCTTCTGGAAGTCGGTCGGCTCCATCAAGGACACCTTTGATGTGAATGGTGCCTTTGACAAGCGCGTGCTGCGCGACCTGATGCAGATGCGCATCGGCTCGACCGTCGCCGGCACGATCCGCAAGTACATCGACGACCCGGATGTCGCGCAGATGCTCGACCACTATGTGCAGTATGTCGGCTCTTCGCCGGACGCTTCGCCTGCGATTCTATGCTCGATCGGCAACATGCAGGCCGAGGAGGGGATCTGGTACCCGATGGGCGGCACCCGCGCCGTGCCGGAGGCGCTGGTGAAGCTGGGCCGCGAGCTTGGTGTCGAGTACCACACCTCGTCTGAAATCGAGCGGCTGCTGACCGTAAAAGAAGGCAAGCGCGACAAGGTCACCGGCCTCCTCACCACCGCCGGCGAGCGCTTCGAGTTCGACGCCGTTGTGTCGAACGAGGACGCGGTGCGCACCTACCAGGAGCTGGTTGGCGGCGCGCCCGCGGCTAAATTCAACCGGGAAGGCAAGCACGAGCCGGCCTGCTCGGGCGTAGTGCTCTACCTAGGCCTGAACAAGCGCTACGACCATATCGCGCACCATGATTTCGTGTTTTCGCGCGACCCGCACGAGGAGTTCCACCACATCTACGACCTGGGCGAGCCCGCGCCCGACCCGACCTGCTACATCGCATCTACCAGCGCCACCGAGCCGGCCACCGCTCCGCCGGGCGGCGACGCATTCTACGTGCTGGTGCATACCCCTTATCTGCGCCCGCACCACGACTGGTCGCAGATGTTCCCGCGCTACCGCCAGGTCATCCTCGACAAGCTCAAGCGCACTGCGGGCCTGTCTGACATTGAAGACCGCATCGTCTACGAGCACCACCTCACGCCGCTTGACATCCACAATCGCTACAAGGTTCTCAACGGCGCAATTTACGGACTATCGAGCCACGGCCGCTTCAACGGAGCGTTCAAACCGTCCAATACTTCGAGCCAGGTAGATGGACTCTTTCTCGCCGGCGGCGCTGCTCACCCCGGCCCGGGTATGCCGATGGTCATGATGTCCGGCTGGATCGCCGCGGACGCGGTGGATCAACGGTTCCGCGGCGTGGAACCGGCGCTCACGGCACGCACGCAGGCGGAAACTCTCCTTGCCCAGGCGCGTTGATGGGGGCTCAGCAGGCTGGCGCGAGCCCAATTCGCTCGCCGCGCGACAACGCCGGCCCGCCCCGGCCGTCGCGCGCCCTGCTGCGCTTCTTTGATCTGTACCTGTACCTATTTGTGCGTAGGCATTTTCACGCGCTACGCCTGGCCGGTGCCGAGCACTGGCCCCGCAGCACGCGCCCGCTGGTGATCTGCCTCAACCATCCTTCCTGGTGGGACCCCTTGACGGCCATTCTGCTGAGCCGTTTCCTCGAGCGGTCCTCGGACCATTACGCGCCGATGGATGCGCTTGCTTTCAGCCGCTATGGCGTTCTTGAAAAAGTCGGCTTGTTCCCCGTCGAGCAGGGAACACCGCGCGGTGCGGCACGCTTTTTACGTACAGCATCCCACTTGTTCAGAGACCCGAACGCAGTGCTCTGGGTCACGCCGCAAGGGGGCTTTACCGATACGCGCACACGGCCGGTGACCTTCCGCGCGGGCCTCGATGCATTGCTGCGGCGAGCGCCTCAGGTCACGGTGCTTCCTCTCGCGCTCGAATACACCTTCTGGGACGAGCGCCTGCCGGAAGCGCTGGCGCTGCTGGGCCCGCCGCTCACCTTCACCGACGGGCGGCGAAGTGGGATGATGAACCATGAACCGACCAACCCCGGCGAACAGGTGGCAGCCGCGCTGGAATCCGCGCAGAACGCGCTCGCAACGCTGTCGGCCCAGCGCGACCCCAAGCTATTTACCCCGGTGCTGGCGGGTTCGGCAGGCACCAGCGGCATTTACGGCGGGTGGCAGCGGGTCCGCGCCATGGTGCGCGGTGAGCGATACCATGAGGAACACGGCAGCCTGCACACACGGCCAGGAAGCAGCGATGCCTGAGCGGCTGCAAATGCGGCAGGGCAAGGGCGGCCTGCGATGATGCTGATTTTGCTCATCCTGGCTCTCAGCTGTTCCCTCGGCTCGCTCGCTGCTTTCTGTGTCAACGTGCTGTACTACCGCGAGCCGGGGCAAAGCAGCACGGGGCTCGCCTCGCCCGGCATTTCAGTTCTTATCCCGGCGCGCAACGAGGAGTCGGGCATCGTCGCCGCGGTCGAAAGCGTACTCGCTTCCATCGGCTTGAACGGAAGCGGCGTAGACCTTGAGTTGATCGTGCTCGATGACGCTTCCACCGACAGGACCGCCGAACTGGTCGCCGCGATCTCCGCTCGGGACTCCCGCGTATCCGTGCGCTCGGCGCCGGCGCTGCCGGCCGGCTGGAACGGCAAACAGCACGCCTGCGCGGCGCTCGCGCGTCTCGCGAGCCGCGACATCTTCTGCTTTCTCGACGCGGATGTGCGGCTCGCCCCGACAGCCCTTGCGAGCCTGCTGGCCGAGCTCGAGGCCGGCACCGCGGACCTCCTCAGCGGCTTCCCCTACGAGGAAACCGGTACCTGGCTGGAAAAGCTGCTGATCCCGCTCATCCACTTCATCCTGCTGTGCTACTGCCCCATTCCGTTTCTGCGCTCCCAGCCGCGCAACCCCGACCTTGCCGCAGGTTGCGGCCAGATCATGGTGGTGCGACGAGCCGCTTACGAGGCGAGCGGGGGCCACGGTGCCGTGCGCGAAACCATGCACGACGGCCTCCTGCTGCCGCGGCTGTTTCGCGAAAAAGGTTTCCCCACCGACCTGTTTGACCTGACTCACCTGGCGCGCTGCCGCATGTACCGCAGCGCCGGCGAGGTTTGGCGTGGACTGGGTAAAAACGCGACCGAAGGTCTTGCCGCGCCCCGGCGCATCCTACCGTTTTCAGCCATGCTTTTCTTCGGGCAGGTGCTGCCCGCTTTGCTTGTTGCCTATGCGCTGCTGCGGCATCAAGGGTTTGCCTGGCCCGCCCTGGCGCTGGCTGCCGGGTACGTGATCCGCTTCATCTCCGCATGGCGCTACCGGCAAAGCATCTTCGGCGCGCTGTTTCACCCGGTCGGCGTAGCCATCTTGTTGGTGCTGCAGTGGTGGGCACTGGCACGCAAGCTGGCCGGCCGGCAGGCCACCTGGAAGCAGAGGGCGTATGACCTTGGATAGCCTCCGATTCCATTCCAATCATCGTCGGCTTGGTGCTGCTTTAGGCC